>DATJJH010000274.1:0-26770 GCA_035492395.1 Trinickia sp. | reverse complement strand
TCGCGAACGACAACGACTTCATCGGCACGGTGACCGACACGCATCATCCGAACGGCGCATCGAACCCGAATCAATTCTTTGCCTTCGCGTTCGACGCTGCCGAATTGCCTGGTTTTCAGCCGCAACGTCTACATGACCGTGCGTGCCGAGGCGAGCACAACAATCGCGATCACGATCATGACGAGTAAGCGCGAGTCGTGCCTTGAACGACGTTAGTTGTCGTTCTTGAGGTAGCGCGCGAGGTACGCCGTCACACGCTCGATGGCGTCCTCGCGCGCCGCCGGATCCGTGCCGGTGATGGGCACGACGCCTGTGCGCGGATTCGTGAATTCCGGGCGCGAGCGCACCGGCAAGTGCGGGAAATCGAAGTCGTGATAAGCGCCCGGATAGATGTGCAGCTCGACCGGTGCGCCATGCGCTTGGATCGTCTCGACAAAGTGCTTGCACGGCGCCGCGCGCGTCCAAACATCGCTTTCTCCAGTCAGGATCAATAGCGGCACGGTTGTATTCCAATCTGCCGCATGTTGCGCCTTGTCGTTGCACCAGCCCGGATAGAACGCTACGGCGGCCCGGAAGTCGCTCTCCGGCTCTTCGGGTGCATTCGTTCCTTGTGCTCGATTTGGTCGGTGCTGTGCAGGCCCTTGCGGGCCGATGGCGAACAGCACGGTGCCCCCGCCGTGCGACCATCCGATGAGCGCCACGCGGTTGGGCGTCACGTCGGCGCGATGTTGCAGATAGCGCAACGCACCGTAGGCATCGAGCGGGCGTTGCGTCTGAGGACGGACGGGCCCGCCACCGGCGCATTCGCTCCCCTGATTGCGTGTCGTAAAGCTGTCGACGGCCAGCACGACATAGCCTTGCTTGCTCAGGCGGCGAGCCCAATCGGTTTCCCGCGAGTTGATCTTTCCCGCGCGCGTCAGAAGGCCACCGCAGCCGTGCATGAAGACGACGGCCGGAAAGCGTTTCGATGCGTCGTACGGTTCCGGTAGAAAGAGATAGCCATCGAGCGTGACAGGCTGGCCCGCTGCGTCGAGATCGAGCGAAGGGAAAGCGATCGTCTCCTGAGAGAAACACGCGGGCGCGAGCACTAGCCAAACGAAGAAGCAGGTGATGCGCGAAAGACGGGTCAACATTGCTTGGCCCCATGGATGAACGGCAACCGTTTATAGACGTCGTGCGGCGCCCGCCGACGAACGTATGTGTGATGCGAATGCGACGACATGGTGCTACTCGATGTCGAGATACCGGAACTTAAACGGATCTCCGGCTTGGAACCCGTCGTTTCGAATAGGCCAAAGCGCAAATAAAAGCGGAGCGCCGCAGCCCGAACCGCATTGCGGGCGGTTATTCGATCGTCTCCACGCCTTCGGCGTCGCTTTACCTATCAACCTAGATAGGTAAAGGGTCAGACGTGGATCCGATGCACTAAGCTCAATTCGGCCTCGCACTACTCCATTGCCGTAACGGCAATTGACGGGTTTTCGTGCGCGCTGCCGGTCCTCCAGGTATGCGTTCGGGCGCCGGCCAAAAATGCAGTGGGTACTTCATCGGAATTGGCTTCATCAGAAAAATCAGAAGCAGCAAAGATGGGTTCTTACGTTGGTGTCAGCCGTTTCACGGGCGGTCGTACCTCGTCCGCCACCGCGCGCAGTGCGGCGAAACCAGGGCTGAAGCACGCCGCACGTTACCAAGGAGATCAGGAGCTACCATGGCCACACCTCTTACAACCAATACGTTTCAAGAAGCGGATTTCTCGAAACTGTCAGTGAGCCCGACGACCGATTGGGCAAACCTCGGCGGTCAATTTCGAGGCCTGCCGACGCCGATCTACTATTCGGGATCGCTTTTCGCATTCACGCGCAATCTCGACAACCGGCTCGGGATGTGCAAGATCGATCCGAGCGGGACAAAAGGCACTTGGAGCACGTACGGCGGCACGCTCACGTACAGTCCCGCGGCGGCATTGTCGCAGAACGGCTCGATTGCGGTAATCGGACGCATGCAGTCCGGACAGATTCAAATCAGCTACATCAATCCGTTCCAAGGGATCTACACGCCGTGGGTCGCGATTACGGGCGCGCCATCCGGCACGAACTTCACCGGTCCGGTTCAACTCGTGCAAAACACGAATGCGCGGCTGGAAGCGTTCGCGCTCGATACCAGCGGAAATCTTTGGCATGCCTGGGAGACTTCGGTCGGCAGCAGCCCGAAGTGGTCGTCGTGGAGCCACCTGGGCAGCGGCTTCAACGCGACGCAAATCGAGTTCCCGGTGTTTCTCCTGCAAGGCGGCCCCAACAAGGGATGTTTGCAAGCCGTGCTGATCGGCAATCAACCCAATATGTATCAGTCGACTCAATACGCCGGCGGGGGCTACGACTCATGGAGCCCCTTCACCGTCGTCGGCACGACGATCCAGCCCGATTCGCCGCCCCAGTTCGCCAACGGCCCCGCAGCCAACTTCGACACGAATTTGCAAAACGCGGCCTATGCGGGATACAACGCCAATGCCGGCGTTGCCCAAAACCCCCTCGTCTATTGCGCGCCGCCCAGCTTCCCGCAATGGGGGCCGATCAACAACGTCACGGCTGACCAGTATCCGATTTCTAACGCTGCGCCGGTCATGCTGTCGAACGGTGGTGTCGCGAACTTGGCTTGGGCGACGCCGAGCGGCCAGGTATGCCTCGTGACCGAGGCGATCACGGCGAACAACTTCTGGTCCAACACGATTCAGCAGGTAGGCAGTGCGAACCCGCAGTTCACGGGCCAGATGAGCGCGATCGTCAACAACGGCGTCGATGGGTTGTTCATGCTCGTCGCCGACGGGTCGCTCGCCTTCATCAATTACCTGCCGCAGTAACCGCATCCGACGTACCCGCAGTGGCGCGTCGAGCGGCGCTAGACGTCAGGGAGGGCGGCATCGTTCGACGGGTCCGTCGACGCGAGCATGGATGGCTTGGGCGCAGCCGCTTCGATGGCCTCGTCGATGACGAGGCCGAGCAAGTGGCGCTGCGACGCCGTCAACTCGACCTGGGCGGCAAATCGATCGACGGCCGCGCGGATGGTGTTCGACCGTTGCTGCCGCGCGGGCGTCGTAATGGTGCGCGGCGGGAGCGGCGTCACCGTGCCGGTTTCTGTGCTCATTGCGCTCATCCAATCATTCAGCATGAATGCGCGCTTGGAATGCAAGGAGCATGCCGTGTGTGTCCGATTGGGCTGCAGCGACGCCGCAATGGCTAGAGTGACGGCTGATCTGCACAAAACGTTTCATTTCTGCAACAAAAAAGCGCGCACCGGATATTTACTGGTGCGCGCTTTTTGGGGTGGGCAACCGACGCCCTCAACAGCGGAAGAACCGACCTAGTCGGCCGCTCAGACCTCCGCGCCGGCGTTCGGATCGTTCGGATCGTAACGCGGCTTCTTATCCTTGAGCAGATCCTCGCGCTTCACGCCGAGCCACATCGCCAACGCCGCGGCCACGAACACCGACGAGTAGATGCCGAAGCAGATGCCGATCGTCAGCGCGAGCGCGAAGTAGTGCAGCGTCGGGCCCCCGAACAGGAACATCGACAGCACCATCATCTGCGTACTGCCGTGCGTGATGATCGTGCGCGACATCGTGCTCGTGATCGCGTGGTTGATGACTTCCATGACCGTCATCTTGCGTTCGCGGCGGAACGTCTCGCGGATCCGGTCGAAGATCACGACCGATTCGTTCACTGAGTAGCCGAGCACGGCCAGCACGGCGGCAAGCACCGACAACGAGAACTCCCATTGGAAGAACGCGAAGAAGCCCAGAATGATCACGACGTCATGCAAGTTCGCGATGATGCCGGCAATGGCGTACTTCCATTCGAAGCGGAACGACAGATAGATGACGATGCCCGCGACGACGCAGGCGAGCGCAAGCAGCCCATTGGTGGCGAGTTCCTTACCCACCTGCGGGCCGACAAACTCGACGCGCTGCAATTGCGCCGCCGCGTCCTGTGCCTTGAGCCCCGCCATGACCTGATCGCTCTGCTGAGCCGACGTGAGGCCCTGCTTCAGCGGCAGCCGGATCATCACGTCGCGCGACGTACCGAACGTTTGCACCTGGGCGTCGCCGTAGCCGAGCGAGTCGAGCGTCTTGCGCACTGGGTCGAGCTGCACGCCCTGCGGATACTGCACTTCGATGACGGTGCCGCCCGTGAACTCCACCGATAGGTGCAGCCCGCGATGCAGCAAGAAGAACACCGCCGCGAAGAACGTCAGGAACGAGATCGCGTTGAAGATCAACGCGCGTTGCATGAACGGGATGTCTTTGCGGATGCGGAAGAATTCCATGGTTTTGTCTCCGGTCCGAACCTGTTAGCGGGACGAGCCCGGTTTGCGCGGCGCGGCGCCGTCGCCCGTTCGATTGCGCAGAACCGGCTTCGCTCCAGCGCGTCCGCTCTTGCCCTTCGGCTGAGCGGCGATGGCCTTGGTTGTGCGCACGGTGTCGGTATCGGCGTCCACCTCGTTGCTCACCTGCGGATAGGGCGCGCCTTCGCCGGCCGGTCGCCAAACCTGGCCGATCGAGAGCGACTTGAGCTTCTTCTTGCCGCCGTACCAGGCGTTGACGAGGCCACGCGAGAAGAACACGGCCGAGAACATCGACGTCAAGATGCCGATACAGTGCACGACCGCGAAGCCGCGTACGGGGCCCGAGCCGAACGCCAAAAGCGCGAGGCCGGCGATCAGCGTCGTGACGTTCGAGTCGAGAATCGTCGCCCAAGCGTGCGCGTAGCCGTTCTGGATCGCCAGTTGCGGCGGGGCGCCGTGGCGCAATTCTTCGCGCACGCGCTCGTTGATGAGCACGTTCGCGTCGATCGCCATGCCGAGCGCGAGCGCGATAGCCGCGATGCCAGGCAGCGTCAACGTGGCTTGCAGCATCGACAGCACGGCCACGAGCAGCAGCAGGTTGACCGACAGCCCGATGACCGAAACGAGGCCGAACAGCAAGTAATAGGCAATCATGAACACGGTGATCGCGGCGAAGCCGTAGACGACCGAATCGAAGCCCTTCTTGATGTTGTCGGCGCCGAGGCTCGGGCCGATCGTGCGCTCTTCGATGATGTCCATTGGCGCGGCGAGCGAGCCCGCGCGCAGCAGCAGCGCGAGATCGGCGGCCGCTTGCGGCGTGGGCTGGCCCGTAATCTGGAAGCGATCGCCCAGTTCGGACTGGATTGTCGCGACCGTCAGCACTTGCCCCTTGCCCTTTTCGAACAGCACCATCGCCATCGGCTTGCCGATGTTGTCGCGCGAAACGTCCCGCACGGCGCGGCCCGCCGACGAGTTCAAGCGGATGTTGACCGACGGACGCTGATGTTCGTCGAAGCCGGCCGAGGCATCGATGATGCTGTCCCCCGTGAAGATCACCTGCTTGCGCAGCAGCACCGGTGCTTGGCTGCCTTCGGTGAAGAGCTCGTCGCCCGCCGGAACCGCTTCGCCCGGCGCCGGGTGCGTGTTGACCGGATCGGCCAGACGCGCCTCGAGCGTGGCCGTGCGGCCGATGATTTCCTTCGCCTTCGCCGTGTCTTGCACGCCGGGCAGTTCGACGACGATACGATCGGCGCCTTGCTGTTGAATGACCGGCTCGGCCACGCCAAGCTCGTTCACGCGGTTGTGCAGCGTCGTGATGTTCTGCTTGACGGCCCCTTCCTCGACTGCGTTCAGCTGCGCCGGTGTGAACGTGCCGACGACCTGCACGCCGCCGCTCGCGGGCGCGCGCGTGGTCCATTGCAGTTCCGTGATGCCGCGCGTGAGCTGGGTACGAGCCGAATCGGCCGTGGCCTGATCGGCGAACTCGATGACGACCGACTGATTGACCCGGTTCACGCCGCCGTCGCGGATGTTGTTGTCGCGCAAGAGCGTGCGTGCATCGGCTGCGTCGGAGTCGAGCCGCTTGTTGAGCGCGCCCGCCATGTCGATCTGCATCAGGAAGTGAACGCCGCCGCGCAAGTCGAGGCCGAGATACATCGGCAGCGCGTGCAATGCGGTCAGCCAGCGTGGCGACGCGCTTTGCAGATTCAGGGCGACGACGAACTGCGGGTCGTTCGGATCGGGGTTCAGCGCCTTTTGCAGCACGTCCTTCACACGCAGCTGCGTGTCGGTGTCCTTCAGGCGGACGCGAATGTTGGCGTTCGCCGCGGCGCTGTCGTACGTGACGTCGTCGGGCGTGATTTTATTCGCCGTGAGCGCGGCTTCGACCTCGGTGAGGGTCGAGGTGTCGAGCTTGACCGTCGCCTTGCCGCTCAGCACCTGAACGGCCGGCGCTTCGCCGAAAAAGTTGGGCAATGTGTACAGAAGGCCGATAGCGAGTGCCACGGCCATCACGACATATTTCCAAAGGGGGTAGCGATTCATGGGGAAGCCGAACGGGTGGGTTGGCGTGTGGACGATGCGCCGCGCGCCTGCCGGGCCGCCCCGCTCTAGGCAGGGCAAGGCTGGGCAGGGCGGCGAGCCGCGTTAGAGCGACTTGATCGTGCCTTTCGGGAGAATCGTCGTGACGGCCGACTTTTGCACGGTGATTTCCGTGCCTTCGGAGATTTCGATGCCGACGTACGCTTCGCCGACCTTCGTCACCTTGCCGACGAGGCCGCCGTTCGTCACGACTTCATCGCCCTTGGCCATGGCCGAGAGCATGTTGCGATGCTCTTTTTGGCGCTTCATTTGCGGGCGAATCATGATGAAGTAAAGCACCGCGAACATGAGGATGAGCGGCAGGAAGCTCATCAGGCTCGACTCGGCGCCGCCGCCGGTTGCGCCTTGCGCGAATGCATTGGAAATCAGCGACACGTTGGTTTCTCCGTAAGTGGCGATCGAAATGATCTGAAGCGATCGAAAAATAGCCGCGTATTTTACCACCAGCGCCTACGGAGACGGCCGCGCGCCTTCGACGGCCTCCGGCTGTCTCAAGCGCGCGCCAGTTTCCCACGCCGCGCGCCGCCTGACCGGACCCCCTCTCGCTAGTCCACGCCGCGCGCTCTTTCGTCTCGAAAACGCAGACGAAATGCCTCGAATGCGCCGGCGTCGATGGCGTCGCGCATCTCGCTCATGAGTTCGAGATAGTAGTGAAGGTTGTGGATCGTATTCAGTTGCGCGCCGAGGATTTCGCCCACGCGGTGCAAGTGATGCAGGTAGCCGCGCGTGAAATGGCGGCAGGTATAGCAGCCGCAGGTTTCGTCGAGCGGGCGCAGCGAATTCTTGTGGGTGGCGTTGCGGATCTTGACGTCGCCGAAGCGCGTGAACAGCCAGCCGTTGCGCGCATTGCGCGTGGGCATCACGCAGTCGAACATGTCGATGCCCGCGGCGACGCCGGCCACCAGGTCCTCGGGCGTGCCCACGCCCATCAGATAGTGCGGCTTGTTGGCCGGCAGCTTCGGCCCGACGTGCTCGAGCACACGCATCATGTCCTCTTTCGGCTCGCCGACGGACAGCCCGCCGACGGCCAGGCCGTGAAAGCCCAGCTCCGAGAGGCCGGCGAGCGATTCGTCGCGCAAGTCTTCGAACATGCCGCCTTGCACGATGCCGAACAGCGCGTTCGGATTGCCGAGCCGGTCGAATTCGTCGATCGAGCGCTTGGCCCAGCGCAGCGACATGCGCATCGACGCGGCGGCGTCGTCATGGCTCGTCGGCACGCCGTCGGTCGCATACGGCGTGCACTCGTCGAACTGCATGACGATGTCGGAGTTCAGCACCTTTTGAATTTGCATCGACACCTCGGGCGACAGGAACAGCTTGTCGCCGTTCACGGGCGAGGCGAACGTGACGCCGTCCTCGGTGATCTTGCGCAGATCGCCAAGCGAGAACACTTGGAAGCCGCCCGAATCGGTCAAGATCGGCCGGCGCCAGCCCATGAAGCCGTGCAGCCCGCCGTGCGCCGCGACGGTGTCGAGCCCCGGGCGCAGCCAAAGGTGGAACGTGTTGCCGAGGATGATTTGCGCCTGGATTTCCTCGAGTTCGCGCGGCTGGATCGCCTTGACCGTTCCGTAGGTGCCGACCGGCATGAAGATCGGCGTTTCGACCACGCCGTGATTGAGCGTCAGGCGGCCGCGTCGCGCGTGGCCGTCGGTCTTGAGCAGTTCGAATTGGAGGCCGTTCAACTCGGCCGGGGACGGCGTCGCGCAGTCGCGGCCGTCGTGGCCGTCGTGGCCGACGCGATCGTCGTGATGATGGCCCTGGGTCATGCAAAGCTCCTTTTGCCACCGGAGAACAGTCCGGCGCAGGGAAAAGAGCGCCGCCGGATCGAACCGGCGGCGCGAGAAATGAGTGCGGGCAATTCGCCCGTCCCCCGCGATGCTTCAGCTACCGGCGCGGGTCAGCAACATGGCGTCGCCGTAGCTGAAAAAACGATAACGCTGCTGGATCGCATGCCGGTAGGCCTCGCGGATCGCGTCCACGCCCGCGAAGGCGCTGACGAGCATCAGCAGCGTCGATTTCGGCAAATGAAAATTCGTCACGAGCCGATCGACGACGCGGAACCGATAACCGGGCGTGATGAAGATATCGGTTTCGGCCGAGGTTGCCGCGAGCGGCCGGCCCGCGGCCTCGGCGTCGCGCGCCGCGGCTTCGAGCGCGCGCATCGACGTCGTGCCCACTGCGATCACGCGCGAGCCGCGCGCGCGTGCAGCCGCGATTTTGTCGACGAGCGTTTGCGGCAATTGGTACCACTCGGTGTGCATCTTGTGCTCGGCGATGTTTTCGACCCGCACCGGCTGGAACGTCCCGGCGCCCACGTGCAGCGTGAGCGTCGCGCGTTCCACGCCTTGCGCATCGAGCTGCGCCAGCAGGGCCTCGTCGAAGTGCAGGCCCGCCGTGGGCGCGGCGACGGCGCCCGGATTCTGCGCGAAAACGGTCTGGTAGCGCGTTTCGTCGGTGGCGTCCGGGTCGTGCTCGATGTAGGGCGGCAGCGGCAGCCGGCCGTATCGCTCGATCAGCGTGAGGCAGTCGTCGGGAAAATGTAGTGTATAGAACGGCTCGACGCGCTCGCCCACCGTTACGTCGAAGGCGTCGGCGAGCTTGAGCGTCGTGCCCGGCGAAGGGCTCTTGCTGGCGCGGATTTGCGCCAGCGCGCTGCGCTCGCCGGTCAGGCGCTCGATGAGCACCTCGATTTTCCCGCCGCTGGCCTTTTGACCGAAGAAGCGAGCTTTGAGCACTTTGGTATCGTTGAAGACCAGCAGGTCGCCGGCGGCTAGGCACTGGGGCAATTCGGCGAAGCGCCGGTCGAGGAGCCGCGCGGGCTTGCCCGTTGTGTCGACTTCGAGCAGGCGGCTTGCGCTGCGCTCGCGCAGCGCCGTTTGCGCGATCAGCTCGGGCGGAAGATTGAAATCGAAATCGGAAAGCGTGAACATGCTGCGTTGATTGGGGGGCGAGGACGCGGCGAGACGGCTCACGAGCCGTTATGATCGCGAAACGCGAGCCGATGCGGCCCCGCATGCCGTTCGTCGAAATAAACCGTTATTGTACTTGCCAGCAGAGTGATGCCGTTGCCCCGATTGCGCCCGCCCGATCACGACGAAGAAGCGTTGCCGACTCCGCCCTCCCGGCCGGGGCGCCTGGCGGCGCGGGACGCGCAAGCGCCGGCGGCCGATGAATCCGACGAGGCCCTTGCCCGCAAGTCTGCCGCTAAGCAGGCCGCGAAGGAAGCCGCCACGCAAGCCGCCAAGCAGGCCAAGCCCGCGAAAACGGTCGACAAGCTCGCCAAGTTGGGCCTCACGCGCGCCATCGATCTCGTTCTGCATTTGCCGATGCGATACGAAGACGAAACGACGCTCACGCCCGTCGGCGAACTGCTGCCCGGCGAGACGGCGCAAACCGAAGGTGTCGTGGTCGACAACGAGATCGCCTACCGGCCGCGCCGCCAGCTCGTCGTGAAGCTGCGCGACGCACAAGGCGACGAGCTCGCGCTGCGGTTTCTCAATTTCTACGGGTCGCAGGTCAAGCAGATGGCGCTCGGCGTGCGCCTGCGCGTGCGCGGGGACGTGCGAGGCGGCTTCTTCGGGCTCGAAATGGTGCATCCGACGGTGCGCCCCGTCGAAGAGGACGCGCCGCTGCCTCAAGCGCTTACGCCCGTGTATCCGAGTACGGCCGGCGTATCGCAAGCCTATTTGCGCAAGGCTATCGACAACGCGCTCGCTCATACCCCATTGCCGGAAATCCTGCCCGAGGGCATCGCCGAGCAGTACTGCCGGCCGTTGGCGCTGCCGCCGCTCGCCGAGGCCGTGCGGGTGCTGCATCACCCCAGCGCCAACGCCGACGAGGCCGCGTTGACCGACGGCACCCACCCGGCGTGGACGCGAATCAAGTTCGACGAACTGCTCGCGCAGCAGCTCTCGCTCAAGCGGGCGCACGAGGAGCGGCGCGCCCGCTCGGCGCCCTCGATGCCGCGCGGGGCGGCAGGCGCCACCCTCGTCGCGAAGCTGTTGGCCGCGTTGCCGTTCAAGCTGACGCAGGCGCAGGCGCGCGTGGTCTCCGAGATCGCCGCCGATCTGGACGCGCCGCATCCGATGCAGCGGCTGTTGCAGGGCGACGTGGGCAGCGGCAAGACCGTCGTCGCCGCGCTCGCGGCGGCCCAAGCGATCGATTGCGGCTACCAGGCGGCGATGATGGCGCCGACGGAAATTCTCGCCGAGCAGCATGCGCGCAAGTTGCGCGGTTGGCTGGAGCCGCTTGGCGTCACCGTCGCCTGGCTCGCGGGCAGCCTCAAGGCGAAGGAGAAGCGAGCGGCCGTGGAGGCGGC
Source organism: Trinickia sp. (assembly GCA_035492395.1). Classification (GTDB taxonomy): domain Bacteria; phylum Pseudomonadota; class Gammaproteobacteria; order Burkholderiales; family Burkholderiaceae; genus Trinickia. The sequence goes on along the minus strand of DATJJH010000274.1, from coordinate 16,014 downwards.
GGCCTCGGGCGCGGCGCAGCTTGTGATCGGCACGCACGCGATCATTCAAGACACCGTGGAATTCGCCCGGCTCGGCCTCGTCATCGTCGACGAACAGCATCGCTTCGGCGTCGCGCAGCGGCTCGCGTTGCGCGCCAAGGCCGACCGAGCGGCGGACGGCAAGGCGGCGTTCCAGCCGCATCAGCTGATGATGTCGGCCACGCCGATTCCGCGCACGTTGGCGATGACCTATTACGCCGATCTCGACGTGTCGACGATCGACGAGCTGCCCCCCGGGCGCACGCCGATCGTCACGAAACTGATTTCCGACGCGCGTCGCGACGAGGTGATCGCGCGCGTGCGGGAGGCCGCGTTGACGGGGCGACAGGTGTACTGGGTCTGCCCGCTCATCGAGGAAAGCGAGACGCTGCAACTGCAGACGGCCATCGAGACTTACGAAACCTTGGTGCAAGCGTTGCCCGAGCTGCGCGTCGGCCTCGTGCACGGGCGCTTGCCGCCTTCCGAGAAGGCCGCCGTGATGGATGCTTTCTCACGTAACGAGGTTCAGTTGCTCGTGGCGACGACGGTGATCGAAGTGGGCGTGGACGTGCCCAATGCGTCCCTGATGGTGATCGAGCATGCGGAGCGCTTTGGCCTAGCTCAGCTGCATCAATTGCGTGGGCGCGTGGGGCGCGGCAGCGCGGCTTCCATTTGCGTGCTGCTCTATAGCAACCCTTTGTCGTTGACGGCGCGCGAGCGGTTGAAGACGATGCGCGAAACGACCGACGGCTTCGAGATCGCGCGGCGCGACCTCGAGATCCGTGGCCCCGGCGAATTTCTCGGCGCGCGCCAATCGGGTGCGGCGATGCTGCGCTTCGCGAGCTTGGAGAACGACGCCTGGCTCATCGAGCCGGCCCGCGAGGCGGCGGCTCGTCTCATCGCCGATTATCCGGACGTCGTCCTCCAGCATCTGGCGCGCTGGCTCGGCGGGAGGGAGCAATTCTTGAAGGCGTGAGTCTAAGGGGCCGATGCGACTGCCGATGCGCCGCGGGCCTGCATGAACGGCTCGCGGCACCCGCCAATTGGCCCGAAACGCCCGCTACGGGCCCATGCTGTCCAGGGCACGCAGCCCTGTTGGCGAATCGGCGAGTCGGGTGTATAAGATAAACCTATCGATTTCTACGCCTGATTGGTCCCCCAATGACGCTCACTGAACTGAAATACATCGTGGCGGTTGCGCGCGAGCGGCATTTCGGCCGTGCCGCCGAGGCGTGCTTCGTCAGCCAGCCCACGTTGTCCGTGGCGATCAAGAAGCTCGAGGACGAGCTGAACGTGCAGATTTTCGAGCGCGGCACGAGCGAAGTGAGCGTGACGCCGATCGGCGAGCAGATCGTGACGCAGGCTCAGCGCGTGCTCGAACAGACGCTCGCCATCAAGGAGATCGCCAAGCAGGGCAAGGATCCGCTCGTGGGGCCGCTGCGGCTCGGCGTCATCTATACGATCGGGCCGTATCTGTTGCCGACGCTGGTCAAGCAGATGATCAAGAATGTCCCGCAGATGCCGCTGATGCTGCAGGAGAATTACACGCTCAAGCTCATCGAGCTGCTCAAGCAGGGCGAGATCGACGTCGCGATCATGGCGCTGCCGTTTCCGGAAACGGGGCTCATGGTGCGCCCGCTCTATGACGAGCCGTTCGTCGTCGCGCTGCCCGCGGGGCATGCCTGGGAGTCGCGCAAGAAGATCGACGCGACCGATCTGAAGCAGGAAACGATGCTGCTGCACGGCAACGGCCATTGCTTCCGCGATCACGTGCTGGGCGTCTGCCCGGAACTCATGCGGTTTTCGCAAACGGCAGACGGCATTCAGAAGACCTTCGAAGGCTCGTCGCTCGAGACGATTCGGCACATGGTCGCGAGCGGTGTGGGCATCACGGTTCTGCCGCGCATGTCGGTGCAGGAAGTTCGAGCGCATGCCGGCGGCCCCGACGCCGGGCTGCTCAGCTACGTACCGTTCGACGAGCCGGTGCCGGACCGGCGCGTCGTGCTCGCCTGGCGCAAGAGTTTCACGCGCATGCCGGCCATCGACGCCATCAGCGAAGCCATCGCCTCCTGCGAGTTGCCGGGCGTGGTTAAGCTCGACATGCCGGCCGTGGTCAATTGACTGGGCGCCCCGATTCCTGGCCCTACTATCGAATAGATAAAAACAATCAAATAGGATTTATCAATAGATCGGATTACTCTTCATGGACCGAATGACTAACGATCCATGAGGAGTTCAGGATGACCGACCGCAAACTCACGACCGCCGCCGGCGCTCCCGTCGCCGACAATCAGAATTCGCTGACTGCCGGCGCGCGCGGCCCGATCGCCCTGCAGGATGTTTGGCTGCTCGAAAAACTCGCGCATTTCGATCGCGAGGTCATTCCCGAACGCCGTGTGCACGCGAAAGGGTCGGGGGCGTTCGGCCGCTTCGTCGTGACGCATGACATCAGCCGGTACACCAAAGCAAAGATCTTCAGCGAGATCGGCAAGGACACGCCGCTCTTCATCCGTTTTTCGACCGTGGCGGGGGAACGCGGAGCCGCCGATGCCGAACGCGACGTGCGAGGCTTCTCGATCAAGTTCTATACGGAAGAGGGCAACTGGGACGTGGTCGGCAACAACACGCCGGTATTCTTCATTCGCGACCCCCTGAAATTCCCCGACTTCATCCACTCGCAAAAGCGCGACCCCTACACCAACTTGCGCAGCAACGTCGCCGCGTGGGACTTCTGGACGCGCCATCCGGAATCGCTGCATCAGGTCACGATCTTGATGAGCGATCGAGGTATTCCGCGCAACTACCGGCAGCAGCACGGCTTCGGCTCGCACACGTACTCGTTCGTCAATGATGGCGGCGAGCGCTTTTGGGTGAAGTTTCACTTCAAGTCGTTGAATGGCGTCGAGAACTACACCGACGAAGAAGCGGCGCAGGTGATCGCCCGGGACCGCGAGAGCGCGCAGCGCGATTTGATCCAAAGCATCGACGAAGGCCGATTTCCGAAGTGGGCGTTCCGTATTCAGGTCATGCCCGAAGCCGATGCGGCCAAGGTGGCATACAACCCGTTCGATATCACGAAGGTGTGGCCGCACAAGGACTATCCGCTCATCGATGTGGGCGTCATCGAACTGAACCGCAATGCGGGCAATTATTTCTCAGACGTCGAGCAGGCGGCTTTCACGCCCGCCAACGTGGTGCCCGGCATCGGCTTTTCGCCCGACCGCCTGCTGCAGGGGCGCCTCTTTTCATACGGCGATGCGCAGCGCTATAGGCTCGGCGTCAATCATCATCAGATTCCCGTGAATGCGCCGAGGTGTCCGTTCCATCATTCATTCCACCGTGATGGAGCGATGCGCACGGACGGCAATCTCGCCGGCACGACCAACTACGAGCCGAACCGTTTCGGCGAGTTCGCGCAAGATAGCCGCGCCGCGGAGCCGCCGCTTGCGGCGGGCGCAGTCGATCGTTACGACCATCGCGAGGACGGCGACTACTATAGCCAGCCCGGCGCGCTGTTCCGCCTGTTCGACGAGGCCGAGCGCCAGCGATTGTTCGAAAACATCGCGCGCCATATCGACGGTGTGCCGCAGGAGATCGTCGCTCTCGCGCTCGAGCATTTCCGTCGGGTCGACGCGGCTTACGGCGACGGCGTCGTCGCCGCGATCGAGCGACGCCAAGCCGCGCGGTAGAAATAGCATGCAGGATCTGAAGCAGCGGTGCGGTGTCACGGAACCGGCACTGTTCTACTCGCCTGGGCTACACTTGCGTTCGTAGTTTTCCTACTGAATTGCGTCGGCTGCGCGCGTTGTTCGATTCGCGCCATCGCAGCCGGCGAGTTCGGCCGGTTCTCAGTGTTTCCGTTTCTCCGTCTCTCCGTTTCGCTTGATCCTTGGAAGGAATCGCCATGGCAAAGAAAAACACCGCAGTGCAAATCGACATCGGCATCAGCGACAAGGACCGCAAGAAGATCGCGGATGGTCTGTCGCGGCTGCTTGCCGATACCTACACGCTCTACCTGAAGACCCATAACTTTCATTGGAATGTCACGGGCCCGATGTTCAACACCCTGCACCTGATGTTCGAAGGCCAATACAACGAGCTTGCGCTGGCTGTCGACGCGATCGCGGAGCGCATTCGCGCGCTGGGCGTGCACGCCCCGGGCAGTTATAGGGATTTCGCGAAGCTGTCGTCGATCCCCGAGGCCGACGGCGTGCCGGTTGCGGAAGACATGATCCGCCAGCTCGTGCAAGGTCAAGAGGCCGTGGCGCGCACCGCTCGCGAAGTGTTCACGGCTGCCGACGCCGCCAACGATCAGCCGACGGCCGATCTGCTGACGCAGCGCCTGCAGACGCATGAAAAAACCGCGTGGATGCTGCGTTCGATGCTCGCGTAACACGGCCCACTTAGCCGCGCACGTTTTTCGCGACTGAGGGCCTCCCATTGGGGAGGCCCTCGGCTTTTGAGCGCTAGGCACTACAATACGACGATCGTTCCCAGCCTTCGCCGTCTCGCTCATTTCGCTCATGTACGCGCCCTTGCTCGACCGCCTTCCGCTGTATTTGCGCTTGATCCGCATGGACAAGCCGATCGGCAGCCTGCTGCTGCTCTGGCCCACGCTCAATGCTCTGTGGATTGCCTCGAACGGTCGGCCCTCCCCGGTGCTGCTTCTCATCTTCGTAGTCGGCACCGTGCTCATGCGTTCCGCCGGCTGCGCGATCAACGACTACGCCGATCGCGACTTCGACCGGTACGTCAAGCGCACCGAAGCTCGGCCGCTGACCTCCGGCAAGATCCGCGCATGGGAAGCGGTGGCGCTCGCGATCGGCTTGTCGATGGTCTCGTTCCTGCTGATCTTGCCGCTCAACGGATTGACGAAGGAATTATCGGTGGTGGCGTTGTTCGTGGCCGGCAGCTATCCGTTTACGAAGCGTTTTTTCGCGATTCCTCAGGCTTATCTGGGCATCGCGTTCGGCTTCGGCATTCCGATGGCGTTCGCAGCCGTGCAAAACCATGTGCCGATGCTTGCGTGGATCATGCTTGCGGCAAATGTGTTTTGGTCGGTGGCGTATGACACGGAGTATGCGATGGTCGATCGCGACGACGACATCAAGATCGGCATTCGCACGTCGGCCCTGACGTTTGGCCGCTTCGACGTGGCAGCCGTCATGCTCTGCTATGCGGCCACGCTCGGGATCTATGCGGCGATCGGCGCGACGTTGCATTTCGGCTGGGTGTATTGGGCCGGCTGGGCGGCTGCGCTCGGGTGCGCGCTCTATCACTACACGCTGATTCGCGCGCGCGAGCGGATGCCGTGCTTCAAGGCGTTTCTGCACAACAATTGGCTCGGCGGCGTGCTGTTCGCCGGCATCGCCGCGCATTACGCGGTGTCGGTTCTCTGATTGGCGGCGTGAAGACGCCGGTCGAACCGGCGTTGACCGGCTCGACCTTGCACGAGTTGGCTATTGACGACCCAGCTCGTCGCCCATTTCCTTCGCGCGCGCATCCGCCGCGAGCACGCCTTTCACGATCGCGGCTTTCACGCCTTGCGCGTCGAATGCGGCGAGCGCGGCGGCCGTCGTGCCGCCCTTGGAAGTCACGCGCTCGCGCAAGACCGCGGGGCTCTCATCCGATTGCACGGCCAGTTGCGCCGCGCCCGCGAACGTGCCGAGCGCGAGCGCGCGGCCTTCCGCTTCGCTCAGACCGAGGCTGCGTGCGGCTTCCTGCATCGCTTCGATGAAATAGAACACATACGCCGGGCCGCTGCCCGAGATGGCGGTGACGGCGTCGATCTTCGCTTCGTTGTCGAACCACACCGTCGTGCCGACTGCGCCGAGCACATCGGACACCAGATTGCGGCCTGCTTCGTCGACGCCTTCCAGCGCGACGAGCCCCGTGACGCCTTGTCCGATCAATGCCGGAGTGTTCGGCATCGCGCGCACGACGCGCGTGTAATTACCGAGCCAACGCGACAGGTCAGCACCCCGAATGCCGGCCGCGATGCTGACGACGAGCTGCGTCGACAGATGCGGTGCGAGATCGGACGCAACCGTCTTGAGCACCTGCGGCTTGACCGCGAGCACGATGGCGTCGAAGCCGCGCAGCGTCTCATCGGCTTGCGCACCGGTTGCAATGCCGAACTGTGCTTGAGTGCGCGTGCGGGCGTCTTCGTTGACGTCGATGGCGTAGAGGTCCGCGGGGGCGACACCGCGCTTGATCAAGCCGCCGATCAGTGCCGCGGCCATATTGCCGCCGCCGATGAATGCGATCTTCATGATGTTCGAAACGTTGGAAGGAGGGGGCAGCGGACGATTATAGACCGCCGCCGCAGGCCGTTCAGCCGGGTGCGGCCCGAGTGGGTGCAACCTGACGAGCCCTGGGTGCCAAGTGGGTACTGAGCGAGTGCCTAGCGAGCGTAGTCGCGCTTGCCGAAGATGGCAGTGCCGATGCGGACGATCGTCGCGCCTTCGAGCACGGCCGCTTCGAGGTCTGCCGACATGCCCATCGACAACGTATCGAGTGCGAGCCCTTGCGCGCACAGTGCCTCGTGGAGTTGCCGCAGCGTGCGGTGCTGCGCGCGTTGCGCCTCCAAACCTTCGACCGGTTCGGGAATCGACATGAGACCGCGCAGGCGCAGCTTCGGCAACGCGGCGATCTCGCTGGCGAGCGCGGGCGCGTCTTCGAGCGGGACACCGCTTTTCGAGGCCTCGCCGCTGACGTTGACCTGCAGGCAGACGTTCAACGGCGCCAGCGAGTCGGGCCGTTGCTCGGATAAACGTTGTGCGATCTTGAGGCGATCGACCGAATGGACCCAGTCGAAATGCTCCGCCACGGGGCGCGTCTTGTTCGATTGCAGCGGACCAATGAAATGCCATTCGATCTGTGCGCGCAAATCGGCGAGCGCTTCGATCTTCGCGATGGATTCTTGAACGTAGTTTTCGCCGAAGGCGCGTTGGCCCGCTTCGAATGCGGCTCGAACATCGTCAGCGGGGAATGTTTTCGAAACGGCCAGCAGGCGGACCGCGTCGGACGAGCGGTTGGCTGCATCCGCGGCATCGGCGATGCGGCGATGAACGTCCAATAGGTTGTCGGCGATATGGGACATGAGTTCGGCGTGAGCGTGGGCCCGGAGTCAGTCGCAGATTATACGGCTCGACGTTGGGAGCTTCATCGGCGAGCGGGCATCCGCGAAGCCGACCATCTGCCGGCGCTAGCGGACGTCGAACTATCCTGCTGCGCCCACCCCTCCTCACCCATAAATCAAATGCTCGACCAACTCGATCCAATGAGCGACCGGGATCGACGTCCCGCTTTGCAAGTGAGCGATACACCCGACGTTCGCCGAGACGATCATCTGCGGCTCGAGCGCTTCCAAATTTTGCAGCTTCTTATCGCGCAGCGTATAAGACAGCGCCGGCTGCGTGACAGAATACGTACCGGCCGAGCCGCAACACAAATGGCTATCCGCCGGCAGGCGCGTATCGACGCCGAGCGATCCTAGCAAGTGCTCCACCGTGCCTCGAATCTGCTGCCCATGCTGAAGCGTGCAGGGCGGATGAAATGCCACGGTGTGTACGCCGCGTCGACGCGCGAGCACGGCGAGCTCAGCCTCGAAACCCGACAACACTTCGGCGATATCGCGAGAAAGCTCGGTGATGCGGCGTGCCTTCTCGGCATAGGCCGGATCGTTGCGCAGCAAGTGACCGTACTCCTTGACCGTCGCACCGCAACCCGACGCATTGATCACGATCGCCTCGATCCCGGCTTCGACATGCGGCCACCAAGCGTCGACATTGCGTCGCACATCGTCGAGCGCTTCGTCACGGTAGCCGAGATGCAATCGAATGGCGCCGCAACACCCGGCCTCGAGCTCGACCACCGTTTCGATGCCGAGCGCGTGCAGGACGCGCGCCGTCGCGATATTGATATTCGGCAGCATGGCAGGCTGCACGCAACCGGCGAGCATCAACATGCGACGTGCGGCGGCCGGATGGGCTGCATCAACGTCGGCATCGGCCGCGACGTTCGACCTGGCGTTAATGGTCTGTGCGGTATCTTTGGTCGGCCACTCGAGCAGACGTTGGCGCGATGGAATCTTGTCGCGCAGCCGCCGCGGCAGAAACGGGCGAACGAGTTGCCCGAGCCGCATCGCGGGCGCGAATACGGCGGTGTTGGGAAGCACGCTCGCGAGCACTCGCCGCAGCAGTTGCTGGCCGAACGGCCGCGGTACGGTGGCTTCCACGTGCTGCCGTCCGATCTCGACGAGCCGCCCATATTGCACGCCCGAAGGGCACGTCGTTTCGCAGCTTCGGCAGGTCAGACATCGATCAAGATGCAACTGCGTGCTGCGCGTCACGCTCGCGCCTTCGACCATCTGCTTGATGAGGTAGATGCGCCCACGCGGGCCGTCGAGTTCATCGCCCAGCAACTGATAGGTCGGACAGGTGGCTGTGCAAAAGCCGCAGTGCACGCACTTGCGCAAGATCGCATCGGCTTCCTCGCCGTCAGCCGTATCGCGGATGAAGTCTGCAAGTCGGGTTTGCATTGCTTCGCTCTATTCCTTGCTCGATCGCGTGGTTCGTGGGTGCAGCACTTCGCTCCTTCGAAACGAAAAAGCCGGCGTCAGAAATCGGGATACATGCGGGCGCGATTGAACACGCGCGCCGGGTCGAACGCGGTCTTCAACCCGCGATGGATCTTCATGAGCGGCGTCGGCAGCGGCGTGAAGACGCCGACGCTGCGATCGAAGGTCCGTCCCGCCCGAAAAATCGTCGCGTGTCCGCCCGCCTGCTTGGCGCTGATGCGCACCGTCTGCGCATCGGTATCGGTGATCCACCACCGCTGCGCGCCGCCCCATTCCATCAACTGCGCGCCGGGCAGCTGCAACGGCTCGGTAATCGAAGGCAGGGCGAGGCGCCAGAGCGCCGCATTCGGCGGAATCGAGGCGAAAAAGGGATCGGTCTGCTCGCGCAAGCCTTCCCAGAAGCGCTCCGCTTCGACGGCGTCGACCACTTCGCCGCCGATCGTATTGCGGGCCGCCTTGACGCCGCTCTCGGCGCCGGACAGGCGCACCGCGAGCGTGCCGTTGCGCCATGCACTGGCCGTGATGGGCAGCGGGCGGCCGCCCCATTCGTTGAGCTTGCGTACCGCGTCGGTGCCGTTGGTGTCGAATTTGAGCGTAGCTTCCACGGCTGGGCGCGGCATCACCTTGATCGATAGATCGAGAATGAGCCCCAGCGTGCCGAGCGAGCCCGCCATGAGCCGAGCCACGTCGTAGCCCGCGACGTTCTTGACGACCTGACCGCCGAAGCTCAGGACGTCGCCCGCGCCGTTCATGATCTTGGCCCCGAGCACGAAGTCGCGCGCGGCGCCGGCTTGTGCCCGGCGCGGCCCCGAGATGCCGGCCGCGATGCAGCCGCCGAGCGTCGATGCGCGGCCGAAGTGCGGCGGCTCGAACGCCAGCATTTGATCGTGTTCCGCGAGCGCCGTTTCGATCTCGGCCAGCGGCGTGCCGCAACGCGCCGTGATGACGAGTTCCGCCGGGTCGTACGCGATGATGCCCCGATAGGCACGCGTATCGAGTATTTCGCCCTGCAACTGCTGGCCGTACCAATCCTTGGTGCCGGCGCCGCGCAAACGCAGTGGGCGCGCCTCGGCCGCGGCTGTCCGAATCCGTTCGGACCAGTAGGCCACGATGTCCTCTTCTTGCATGGCTTCCCGCTTCGTCGTGTCGTTCATCCGGTGCGCCGGCTTTTCGCAAGTCATGCCGTGATGGTCAGATTGTACCGACCGAGCGCGCCGAGACAAGCCGCGGCGGGCCTGCCTAGGGGTAATCACGTGTCTCCCCGAAGGCGAGGCGCCCCAGCGGCGGCCGGTGCGAGCGAGCCGCCGCCCAGTCGACTAGAAGCGCGGCAACTCGGGATGCGGCAGAAGCCCGCCGCGCACGTGCATCTTTCCGTACTCGGCGCAGCGCGCCCGCGTGGGGATGCCCTTCGTCGGATTGAGCAGCTCGGCCGGATCGAACGCGCGCTTGACCGCGAAAAACGCATCGCGCTCCGCCTGCGAGAATTGCACGCACATCGAGTTGATCTTCTCGATGCCGACACCGTGCTCGCCCGTCACCGTGCCGCCGAATTCGACGCACGTCTCGAGGATCTCGGCGCCGAATTCCTCGGCGCGCCGCAACTCGTCCGGATCGTTGCCGTTGAACAAGATGAGCGGGTGCATATTGCCGTCTCCTGCGTGGAAGACGTTGATGCAGCGCAAGCCATACTTCTGCTCCATCGTTTCGATGCGCGCGAGCAGCGGGCCGATGCTGCGGCGCGGGACCGTTCCGTCCATGCAATAGTAATCGGGGGAGATACGGCCCGCCGCCGGGAAGGCGTTCTTGCGCCCTGACCAGAAGCGCAGCCGCTCGGCTTCCGTACGGGAGATCTGTAGGCGCGTCGCGCCATGCTCGCGCAGCACGGCCGTCATGCGCACGATTTCATCGGCGACTTCCTCGGGTGTGCCATCCGATTCACAGAGCAAGATCGCCGCTGCATCGAGGTCGTAGCCGGCGCCGACGAACGACTCGACCGCGCGCGTGGCCGGTTTGTCCATCATTTCGAGGCCGGCCGGAATGATGCCGGCGGCGATGATAGCCGCGACGGCCTCGCCGCCTTTGACCACGTCGTCGAAACTGGCCATCACGACTTGTGCGAGCTGCGGCTTGGGAATCAGCTTGACGGTGACTTCCGTGACGACGGCGAACATCCCTTCGCTGCCGATCATGACGGCCAGCAGATCGAGCCCCGGCGCATCGGGGGCAAGCGAGCCGAATTCGACGATCTCGCCGTCCATCGTCACGGCGCGCACGCGTAGCACGTTGTGGACGGTCAGCCCGTATTTCAGGCAGTGCACGCCGCCGGAGTTTTCCGACACGTTGCCGCCGATCGTGCAGGCGATCTGCGATGAAGGATCGGGGGCGTAGTAAAGGCCGTACGGCGCGGCTGCCTCGGACACCGCCAGATTGCGCACGCCGGGCTGCACGGTAGCCGTGCGTGCGTAGGGATCGACTTCGACGATCTTCGTAAAGCGCGAGAGCGAGAGCACGACGCCATGCCCGATCGGCGTCGCGCCCCCGGACAAGCCCGTGCCCGCGCCGCGCGGCACCACGGGCACGCCGAGCCGCCGGCAGATCTGCAAGACTCGCTGCACCTGCGCTTCGGTCTCGGGCAGCGCCACCGCCAGCGGCAATTGGCGATAGACGCTCATGCCGTCGCACTCGTAAGGCGCTGTATCTTCGTCGCGATAAAGCAGGCAGTGCGCCGGCAAGGTGGCCATCAGCGCTTGCACGACTTCCCGTTGACGCTCGGCGCGGATATCGGCCGGCTGCAGGGCAACGGCTTCCATAGGCTCCCCAGTCGGCCGCTTCAGGCCGTGTACGAAAAAATCTTGCCCGGATTCATGAGATTGCGCGGATCGAACGCATGCTTGACGGCGCGCATGGCGTCGACGGCCGCAAGGCCGTGTTCTTCGAGCAAGAAGTCCATCTTGTGCAGCCCGATACCGTGCTCGCCCGTGCAGGTTCCACCCATCGAGAGCGCGCGTTCCACCACGCGCCGGTTCAGCCGTTCGGCCTCGGCCAGCTCCTCCGGTTTGGACGGATCGATCAGCATCGCGACGTGGAAGTTGCCGTCGCCCACGTGGCCGACGATCGGGCAGGGCAGCGGCGAGCCGAGCAGATCCTGTTCTGTCTGCACGACGCAATCGGCGAGCCGCGAGATGGGCACGCAGACGTCGGTGGTGACCGCGCGGCAGCCGGGCTTCAACTGCAGCATGGCGAAGTACGCGCTGTGCCGCGCGTTCCACAAGCGGCTTCGTTCTTCCGGCCGCGTGGCCCAGGCAAAGCCGCTGCCGCCGTGCTCGTGGGCAAGGCTTTCGACGCGCTCGGCCTGTTCCTCGACGCTCGCCTCGGTGCCGTGGAACTCGAAAAACAGCGTGTGCGATTCGGTCAACGTCAAATTCGAATGCCGGTTGATGGCGCGAATGGCGAGGGCATCGACGAACTCGACGCGCGCGATGGGCACACCCAGCTGGATCGTTTCGATGACGGTGCGCACGGCTTCGCCCATCGACGGGAACGCGCAGACTGCCGCCGAGACCGCTTCGGGCTGCGGATAGAGCCGCACGGTGACTTCCGTGATGACGCCGAGCGTGCCCTCCGAGCCGACGAACAAGCGCGTCAAGTCGTACCCCGCGGAGGACTTGCGTGCGCGCGTGCCGGTTTTGATGATGCGCCCGTCGGCCAGCACAACGGTGAGGCCGAGGACGTTCTCGCGCATCGTGCCGTAGCGCACGGCGTTCGTGCCCGATGCACGGGTGGCCGACATGCCGCCTAGGCTGGCGTCGGCGCCTGGATCGATCGGGAAGAACAGCCCCGTGTCGCGCAGCGCCTCGTTCAGCGACTTGCGCGAAACGCCGGCCTGGACGGTGGCCGTCATATCTTCCGCGGCGACCGACAGCACTTGATTCATGCCCGATAGGTCGATGCTCACGCCGCCTTCGACGGCGAGCAACTGCCCTTCGAGCGACGAGCCGTTGCCGTACGGAATGATCGGCACGTCGTGCCGCACGCACAGCTCGACGACGGTGCGCACGTCCTCCGTACTCAAGGCGAAGACGACGGCGTCGGGCAACTGCGGGTCGAACGGCGACTCGTCGCGGCCATGATGCGCGCGCACGGCTTCCGAGATCGACACGCGTTCGCCGAACGCGGCTTGCAGCGCGGCGAGCAATTCGGCGGGGAAGGGCCGGCGGGGGCGCAGGGCGGCCGGAGGCACGGGATGATTCACGGATGGCGTCTCCTCGTGGGGCTCGCAACAACACGCCGCACGAGTACATCGTGGCGGCGCGAAGCGCGCTCGGTGTGAGCAGCGGGCGTTGCGGCCAACGGTCAGTTCAAAGTCGGTCCATTCTACGCCGATCGCGGGGCCACCAGCATTGGCCGAACGGCTAGGCCGCAGGCCGCTCTAAGGCCCTCTCGGCGCGCCTATAATGAGTCGCTTTGCGCTTCGCGGCGCCTCGCTCGGCTCGGCAACGAGGAAGGCGGAGCGGTACCCGCCGAAGAGGACATGGACGAACGATAGGAGCAACCACGATGGGCCACCGCTTGAGCAAGATCGCGACGCGCACGGGAGACGACGGCACGACGGGCCTCGGCGACGGCAGCCGCGTGCGCAAGGATGACGCGCGCATTGCCGCGATGGGCGATGTCGACGAACTGAATTCGCAAATCGGCGTTTTGCTGACGGAGCCGTTGCCGGCCGATGTCCAAGACGCGCTGACGGCCATTCAGCATGATCTGTTCGATCTGGGCGGCGAGATTTGCATTCCGGGCCATACGGTCATCGGCGATGCGCACCTGGCGCGGCTCGACGGCTGGCTAGCTCACTACAACGCCGATCTGCCGCCCCTGAAGGAGTTCATCTTGCCCGGCGGCACGCGCGCCGCGGCGCTCGCTCACGTGTGCCGCACGATTTGCCGGCGCGCCGAGCGCATGATCGTCACGCTCGGCGTGGGTCAAACCCTCGCCGATGCGCCGCGCCGCTATGTCAATCGTCTGTCCGATCTGCTGTTCGTGCTCGCGCGCGTGCTCAATCGCGCCGGTGGCGGCAGCGACGTGCTGTGGCAGCCCGAGCGCCGCGTGGAGTAGCGCGGCTGCAACACGGGTAAAGGCCTGCGGTTCGGAGAAGTAGGCAGGCGGCGGCCCACGCGGCATGCTGCCCTGCGACAAACTGTCGTATGGTTGCCGCCCTCTGTTAAAATGTATTCTTGATGCATCTTAACGAGGAACGCGAATCGATGACCTCAGCTCTCACCCCCGATCAAATCTCCCGCGTCAAAGCCACGGCCCCGGTTTTCGCGCAGCACGGCGCCACGATCACGAAGCATTTCTACCGTCGCATGTTCGCGAATCGTCCGGAACTGCGAAATCTCTTCAACCAAACGCACCAGACGAGCGGCAGCCAAGCGGACGTGCTCGCGCATGCCGTGTACGCCTATGCGGCGAACATCGACAACCTCGGTGCGTTGGGCGCCGCCGTCGGTCGCATCTCCCATAAGCATGCGAGCTTGAATATTCGGCCGGAGCATTACCCCATCGTCGGTGAAAACCTGCTCGCGTCGGTGGTCGAGGTGCTCGGCGACGCCGTCGACGAAGCGACGCTCGAAGCCTGGCGCGCGGCCTACGCGCAACTCGCGAAGATCATGATCGGCGCCGAGGCCAAGCTGTACGAGGGCGCGGCGTGGAGCGGCTACCGTCCGTTCATCGTGTCGCGCAAGGTCGTGGAAAGCGACGAGATCACGTCGTTCTACCTGACGCCTGCCGACGGCGCGCCGGCCGCAGGCTTCGAGCCGGGCCAATTCGTCACGGTCAAGCGCTACGTCGGCGAACTCGGCGTCGACCAGCCGCGTCAATACAGCCTGTCGGACGCGCCGCACGGCAAGTGGCTGCGCATTTCGGTCAAGCGCGAAGGGGGCACCGAAGCCGTGCCGGCGGGCCGTCTGTCGACGCTTCTGCATGACGGTGTCGAAGAAGGCGCGGTGGTCGAAGTGACGGCGCCGATGGGAGACTTCCATCTCGATCGCACGAAGTCGACGCCCGTCGTGCTCGTGTCCGGCGGGGTCGGCATGACGCCGATGGTGTCGATGCTTTCGACGCTGGTCGCGCAAGGCAGCGATCGCCGCGTTGCATTCGTGCACGCGTGCCGCCACGGCGCGGTTCACGCATTCAAGGAATGGCTGGCCGAGACCGTAGCGACGCATTCGAACTTAACGCGCGCTGTGTTTTACGAAGAAGTCAGCCCAGCCGATCGGCAGGGCGTCGACTATGACTTCGAGGGCCGTATCGACTTCTCGCGCATCGCCGAGCAAGCGATCTTGCCCGACGCCGATTACTACCTGTGCGGGCCGATGGCCTTCATGCAAGCGCAGCGCGACGCACTCGTTGCGCGCGGCGTCGAACCGGCGCGCATTCACAGCGAAGTGTTCGGAACGGGCGCGCTCGCCTAACCGGCATCGTTTCGATGATCGACGGGCCGCCTCGGTGCGGCCCGTTAAATCCGCGATCGATCAGTTGCCGCTGCCGCGCGAGACGCGTCGCTGCTTGACGCTCTCGGCTAGTCCTTCGAGCACGGCAACGCTTTCCTCCCAACCGATGCACGCGTCGGTCACGCTTTGGCCGTAGGTCAGCGGGCAGTTCGGCTCGAGGTCTTGGCGTCCGGCCACCAAGTGCGACTCGACCATCACGCCGACGATGCGCTCGTCGCCGGCCGCAACCTGCCGGCCGATATCGGCGCACACGGGAATCTGATTCTCGTGCTTCTTCGAACTGTTCGCGTGGCTCGCGTCGATCATGAGGCGGGCCGCGAGACCGGCTTTGCCGATATCGGCGCAGGCTGCGTCGACGCTGGCCGCATCGTAGTTCGGCGCCTTGCCGCCGCGCAGGATGACATGACAATCCTCATTGCCGCTGGTCGACACGATCGCCGAATGGCCGCCCTTGGTCACCGACAGGAAATGATGCGGCTGCGAGGCGGCCTTGATCGCATCGACCGCGATCTTGACGTTGCCGTCGGTGCCGTTCTTGAAGCCGACCGAACACGACAGGCCGGAAGCCAGTTCGCGATGCACCTGCGACTCCGTCGTGCGTGCACCGATCGCGCCCCAGCTGATCAGGTCGGCGATGTATTGCGGACTGATGACATCGAGGAATTCGGTGCCGGCAGGCAGGCCGAGCTCGTTGATGTTCAGCAGCAGTTCGCGCGCCATGCGCAGGCCGTCGTTGATGCGGAAGCTGTTGTCCATGAACGGGTCGTTGATCAAACCCTTCCAGCCGACCGTGGTGCGCGGCTTTTCAAAGTACACGCGCATCACGATTTCCAGCTCGCCGGCAAAGCGCTCGCGCTGCTTGACCAGGCGGTTCGCATATTCCATCGCCGCCTTGGTGTCGTGAAT
>DATJJH010000273.1:0-18356 GCA_035492395.1 Trinickia sp. | reverse complement strand
GCGGCGTCCTCCGAAGCCGGCGGCGCATTCGAGCGCATCATCGATCCGCACGTCGTCCTGCTGCCCGCCACGTCGATATTGTCTTTCACGGCGAACGGAACGCCGTCGAGCGGGCCAAACGGTACCCCCTCGCGGCGGCGGCGCACCGCTTGTTCGGCAGCTTCGAGCGCGCCGTCGATCAACGAGATGAAAACGCCATCCGTCTGGCGCGATGCCTCGATCGCCGCACTGACCAATTCCACGGCATCAGTGCTTCGCGCTTGCAGCCTTTGCGCCAACTCGGCTATCGTCGGGTGACTTCGCATGGCGTTCGGGTCTCTACGCAGCCGCACGCGCGAGGGCCAACTGATCGACGAGCGCCGGCACCGCCGCGAACGCATCGGCTACCGACGCTTCATGCCGTGCATCGCCGAATTCCTGATAGCTGATACTGATCGAGTGGCTTTCTTCCACACCCAAGTAGTGTGCGCAAGTCAGGATGTGCGTCTCCAGGTGGTTCATCTTTTCTCGTACGCCGCCGGGGCCGAATCCGAACTCGCCGTGCGAACTCAGAATGACCAGCTTCTTGCCGCTCATGACAGGCTCCAGCGGGAAGTCCCCGCGGGCAAGGTCGAACGTGAACGTCTTGCGGACGCGGATGACCTTGTCGAACCACGACTTCAGCGCCGCGGGCATGCCGTAGTTGTACATCGGCGTGCCGATCACGATCACGTCGGCCTGGTCGATTTCGTCGATCAGTTCGTCCGACAAACGCAACGTTTCGCGCTGCGCCGGCGTCTGGTCCTCATCGGGCGTGAACGCGGCCGCGATCCATTCTTCGGTGATGATCGGCGGCGGATTCGCGCCAACGTCCCGCGAAATGATTGTCGACATGGGTTCGACACGCATCCATGCGTCGATGAACGCGTTCGACAGTTGGCGGCTGAGCGATCTGCCCTTTCGCGCGCTGGCCGTGATATGCAGAAGAGTAGTCATCGTGTGAGTTCCTTTTAAATCTTGTCGGTTCCTTTGCGGTTGAAACCGAGAAGGCGGGAACACCGATTTAGCCACGATGCTTCCCCTCGCGCGATTGATGAATTTGCTTCGCGTGTTGACGAAAACTCAACTGTGGCCTTGCTGCGCCGAAGGTCGCGTTTTTCTCAACGTCCGTTGAGAAATCATCGGTTTCGCCTTTCATTTGTCTCCGCTCCAATACGCGTTCGGCAATACCGCGTAGCGATACAAGGAGGAGACAGTCATGTCATCGAACCATCGAACGTTGCAATCACAGGACGCCGGCGGCACGGCTTTCGACGTGCACGGGATAGCGCCCGTGCCTCACGAGAGCAGAACGTCCGGGCAGTTGGATCAGTTTTGGATTTGGGCCGGCGCCAACGTCGCTCCGATCAATTGGGTGCTGGGCGCCATCGGCATTCAATTGGGACTGAGTCTGCTAGAGACCCTGGCGATCATCGCAATCGGCAACGTATTGGGTTGCGCGCTGTTCGGCGCGATGTGCGTGGTCGGGCACCGCGCCGGCGTTCCGCAAATGGTGCTGTCGAGGCTGGCGTTCGGCCGGCGCGGCGCTTGGCTGCCGACGCTCATGCAGGTGCTGATGCCGATGGGCTGGGTGGCGATCAATACATGGATCGTGCTCGACCTGGCCGTGGCGGCCCTCGATCGCATGGGGCTGAGCGGGGGCATGGAGTTGAAGTACGTCATTGCCGTCGCGGTGATGCTGATCCAGGTGGGCATCGCGACTTGGGGCTTCCATGCCATTCGCTATTTCGAACGCTACACCATGCCGTTCGTCTTGCTGATCATGCTCGCGATGACGGCGCTCGCGTTCACGCATGTCGACATCCGCTGGCACGCCGCGACCGCGCACGGGATAGGAAAGCTCGCCGCGATGAGCCAGTTGATGACGGCGATCGGCATCGGCTGGGGCATCTCGTGGCTCGTCTATGCGGCCGATTACACGCGCTTCACTCGGCCTACGTTGACCAGCCGACAAGTGTTTCGCGCGACGTCCCTGGGCATGTTCGTTCCTACCGTCTGGCTCGCCTTCCTGGGTGCGGCGATCGCATCGTCGGGCAGCGGCGCCGATCCGGCTCAGCTCATCATCGCCGTATTCGGGGCGATGGCGTTGCCCGTGCTGCTCGTTCTCGTGCACGGCCCGATCGCGACCAATATCGTCGTCATTTATTCGGCGGCGCTCGCCACGCTGTCACTCGATCTTCGCATTCCGCGCTGGGTCGTCTCCGTCGTATCGGGCATCGTCGGCCTTTCGATCCTTTATCTGTTTCTGCATTCGGGCGCGTTTGCAAACACATTCGAAAACGTCATGGTTTTCTTCGTCGTCTGGATTGCGCCGTGGGCCGGCATTGTCCTCGCCGACTTCTTTCTGATCCGGCGCGGCCGAGTCGATGTCGATGCACTGTACCGGCACCATTCAGTCAGCGAATGCGGCGACATCAAGTGGTCTGGGATGGCGGCGCTGGCGTTGGGTGTGATTGCAGCCTGGCTGCTTCAGGTCGGCAGCATTGAATCGATGCAAGGCCCCATCGCCATGGCGCTCGGCGGTATCGATCTCTCGTGGCTAGCCGGGATCGTCGTGGGCGGCGGCACCTACGCTCTCCTTCACGTTGCTCGACGCGGGCGCCGCTCGGTCCAAGCATCGCTCGCCGACACCCGGAGCTCGACATGAATCACGTACGCATGGACAACATCAGCTGGGTCGAATACGCGCGGCGTGTCGATGAGGGAACCGTCATCTTTCTGCCCTGCGGCGCAACCGAACAGCACGGCCCCCATCTTCCGCTTGGAACGGATGCGTTGCTGGCGAGTGCAATCAGCGAAGACGTCGCGCGCGAAGTGGGCGGCATCGTGGCGCCGGCGATCTCATACGGCTACAAATCGCAGCCGAGGAGCGGGGGCGGACAACATTTCTGCGGGACGACCAGCGTGGACGGCGCGACGCTGAGCGGATTGATCCGCGATGCGGTGAGAGAGTTCCACCGCCACGGGGTTCGGCGTCTCGTGATCGTCGTGGGGCATTTTGAAAATCAGTGGTTCGTCACAGAAGGGATCGAGCTCGCCATGCGCGACATCGGCGAGCGCAACGGCATGGAAGTCATGCGCGTCGAACATTGGGAATTCTGTCGAAAGGACACGCTCGACGCCGTTTTCCCCAATGGCTTCCCGGGTATCGCACTCGAACATGCCGCCGTGATCGAGACTTCGATGATGCTTCACTATCATCCGGAACTGGTGTCGCTCGACCGAATTCCCGAGCACGGACCAGCCCAATTCCCGCCTTACGATATCTATCCGGCGCGAACGGCGTGGGTGCCGTCGAGCGGCGTGCTCTCGTCCGCCAAGGATTCGAGCGCCGAGAAGGGGCGCTTGCTCGTGGCCGATGTCGTAAGCGGCATCGCGCAAGCCGTGCGTCGAGAATTCAAGCTGTCGTCCTAGCCGAATTTCTCCACAACCTTCCCGCCGAATTCGAGCAGTGCATGCGCGGCGAGCGCCGCGCCGGTCGCGAGGGTGGCGAGCCAACACAGCGCACGGGGAAACCAGTGCGCCTTCATCGAGCCCACGGCATCGCGATGGCTGCTGAGCAACACGAGCAGGATGAGCACGGGCGTCACGGTCATGCCGTTGGTCAACGCCGTCCAATAGCAGGCTGTGAGCGGATCGACCTTGAACGCGAGCAGCAGCCAGGCGAGCATGGCGCCGACGACCATGAGGCCGATCAGCACGTGACCGATGCGGCGATCGCGCGCTTCGCCCTGGGGCCATCCGAACGAACTCGCCGCGGCATGCGCTGCCGAACCGGCGAGCGGCGGCAACGCGAGAAGCGCTGTGCCGAGCAGGGCAAGCCCCAGCACGATCGACGCATAGCCATGCGCGGCAGGCTCGAGCACACTGGCCGCATCGCTTGTCGTTCTTAGAGGTCGGTTCGTCATATGGAGCGTAGCGGCGGATGCGATCATCACCACGGCACTCGCCGCATTGGACAGCAGCGTGCGCGCGAGCGTCTGGCGTCGAACCTTGCGAAGCTGACTTGTTTCGGGCGTGCGGGCTTTGTCGCGGTTCGCCTGCGAACCTTCATGAGAACGCGCTTCGACTTCCTGCTCCGCCTGAGAAAAGAGCAGATATGGGCTGATGGTCGTGCCCAGCACCGCCAGGAGCATTGCCAGAAATTCTTCCGACCACTGCACGTCGGGCACGATGGCTCGCCAAGCTACGGCGCGCCATGGCACATCGGCGAAGAAGAGCGTTGCCGCGTAGCAGAAAAGCGTAAGGGAGAGCCACTTCAACATGCCCGCATACCGAGCATAGGGCACCCACCATTGCAGCACGAGCGACGTACCGCCGAAGACCATCGCGAAAAGCCCGACCGAGCCACCGAAAATTAGTTTGGCGGCCTCCCCCATCGCCAGCATGTCGGCCGCTATGTTCAGCGTATTGGCGACTAGGAACCGGGCGACGGCGAGCAGAAAGAGCCAGCGCGAATAGTGCTCGCGCATGTTCTCCGTGAGCCCCTTTCCGGTCACAGCGGCGACGCGCGCCGCGATCAACTGCAGTGCGACCATCGACGGGTACGAAAGCACGCAGACCCACAGCAGATCCAACCCGTAACGCGCCCCCGCGAGCGAATAGGTCAGCAGGCCGCTCGGGTCGTTGTCCGCCGCGACGGTGGCGAGACCGGGGCCGACATTCGCCGCCCAGGCATGCGCCGGCCGCTCGCTACGATTCGTCGCGCGGCGTCGCAGCCACGCAGGCACGGAGGTTTCCATTGGGCGAGGTCGATAAGGCTGCCGAATCAGCGACACCCTATGCAGGAACCATTCCCGCCGGTCGAGGCTTGTTGCGGGCCGGCCGTGCCGCTTGCCGCGCCGCCTCTTACACGACGTCCACCACGATCTTTCCGTGCGCGGTGCCGTTCGTTATCGCTTCATAGGCGAGTTCCGCGGATGCCAGATCGAACCGGCGAGGATCGAGGTTCGGCGTGAGTTTTCCCGCTTCGGCTAGACGCGTCGCCTCGCGCAGCATGTCGCCGTGGTGCGCGCGATGTTTGCCCGTCAACAGCGGATAGAGGGTGAACACGCCCGAATACGTCGCTTCGCGAAACGAGAGCGGCGCAAGCGCGTGCGTGCCCCACCCCAGCGCGCTGACGACATGGCCGAAGTGCTTGACCGCCGCGAACGAAGCATCGAGCGACGGGCCGCCCACCGTGTCCACGACCAGATCGAACCCTGCGCCCTTTGTCGAGGCGTCGACGTATTGCTCAACGGATTGCTCGCGATAATCGATGGGCGTCGCGCCGAGGCGGGCGAGGAGCCCGTGATCGCGCGAACTCGCGGTCGCGAAGACCTGAGCGCCAAGGGCTCGCGCCAGTTGCACCGAGATATGCCCGACACCGCCGGCGCCGCCCTGAACCAGCACGGTTTGCCCTGCTTGCAGATGTGCGCGGTCGACGATGCCCGAATACGATGTGATGAATGCCAAAGGCAGGGCCGCAGCTTCTCGCATCGAGAGATTGGACGGCTTGATCGCGAGCAAGTCGGCATCGACCGCCGCATACTGCGCCAGCGAACCTTGGATGCCGCCGACGCCACCTGTCATTCCATACACTTCATCGCCGACCTTGAACCGGGTCACGCCAGCGCCGACAGCGTCGACCACGCCGGCCATATCGATGCCGAGCACAAGCGGCAGCGGGTGTTTCGCATGCGCTGCGCTGCCGGCGCGGATCTTCGTGTCGAGCGGATTCAAACCGCTGGCGGCGATGCGCACCCGCACCTGGCCGCGCGCGGGCTGCGGCGTCGAAAGCTCCGTCAATTCGAGCGGGCCGTTGTAACGATTGAGGACCAGCGCCTGCATAGTCATGTTCATCTCCTTTCCCAGTGGAATAAGTCCGTCGATGAGGTCATAATCGACTATGCCTAAAAGCATGTAAATCGACGTTACTGCACGAACTCCATACACAAATGCATAGTCGCGCACTCGACTGGAGCGATGTCCGGATCTTCCTTGCGATCGCGCGTTGCGGCACGCTGGGCGCGGCTGCGAAGCACATCGGACAAACCCAGCCCACCATGGGCCGACGCTTGCGGGCGCTGGAGGAAGCCGTGGGGCACACGCTGTTTCAACGCACCCGCGATGGCTTCGTGTTGACGGATGAGGGCTCGGCCGTCGTGGCATACGCCGAAAGGATGGAAGAGGAGGCGCTGGGTTTCACCCGTGCGCTGACCGGCAAGGAGACGCAGTTGATCGGAGGGCTGCGGGTTTCGTCCTCGGACTGGTTCGGTCTGCACATTCTGACGCCCGTCTTCGCACGCTTTCTGGCGAAGCATCCGAGCATTTCGCTCGAACTCGTCACGGATGCACGCTTATACGACCTTGCGCGGCGCGAAGCCGATCTCGTGTTCCGTATCACGCCTTTCAACGAACCCGACGTCATTCAGCGCAAGCTGATGCACATCGACTACGCCGTGTACGGTCATGTCGATTTGGTCGCGCCGCGTCGCGGGAAGGGAGACGGCCTGAATTTGATCAGCATGGACAGCGCGTTCGGCGCGCTGCCCGACGTCGAATGGCTCAAGCGTACGCTGCCCAACGCGAAGATCGTGTTCGGCAGCAACAATCGCGGCGTGCAGGCGCGCATGTGCGCCGAAGGAAACGGCTACGCCGTCCTGCCCTGCCCGCTGGGCGACGCGACGCCCGGCCTTCGGCGGATCGACCTAGGCGAGGCGCCGCCCGGGCGGGATGTTTGGCTCGGCTATCACCGCGATCTTCGGCGCGTCGCACGGCTGCGCGCGCTTCTCGATGCAACGATCGAGGCCCTTGCGAATGTTTGACCGGGCTCGCGTTCGACGCGGTATGAAACTTCGTCTAGCGCGAGGCGAAATCCTGTCGACCCGCCACGCTTGGATGATTTTGCTGCTGGCGACCGAACTTGCAGCCAACTCGGCGGCTGGCGCCGCCGTACAGCCGGCCGCCAAGTCGTTGGCAACATACGCCAACGTCCGCTACGGCTACACGATCGAATACCCCAAGGATCTTCTGGTTCCAGGCGAGGAAGCCGACGACGGCGACGGAGTCGTTTTTTCGGCGAAATCCAGCTCGGGACAAGTCGCGGTTTGGGGCAGGTACAACGCGAACCGCGATACGCCGGCGCGCATCCTTCGCGACGAGGAGCAATCGGCCTGCGCCGACGCACCGCCAAGCTACGAGGTCAGCAAGCGAAGCCTAGTCGCGTTTTCGTGTCGGACGCGCAAAGATGCGATCGTCTATGAACAGATGATCATCCGCGGCGACACGCTCGTCGCCGTGCAGTTCAGCTACCCCGCGTCCGAACAAACGATGTGGTCGCCGGTGGTCAAACAAATGGCGCACTCACTGAACATTGAATAACCACCGGCGCCGGCACACAAGCGAGGCCGCCTACTTCGTCGGCACGAGCACCGGCGCACCTTTATCCTTGAGCAGCACCACGACGAACTTGGCCGGCTCGGTCTGGCTGGCGTTGCGGCCGACGACGTGAACGTCGTTCGGGCCTTCATGGAATGTCTGCCCCGGCGAAAGCGTGACCTCCTTGCCGCCTCTGACCTGCATGACGATCTTGCCTTCCAGTACGTAGACGAAGGCTTCCGCGTTGTGCCGATGCACGGGGTCGACCGCGCCCGGGGGATACTCGACGCTGATCATCAGCGCTTCCTTGCCCGGATACTCGGCAAGCGCCTGGCTCATGAGCGGCGTGACATGTGCTTCGGGCGAGGCGGCGTGCGCCGTAGACACGAAGGTCTGCAAGGTCAGCAGCGAGGCCGCGAAAGTGGACTTGATACCGGGCATGATGTTTGTCCCTTGAGGCGGCCCCACATGCGGGCCTGTGTTGAGCGGGGCTCCCTGTCCGCGGTTGGCGGAGCGTGCGAGCCGAGGTTGTCGCGCCATTGCATCGTAAGTGCACGCGGCGCCTCGCGGTAGCCTCGGCCATGGCCGCACAGTGTTGCTCGAAGAACATCAATCCGTTTGCCCGTCACCCGCGGGCGGTGCACGCGGCATCGGCTACGCGGTCGCGCAATGCGCGCCGCGCAACGCGATCAAATCCCAACCTTCGGCGCTGCGAGGATCAGCCGCAAGCCCAAGGCGGTAATCGCGCCGGCGGCGATTCGGTCGATCCATTTCTTCGCACGCAGATAGACTTCGCGCGGGCCCTTGCTCGAGAAACAGAGTGCAACGAGCGTATACCACCCAAATTCAACGCAAAACACGAGCGGCGGCAGGGCGAAATAGCACCAAAGCGGCGGATGCTGCGGCAGCAGCGCGGCAAAGATACTGCCGTACCAAATCGCAGTTTTCGGGTTGCTCAGTTGCGTGGTCAACCCGATCCAAAACGATTTGCGCGGCCGACCGGAGCCGCCGGCCGTCGCATCTTGCATTGCGATCGGCCGATCGGCGCCGCGCCAGATCTTCGACGCCACGAAAATTAAGTAGGCGCCCCCTGCGATCTTGAGCCCGATGTAAAGCCACTCCACGGCTTGCAGAAGCGTATAGAGCCCAGCCAACGCGATACTGCCGAAGAAAATGCCCCCAATGCCCATGCCGAGCGCAGTGGCAAGGCCATCCCTACGAGAAAGTCCAATTGCATTGCGTGCGACGATGACGAAGCTGGGGCCTGGGATCATGGCGCCCAGCAAGAGCGCAGCCACGATGGCGAAAATGGCGGCCGATGCGGTCATGGGTATCTCCTCCTATAAAAGGGAATGACGCTCGGAGATTCTCGCAGAATCGGTTCGTTCAAGCAGCCAACGATGCATTCGTGCTCCCCTGCACCCGATGGACTACTCGCTATTCGCTTATACGAGGATCGGCAATCGGCTGGCGGCGCTGGAGCGATTCGCTTTCGCCCGTGCTCACTATTCGCTGCGACGCGGCGCGCTGCAAGACGGTTCCCGTCGGGGGACCGGACGAGTGCACGCCGGTTGCGAGCAAGGGGCCGCTCTGCGTGCCGCCATCGGTTCGCGCGCCGATGGGAACGTGCGCTTCCGGCGGAACGTCGATGTGAATTTCCTCGATCATCGGCGACTCGCGCCGAGGCGTTTGCGTCGAGCGATACGCTGTCGTCGGCGATTGCGTCAATTCGTACTGCGCCAGCCCGTCGCGCTGCGTCTCGACATCGCGCGCGCCGCTGGTGCTCGGGTCCCGCTTCGCGAACATGCCGGCGAATGCGGTGTACAAGGTGCCCAGGATCAACCCCGTCAACAGGTTGCCGTAGTTTGTCTCTTTCGTGGCATCGAGCTGGGGCGTTTTCGCGCTGAAGTTGTACGCGGCCATCACCACGACAGCGAACAGCGCGGCGCGGGCGGGATACGTTCCCAGCAACATGTTTGCGACTTCCCTGCCGGTCGGCACTTGCAACGACAGCCGATTGCGGAAATGATCGTTCACGCGGGTCAAACCGCCCATGAGCTTTTCGAGCGCATTGCCTTGCGTTTCATCCATCCCTTCCTTGAAGAGATGCGCCAGCGTAAGGTTGACGTCGTCCGTCAGTTCACCGGCGCCGTTGATGACGCCGGTCAGTCCGTCCGCGCGCACCGACGCGCCGGGCGCCTCATACGACATCAGGGAACCCACGCCCATCTCCACGCCGCCGTACTCCACCCCCGATGCAAGCGTAGGCGCGAACTGGATGCTCTTCATTTGGCCGGGCGTGCGAATAAACAGCTGCGACGTATCGCGGCCGAGGCAGTATGCGAGGCCGAATGCCGCCAGCGCCGGCGCCGCCGCGCCCAAGTTGCCGAGTGCCGCCGTGACCGCAAGCGACGTAGCGGCAACGAGCCCGAGCGCACCGCGCCCAACCGACGACCACGTCGTGGCTGTGCCGTCCTTGTAGTCCTTCACGCCGCCGGCCGCCAGCAGCACGACCGGTAGCGCTGCGATCAAACCACCGGCGATCTTGCGCGTTTCGTCGGTGAAGCCTTTATCGTCGTTCATGCCATGAGAGCCCAATTGACGGCAGAACGTCATCAGCATCACGCAGAATCCCCCCTTGACCGACATGTTGAACAGCGAGGCGAGCTTCATCGCCGTCTTGTTTTCAAAGTTGTTGTTGGCGACATCCAGCAAGAACCGCGCAATCGCGTTTTGCTGCGCACGCGGCGTCTTCCACTGCCAATTCGCGAACAGGCCCACGTGTCCGCTTTGCTCGATCACTTGGCGCAGCTCGGGGTTGTGGGCGAAATTACCGTGCAACAAGTCGATTGTCGCGGCCTCCAGCCGTCTTTCGTCCGGCGTGAAATCTTCTCTGACACGATTGATCCCGTCGTCGAGTTCCCGATTGACGGACGCTTGCGTCAGCACGGACACGTTGCTCGAAGCGGGATGGATGGGGGATGTCTGCGCAGCTTCGGCCGATGCCGCGCGAATGTCCTCAGCGGAGGCTGTGCGCACCGACGGGGTCGGGCCTTGCGAACGCCGAAGAGAATTCTGCGAAGTCTGGGAGTTGACGGACAAGCGTGGCGAGCGAGACGGCATCCCTTCGAACGAGGTCGACCGAGACATCGTCGACGATTGCGGCGTGGCGACCGGCGGCCGCTCGTGCCGCTCGCCCTCCTGCAGCTCGTTTGCTTGGACCGACTCGCTCGCGTCAGTACCCTCCACCGCGCCGTTATGCATGGATACCCCTCCTGTCGTGCCGGTCAGCGCGAAGTGCGACCGCCGGTTTGCCGAGTATAGGCGCGGCGCGGGAGGGGATCGTTCGACGGACGATGCGTCGAACCAAAAAACGAAGCCTCGGAAGAGGCTTCAACATGCCGTCATCAAAGCGCCACGAACGGACCGCGGCGTACGGTCACGCCACGGCGCGCGCCGCGTTTCGCCCGCGCAGCCATTCGAGCGCGAGCAGCAGCCCGGTCGAAAAAACGATGAGAATTGTCGCCAGTGCAGCGATCGTCGGCGTGATGTTCTCGCGGATGCCCGTGAACATCTGACGAGGCAGCGTCGTTTGATCCGCGCCGGCCAGGAACAGCGTCACGACGACTTCGTCGAAAGAAGTCGCGAACGCGAACAGCGCGCCCGATATCACCCCCGGCGCAATCACGGGCAGCGTGATGCGAAAGAACGTGCGCGTGGGATTGGCGCCGAGCGATAGGCTCGCCCGCACGAGATTGCCGTCGAAGCCTTGCAGCGTCGCGCCCACCGTCGTGACGACGAAGGGCACGCCCAACGCCGCATGCGCCATGATCAGTCCGATATAGGTATTGGCAAGACCGAGCGGCGCGAAGAACAGGTACATGCCCACGCCCACTACGATAACGGGCACGATCATCGGCGAAATGAGCACGGCCATGACGATGGCCTTGCCGCGGAAATTCGCCTTGGCCAGACCGAGCGCCGCGAGCGTGCCGAGCACGGTGGCCAGCACCGTGGCGGAAGGCGCGACGATGAAGCTGTTTTTCGCGGCCATGCGCCATTCGTCGGACATGACGAGGTTCTGATACCAGCGCAGCGACCACCCCGGAATCGGATAGACGAGAAACGTGCTCGACGAAAACGACAGCGGCACGATCGCCAGCACGGGCATGATCAGGTACAGCAGCGTCAGCACGGCCAGGCCGCGCAGCAGGAAGTACCACGCGCGTTCGACGATCGACGTGTGCGGGGCGAACAAAGGTTTCGAAAGTTTCATCGTCGGCTCCTCACAGGTTCGGTTGGGCGCGCGTGAAGCGGCCGTAGACCGCGTAGAGCACGAGCGTGGCGGCGAGCAGCAGGCCGCCGAGCGCACAAGCCATCCCCCAGTTGATCGTCACGTTCGTGAAGTAGGCGACGTAGTAGCTGACCATCTGATCGTTGGGCCCGCCCAGCAGCGCGGGCGTGATGTAGTAGCCGATCGCGAGGATGAACACAAGCAGCGCGCCCGCGCCGATGCCCGGATAGGTTTGCGGCACGTACACGCGCCAAAACGCAGCGAACGGGTGGCTGCCGAGCGACACGGCGGCCCGTTGATACGTGGGCGGGATCGACTTCATCACGCTGTAGAGCGGCAGGATCATGAACGGCAGCAGAATATGCGTCATCGAAATGTAGACGCCCGTACGGTTGAACAGGAGCTCGAGCGGCGCGTGAATGAGGCCGAGCCCGTGCAGCGTATGGTTGACGAGGCCTTCGGTCTGCAGGATCACGATCCATGCGGCGACGCGCACGAGAATCGACGTCCAGAACGGAATCAGCACCAGAATCATCGCCAGGTTGGCGCGACGTTCGTTCAACGTCGAAATCCAATAAGCGAGCGGATAGCCGAGCAGCAGCGCCGCCAGCGTCACCACCGCGCCGATCACGAACGTGCGGCCGAAGACGCTCAAGTAGATGCGCTGATCGGGATCGGTCTTTTCGATATGGCCGAACGCGTCTTGTCGGTGATCGAGCGCGGCCAGCATGTAGAACGGCGAGTAGTGCGAGCTGTTCTTGGCGATGGCGCGCCAGTAGCGCACTTCGCCCCAGCGCCGGTCGAGATCGATGAGCTTGGCGCGCACTTGATCGGGCGACAGCGCGAGGGGGTGGCCCGCATCGTCGGCGAACGGCAGCGCCCGGGCGGTTTTCGCCACGAGCGAGCGGTAGCCCGGGATCTCGACGTTCAGCCGACGCGCCAAGCCACCCATCACTTCGCCGTCTTGCGCGGCCGCCAAATCGGTGGCGAGCGCCGCGTACGCCGCCACGGGCGGTTCGCTCTTGCGGTCCCAGCTCTTGAGCTGCACGACCGTCTTGGGCAGCGCATCGGCCACTTCGGGGTTTTGCACCGCGCGCGTCAGCAGCGCCGCGATCGGCACGACGAAAATCAGCACCAAAAATATCGCCAGCGGTGCAATCAGGAGAAGCGCCGTTAGGCGCTTGCGCGCCTGCGCCGCCTTCAACTCCCGCTTCAACGTCGCGGTCGATGCGCTGCTCGGCTCGCTCTGAATCGTCATCGTTTGCACGCTCATCTCCTGCCTTGCCTCTTGCCTTTTGCTTCTTGCTTTCGATCGGCGCGCGCCGGCTACCGCATCGGCGCACGCCTTCGCCTAACTAGCCTGCTACGTTACTTCGACGCCCACGACGAGAAACGCTGCTCGAGCTCGTCGCCGTAATCCGTCCAGAAGGCGGCGTCTTGCAGGACCGCATTCTTGCCGTTGGCCGGCGAGTTCGGCAGATTCGACAGCGTCTTCGCGTCGAGCGACTTGATTGCATCGCGGTTGGCCGGGCCGTAGGCGATGTGCTGCGCGTAGGCCTGCTGCGGCTTGGACGAGACCGAGTAAGCGATGAACTGCTCGGCCAGCGCCTTGTTCGGCGATCCCTTCGGAATGACCCAGTAGTCGAGGTCATAGATGCTGCCGCTCCACACCACCTTCAGGTTCTTGCCTTCGCGCTGCGCGGCGTCGATCCGGCCGTTGAACGCCGAGGACATGACGACGTCGCCCGCAACGAGGAACTGCGGCGGCTGCGCACCGGCTTCCCACCATTGGATGTTCGGCTTCAGTTCGTCGAGCTTCTTGAAGGCGCGATCCTGGCCGGCCTTCGTCGCCAGCACCTTGTAGACATCCTTGGGCGCCACGCCGTCGGCCATCAGCGCGAATTCGAGATTGCCGCGCGCGCCCTTGCGCAACGCACGCTTGCCGGGGAATTTCTTGACGTTCCAGAAATCGGCCCATCCCGTCGGCGCCGTCTTCAATTTGTCGGCGTTATAGGCGATGGCCGTCGACCAGACGAAGAAGCCCACGCCGCACGTGCTCGGCGATTCGGGGATCAGCTCCGACTTCTTGGCGATCTTGGACCAGTCGAGCTTTTCGTACAGGCCTTCGTCGCAGCCGCGGCCCAAATCGCCCGATTCGACTTCGACGACGTCCCAGTTCACGTGCTTGGCTTCCACCATGGCCTTGATCTTGGCCGTTTCGCCGTTGTACTCCACGGCCGTGACCTTATCCCCCGTCTTCTTTTCGAACGGCTGGTAGTACGCGACCTTCTGCGCATCGGCGTTTGCGCCGCCGAAATTCACGACGGTCAGCTCGGCCGCCGCGGCGCCGGCCGCGGCAAGCATCGTCGATGCGACAGCGACGGCCAGCGTCGCAACGGTGCGGCGCGTCATGAGGGTATTCGACTTCATCTTGGCTCTCCTCTACGTGGATCTTCGTGAATTCGTCCGCGGACCGCGGACTGGGCGATGCAGGCTTCGCGAGCGGCGAGCGCTCGCGCCGCGGATTACGCAAAAACGCGCAAATGCTCGGGGGCGAACTCGAGCCCGACACGCGCGCCGGGCACGAACATATCGAGCGCTTCGGTGCCGAGCGGAACCTTGACGAAGCATTCGTCCTGCTCGGGCACCGCGCAGCGCATCCGCACGTGATCGCCGAAATAGATGAGACCGCGCACTTCGCTCGAAAGCGCGTTGGCGTTGGCGTTCGCCGCGGCGGCGTCGCGCAGGCCCGTGTGGGCGGTGAGGCGTAGGCGCTCGGGGCGAATGCAGGCGACGGCCGATGCGCCGGCCCGCGCGTTCGCCACGTTGCGGCCCACGACGTGCGTGCCGTCGCGCAAACGCATGCGGCAAAACTCGCCGTCGGTATCGGAGATCGTGCCGTGCAGCCGGTTGCTGTCGCCGATGAAGTTCGCGACGAATTCGTTGCACGGCGATTCGTAGAGACTGTCGACGGTATCGAGCTGTTGCACGATGCCCTTGTCGAACACCGCGACGCGGTCGGACATCGTCAGCGCTTCGCCCTGGTCGTGCGTGACGTAGACGAACGTGACGCCGAGCTTTTCGTGCAGCGATTTGAGTTCGTACTGCATGTGCTCGCGCAGCTGTTTATCGAGCGCGCCGAGCGGCTCGTCCATCAGTACGAGCTTCGGCTCGAACACGAGCGCCCGCGCGAGCGCGATGCGCTGCTGCTGGCCGCCGGAAAGTTGTGCGGGATAGCGCTTTGCGAAGCTCTCCATGCGCACCATTTTCAGCGCGTTGTTCACGCGCTGCGCGCGTTCGTCGGCGGGAAGTTTGCGCACGGTCAATGGATATGCAACGTTTTGCTCGACCGTCAGATGCGGAAACAGCGCGTAGTTCTGAAACACCATGCCGATGTTGCGCTTGTGCGGCGGCACGTTGTTGAGCAGTTGACCGTCGAGCCAGATCTCGCCGCCGGTCGGGAATTCGAAGCCCGCCAGCATCATCAGGCAGGTGGTCTTGCCCGAGCCGGACGGCCCGAGCAGCGTCAGGAATTCGCCCTGGTAGATATCCAGATCGAGCTGTTTGACGACCAGCGTTTCGCCGTCGTAGGTCTTGCGCACGCCTCGAAAGCTGACGATCACGTCATCGGTTTTCATAGCTTCGTCTCCTCTGACTCACTGCTTCGGCGGGCGAAATGACATCTATCGCATGGCTTACTATAAATCCTTACGGTTCTATAATATGGAGCCATTTCATTATTCCGGATAGAACCACTTGGATACCGTGATCCTGTCGGACTGGCTCGCCGCACGGCTCGATCGCGGCGCCGCCGAACCGATCTACCGGCAGACCCTAAGGCTCACGCAGCAGGCCATTCTGACCGGCCAACTGCCGCCTGGCACCAAGTTGCCGAGTTCGCGCACGCTCGCCGAGGACCTCGGGATCGCGCGCAACACGGTGCTGCACGTTTACGACCAGCTGACAGCTGAAGGGTATGTGATTTCGACCACCGGCAGCGGCACTTATGTCGCCGATACCCGCCCGGATGCGGCCGCGGTGAATGGACGTCGCAAGTCTGTGGCTGTGGCGGTGGCGGCGCCGGAACCAGCAAGCCAATCCGTTAGTACTAACCCGCAGCCGGCGCGACCCGAGCGCGGCGACCTGTCCGCGCGCGGGCGCCGCCTGGTCGCTCAGGCGGGCGTGTCCGCGAAGCAATGGGGCGCGTTCATGCCGGGCGTGCCCGACGTCTCCGAATTCCCAGCGCGCACATGGAGCCGCCTGCAGGCGCGGCTGTGGAAGGACGCCAATCCCGATCTGCTGACCTACGCGCCCGGCGGCGGCTACCGGCCGCTGCGGCGCGCGCTGTCGGACTACCTGCGGGTCGCGCGCTCGGTGAATTGCACGCCGGACCAGATCATCATCACGACCGGCATCCATCAGT
This sequence comes from Trinickia sp., assembly GCA_035492395.1. Taxonomy (GTDB): domain Bacteria; phylum Pseudomonadota; class Gammaproteobacteria; order Burkholderiales; family Burkholderiaceae; genus Trinickia. The sequence continues at coordinate 2,241 of DATJJH010000273.1, read as the reverse complement.
CGATCGATCTCGCGGTGCGTCTACTGACCGACGTCGGCGACCGCGCATGGGTCGAGGAGCCGTGCTATTGGGGACTGCGCAGCGTGCTGCAGTCTTCGGGCGTGACACTCGCGCCGGTGCCGGTGGACGGCGAAGGCCTCAATCCGCGCGACGAGGACCTGCAACAGCCGCCGCGGCTCGCGCTCGTCACGCCGTCGCATCAGTATCCGCTCGGCATGGTGATGAGCCTCGCGCGCCGCCGCACGCTGCTCGAATATGCGCGCCAGTACAACGTCTGGATCATCGAGGACGACTACGACAGCGAATTCCGCTACGGCAGCCGCCCACTCGCGTCGCTGCAGGGGCTCGACGAAGCAGGCCGGGTGATCTACGTGGGCAGTCTCGGGAAGATGTTGTTTCCGGGCCTGCGGATCGGCTACATGATCGCGCCGGAGCATCTGATCGATACATTCAGGACCGGTGTCGCGGAGCTATACCGCGAGGGTCAGTTGATGCAGCAGGCGGTGATGACCGAATTCATCATGGACGGCCACCTGACCTCGCACGTGCGCCGCATGCGCGCGCTTTACGGCGAGCGGCGGCAAATGCTGATCGATGCGATTACCGCGCGCTTCGGCAGTGAGCTGCCGGTGATGGGCGACGAAGCGGGCCTGCATTTCGTGCTCGGCCTGCCCGACTACTCCGACGATCGCGCGGTAACGGCAGCCGCCTATGACGCCGGCGTGATCGTGCGCCCACTCACGAGCTACTACAGCAACCCGGCGCAACCGCGGCGCGGGCTGCTGCTCGGTTATGCCTGCGTGCCGAACGAGAAGATCGGCCCGGCGTTCGATACGCTCGCGCGAGTGATCGAGCGCACCGCGCTGAAGCGGGCCGTGGCGTAAAAGCCCGCGCCACCCCGCTCACTTCAGGCCAAAGTCCACCCGAGTCGTCGCGCCCTTGTCCTTGATGCCATCGGCATTCAGCTTCGGCGCGACGATAAACACGCGGCTGCTGTCGATCTTGCCGTCCAGATACTGCTGCACGCTTTGCGCGCGCTGCTGCGCGAGCTGACGCAAGCTGGCTTCGTCGACAGGCGCGTTGGCCTCCAGCGCGCCCTTCATATCGTCGTCGGGCAGCGACTTGGTCATGCCAATGAAGTTGCGCGGCTTCTTGAAGTCGCCGGACTTATAGGCCTTGGTCAGATACTTGTCGTAATCCTTCGGGTCGACGGTCACCGTGGACAGATCGACGCTCTCGCCGTTGCCCACCACGTCCTTGATCTTCTGCTGCTTGACCAGCCGATCAACGTACTGCGTGCGCAGCGCCGGTTCATCGACCTTCGGATCGACGCGGCCGATCAGGTCCATGCGGATCGACGGCTTGTCCGTGAGCGCCTTCACGATCGTGTCGAGCTTCTGCTTGTCGGCGTCGGTCAGCTGCGCCGAGCCTGCGTCGAATTCGACATAGCCGAGTTCCTGACCGCCGCCGCCGAACGCATTCGCGATCAGCGAGAACGGCGCGGTCACCGCCTTTTCGATCAGATTGAGCACCGCATGCCAGATCAGACCGCCGACGCTGAACTCGGGGTTCGACAGCGAGCCCGACACCGGCAGATTCACGTCGATTTCACCGCGCGAGTTTTTCAGCAGCGAGATTGCGAAACGCACCGGGAGCTTGGTCGCCGTGTCGTTGTCGACGTGATCGCCGAACGTGAGCTGGTCGATGAACAGATGGTTGTTCGCGTTCAACTGGTCGTTATCGAGCTTGTAGTGCAGATCGACGTTGAGCTTGCCCTTCGTGATCGGATAGCCCGCGTATTTCGTCGAATACGGTGTGAGGTTGGTCAGCTCGATGTCGTGCGCGGTCGCGGTCAGATCGAGCGCCGGTTTCGCGATCAGCGGATTGACCGTGCCGCGAATCGTCAACGGGCCGTTGGCCGCGAGCTTCGCGGCGACGTCGACCGGCGCGGGTGTCGTCGATTCTGTGCCGAACGCGCCCACGGTGCCCTGGATGTCGACGAGGTTCGCGGTGTAATTCGGTTTGATGAAGTTGTCCGTGTAAGTGACGCGGCCCTGTTGCAGCACCAGTTGCCCGAAGTGCAGCTTGACCGGGTTTTGCGGCGACGTCGCGGCCGTCACGGTTGCGGGTACCGCCGATGCCGTGCCCGGCGCGGCCGATGCCGCCACCGGTGCAACCGCTGCCGCAGGCGCGGACGCGGCCACCGCTTCAGACACCGCCTGCGGCGTCAGCGGAATCGGC
>DATJJH010000272.1:0-23197 GCA_035492395.1 Trinickia sp. | reverse complement strand
GCGTGATCTCTCCGCGAAGCGGGAGGCCGCCATGGACGATCAGATCGGACATAGGTGGGGCAAAACGGGTAAAAGGGCGTGGCAGAGAAACGCAGGCGCATATCATGCCACGTCGAGCCGGGGGTGGACGAGAAACTTGCTAGCGCGGCGCGCAATTGCCAATTTCGGCTTACGCAACCGATAATCGCACAAGGCAGGTCGTTTTTCGTCATATCGAAGGGCGCGCGGCGCTTGCCACCGGCGCACTTTCCACTCATTGAAATTTCGGCCGCCCGGCGTTCGCCGATCGCTTCGGCCAGGGCGTGTGCCACAAACGTGAACGCGGCCGACTGTCGCTTTCGCTTCAAGCACTTGCATCGTCTATGAGCATGTTATTCACAGCCTTGCCAACATAATCTGGGGATAACTGCGCCTTGCCCACGTTTACACTCGCCGTCCCCGTCACGGCCGAACTCGAGATCCGCAAAAGCCGCTTCATCGCGCATGCCATTCCCGTTGCCGACCGCGATGCCGCCATGCAGACGCTGCGCGGGCTGCGCGAGGCCCATCCGGGGGCCACGCACGTCTGCTGGGCTTTATTGGCCGGTGGGCAATCGGGCATGTCGGACGACGGGGAGCCATCGGGCACCGCGGGGCGGCCGATCCTCGAAGTCCTGCGCCACCACGATCTGGACGGCGTGCTCGCGGCCGTCGTGCGGTATTACGGCGGCGTCAAGCTCGGCGCCGGTGGGCTGGTGCGGGCCTATACCGACGCCATCGCGAGCGCCCTACAAGGGGCAACGCGTATCGAGCGCATCGCCCAGGCGCAATTGGCGATCGAAATCGGCTATTCCGACGAAGCGCGCGTGCGGCGCTGGATCGAACAGGAAGGCGTCGAACTTCTCGAAAGCCACTATGGGATGTCTGTGCGCCTGCAAATGCGCATGCCCGCGACGATGCGCGATGCCGCCCGCGACACGCTGACCGACCTGACGCAAGGGCGGGCCGGCTTTCCCGATTAGCGAAGACTGAGGCGCGCCCAAATCGCCGCGTCCCGCCCCGCATGGCTCCCCGTTCTATCGGGCGCTAAGCGACGCCTTCGCGATGCTCATCGCCGCCTTGCACGGCACCCCCCATCTGCCGAATTGAGCGCAAAAACTCACTCCTTTCACCCAATTGGATTTTTGCGGGCGGGACTACACTGTTTTCCATGGAGCGAGACGTTGGCTCCATCCACGAAGCCCTCGCGATGCAACGTGGCGCAAGGCAGTCGAAGCTAGTAGTTAGACAGCGGTTAAGCGATTCCACTCGGCACGATCAGGGTTATCGCTGGCAAGGCTCAAAACCGGGGTTCGGGCAGTGCGTAGTCGCAGTTGGCAGTACCCAGTAGTTGGCGGCACCTAGCGGTTGGAAGCAAAGCGTAGTCGGATGTACTTAGCAGTTCGAAGCACCCAGCAGTTCGAAGCACCTAGCGGTTCGAAGTACCCAGCGGTTCGAAGCACCTAGCGGTTCGAAGTACCCAGCGGTTCGAAGTACCCAGCGGTTCGAAGCACCTAGCAGTTCGAAGCACCTAGCAGTTCGAAGCACCTAGCAGTTCGAAGTACCTAGCAGTTCGAAGCACCTAGCAGTTCGAAGCACCTAGCAGTAACGAGTACCTGATGGGCAGTACCGCAGTTCGCGACACCGGAAGTACCCAGCTTTACTTGCAGTACCTCACCTCGGAATAGCAGCACCTAGCAGTTGCAGTGGTAGCACCCCTGGTAGTGGCAGTACCCCTAGCAGTAGCTTCACCTCACCTCGAAGTTGCAGTAGACGGGCCCTGCCTCTTCCCTGGGTAGGGCCCATCGCCTTTCGGCCTCGCCAAGACTACTTCATCACCCTCATGCCGTACTCGCTGTCGTTCGCCGTGACGGGCCCGAAGCGAAACGTCGACGAGCTCTCCCGCTTGGCCGCGTACATCGCGGCATCGGCGACATCGATCAGCTGCCGCACGTTCTTCACGCGATCGGGATATGTCGCGATGCCGACGCTAAGCCCGATCGCGAATCGCCCCGCATATTCCGCCTGAGCGACCGCCTGTGCTTGCGCGATGAGCCGGCGCGCGAGTCGGCGCAGATCCTCATCGTTGCCATAGTCGGTTAGGACTGCGACGAATTCGTCGCCGCCCACCCGCGCCAGAACGTCCTCGCGCCGCATGACCGAAGAAAGCCACTTGGCAAGCCGCCGTAAAAAGACATCCCCGGCACTGTGGCCGAGGACATCGTTCACTGCCTTGAACCCGTCGACATCGAGATAAAGCAGCGCGACTGTGCACCTATCGATATCCGGACGCGAGGCCAGCGCATCGAGCGTGGCCAGCAGCCTGCGTCGATTCGGCAAGCCCGTCAGCGGATCGCATCCGGCCTCGCGGTTCATCGCCTCCGAATATGCGCTGATATTGGCGAACGCCCGTTGCTGAACAACGAGCGCATAAGCCAATAACCCGCCGACAAAAATCGCGACGACGGCCAATGCGCCCGTGCCGAACACCAAGCGGCTGCGCGCATCGTCGAGCGCGGCGTGACGGCGCGCCTCCCAAAGGCCCCGCAGCGAATCGAACTCCCCGCGCAACTTGTCCATCTGCCGTTTGCCTTCGTCCGTCTTGACGAGCGCGATGGCCTCGCGCCAGTCGCCGCCACGGGACAAATCGATCGTCATCGACAGTTCAGCCAGCTTTTCGCGCTGCAGCTCGTCGATCCGTCGAACGATCGCCATCGACGCGGGATCGCCATCGAGGGTCTGTTGCAACTGCCGTATGGCATCGCCGACATCGCGCGTGCCGCGCTCGTACGGCCGAAGGTAATCGGAGGATCCGGTCAGCAAATAGCCGCGTTGCCCCGTCTCCGCATCCTGCAGATCATCTAGTGTCCGGCTGGCAATGCCGAGCACGGTGAAGGCACGCTCTTGCGACACGCCGTCTTGAAGGATGACGCGCGCTTCGTAGATGAAGACTGCCGCGGCTAGCAGCAAGCCCGCCACGAGCAAAAGATATAAGGCGACGAAACGATTGCGATCGTGCCGCGCCGAACGAAACAGTCGGATAGGCAAAGCGCTCTCCCGAACCCGGGGCGTTTGATCTGACGAGTTCAATCATAGTCGACCGTCGTCGCCGCTTCACTGCTGTCGTGCGAATCAGCCCGGCTGTTCGACTCGTTCGCCCGGCTCATCGTCGGCCTGCGCCATGACGACGCAATCCCGCCCTAAGGCCTTGGCCGCGTAAAGGGCCGCATCGGCCCGGACCATGACCCGCGCTAGCGTGTCGCCGGTCTCGCACTCGTCGACGCCCGCGCTGAACGTGTACGGCGTGCTATCGCCATGGCGCGCCGCGATAACAGCTCGCAGGCCGTTGGTGAGCCGGAGCGCCTCGGCTTCCCGCGTCGACGGGAAAAGAACGGCGAACTCCTCGCCGCCCATGCGCCCGAACAAATCCCCCGACCGCAACCATTTCGACACCATCGCGCCGAAATGCGCCAACGCGCGATCGCCCGCGGCATGGCCAAAGCGATCATTGACCGACTTGAAATTGTCGATGTCCAGTATCGCGAGCGCAAGCGGCGTTCCATGCGCCCGGGCGGTCGCCATCGCCGACTCCGCGCGCTCCATGAACGCGCGCCTAACGAGCGCACCCGTCAATTCGTCGATCGTCGCCAGCCGCTCCATGCGCTGGGCCAATTTGTCGTGCGCCAACATGACCATCGCGATCGACATGAACGGAAAACTCAAAATGCCCAGACCGAGAAAGGCCACATTGAACGGCGAGGGCTCGAGAAAAGCCGTTTGATGGTCGAAGCCGAAGCCGTACGTCAACGCGCGCGCCGCATGGAGCAGCCCCCCGACGAACGCCGAGATCGCAAGAAAGTAATAGTTGTACTTGGGACGTTTCGCCGGCCGGTAGCGGACGGCCGTCCAAGCGATCGCCACGCGCACATAAGCGAAGTAGGTCGAACTAACCGTCACGCGAGCATCCAGATTCGGATTGACGTAAGTCAGGTAGAGCATCGCGCCGCAGACGGCAACGACTACGACATACTCCACAGGCGAAGCAAGCGGCCGGCCGAAGAACTCCCGCACCCCTTGCAGGATGACCAAGCTGCCGGCGACGAACAACGTGTGCGCGACCACCGTGCCGAGCCACATCGGCACATGCGTGCCCGCGATCACCAGCGCGAGCGCCACGGTAAACATGCCGTAGGCCGCGCACCAGCGCGGCACGCCCGCCACGCCGGCCCGCAATAGCGAGGCGAGTACTGCGGCGCTCATCACGCACGACATGATGGCGACGCCGAGTAGCGCGACGGTGCTGGGCATGGTGATGGAAATCGTTGGCTCGTGAATTCGATAGGCACGAGGTGTAACCGCCCCGTGGCAACCCACGGCCAGCGCCCCCGTATCGGGCATATCGTATCGCACTCGATGGGTGGGCCGAATAAGGTGTTGCGCGGGAACACACGCCATTGCCGGAACGGCGCATATACGGCAGGGCTAGGCGCACACTATCGTTGCGCCGGCTACGGGCTGGCCTATCCCGCGGCCTTTTCTAGCATGGTGTCGATGGGTGCGCCCGATTCGAACTTGGCGCGGCGCATCGAAAAGAACGTCCGAACGTTGCGTACATTCGACGACTGCGTAAAGAGCCGCCGGGCGAATTCGTCGTAAGCGCGCATATCCGGCAATTCAACGATGACGATGAAATCGGGCCCCGGCGAGACGCGATAGCACTGTGTCACGGCGCGCTCCGCGCACACATAGCGTTCGAAAGCGTCGTAATCTTCAGCCGCCTGCCGATCGAGACTGACTTCGACGACGGCCGTCACCGTCGACGCAATCTTCGAAAAATCGAGAACGGCCACTTCGCGCGCGATCAACCCGGCTTCCTTGAGCCGCCGAACGCGGCGCAAGCACGTGGGCGCCGAGGCGAGCGCCCTTTGCGCCAAATCGATGTTCGACAGCGAGGAATCAGTTTGAAGAATCGCGAGAATTCGCCGATCGAGTTCGTCGAGTTCGAGCCCCGGCATGCCCGTCTCCGTCGGTATCGTGAGTGAAATTTAATTTCAGGCTGAATCTTACTTCATCTTCGATACCGACATCGGGGTTTTCCCAGCCTACAGGAAGGGCCTCGTCGCGTCGTGAATAGGAATGCCGGGTGGGCTATCGAAGCTGCTTCCGGGCCATTCAATTAAATTCTCGGAAGAAGTGGAATGAAAGTGTCGAACTCGATCGGCTTCAAGATCAATCTCGCATTCGGCAGCGCGCTCGTCGTGAGCGTCGCGGTGCTGGCAACGGTGGGCACGTTGAACGTCCGCCACCAGGCGGTGAGCGAATTCCAGCAGTCGAGCCTCGCGAGAATCACCCAGGCGGATCAATCGCTCGACGGCACGTTCGGCGAAGTCGAGCAAAACCTCGCCTACCTCACGCAGACTCCGGAACTGACGGCAGCCGATGCGACCATCACCAACTATCTCGCGCACACAGGCAAGATGACGCCGGACAGCAACGGCGGCATCGAGCAGCGCATTTACATGGTGCTCAAGCAGTTCGGCGACACTCACCCCAACATGCGCTACCTGGACATCGGCACGCACTGGGGCGGCTATGTGCAGTGGCCGATGGAGACGATGAACGGCGACCACTACGACCCGCGCGTGCGCCCGTGGTACACGGCCGCCATGGCGGACGTCGATCATGTTGCGCGGCCCTCGCCGTATTTGAGCGCCGCCGGCTCGGGCGGCGCGATCATCCCGTTCGCGCGTGTGGTCAAGAGCGCCAGCGGTGAAGTGCTGGGCGTGCTCGAGGGCGATCTTTCGCTGGAAGGCTTCGCCAAGCTCACCAACGGCATCCGCTTCGGCGAAACCGGCTACCTCATCGTGACCGACAACAACGGCAAAGTGTTGATCGATCCGCGCGACAAGACGCATGAATTCAAAGATTTCAAATCGCTCGCGGGTGGATATGCACAGCTCGCCGCCGCTGCCGACGGCCATACCAGCGTGACGCTCGATTCGACGACGTACCAAGCGTATGCCTATACATCGCCGAAGAATGGCTGGCGGTATTACGCGCTCGAACCCGAATCGGAGATGATGGCCGCCGCGAACCGCCTGACCTTCCAATTGGTCGCGACCGGCGCGTTGGTGATCTTGGCTGCCCTGTTTGCCACCGTTGTCCTGAGCCGGCGTATCGCCGTGCCCCTACGTAAACTCGCGGGCTCGATGCATGAAATCGCCTCGGGCGATGGCGATTTGACGCGACGCTTGCCGGTCGTCAGCCGCGACGAAGTGGGCTTGCTCGCGGGCCGATTCAATGCGTTCGTCGAAAAGCTGCAAGGCGTGCTCGTCAAGGTTTCATCGAGTATCACGCACCTTGAAACCGCGTCTCTCGAAGTATCCGCCGGGAACAACGACCTTTCCGCTCGAACCGAACAGCAGGCAGCCTCCATCCAGCAGACGGCAGCCAGCATGGAGCAACTCGCGGGTACGGTGCGCGAAGCCGCCGAACGCGCGAAGAACGTGAATGCGATCGCATCGGGTGCGGTGGACACCGCGCGTCGCGGCGACGAGGCCGTGAGCGACGCCGCCCGGACGATGCAAGCGGCTGTGAGCGAATCGGAGCGCATCGTCGGTATCGTGGGGATGATCGAAGGCATCGCCTTCCAGACGAACATCTTGGCGCTCAACGCCGCCGTGGAATCGGCGCGTGCCGGCGAAAGCGGGCGCGGCTTCGCGGTTGTCGCCTCGGAAGTGCGCAACCTCGCGCAACGTTCGACGGGCGCCGCGAAAGAGATCAAGACCTTGCTCGAAACCTCCGTCAACAACGTACGAGAAGGCGCGAGCCAAATCGGTCTGGCAGGCAAGACGATCGCCGAATTGAACGCCGCGGTGGCGAACGTCGCGCAGATCACGACGGAAATTGCCGCCGCGGCCGATGAACAAAGCCGCGCCATCGACGAAGTGAATCAAGCGGTCGCGTCGATGGATCAAACCACACAGCAGAATGCCGCGCTGGTCGAGGAAATCGCGGCCGCATCGGAATCGTTGAGCGCACAAGGGCGGGAACTGCATGCGACCGTTAGCTTGTTTCGGCTGAAGGCGTGAAGGCAGCGGGCCTTGCCGCTAGGCGGGGCGGCGAGGCGCGGGCGGTAGTGCCGGACTGCCGGTACTGCCGTATTCGATGAAATTTAATTTCACATTATCATTGCATTTCCTCTTTATTTCATGGATTCGCATTCTTTGAAATAACATTTCACTTCACCCATCTTACGATCGGTTCCGTCGGCTCGTACCGGAGTCGCCCAACGGAGAAGACGAGATGTGTGGAATTGTCGGCGCGGTCGCTCAACGAAATGTTCTGCCCACCTTGGTCGATGGGCTCAAGCGGCTTGAATATCGGGGTTATGACTCGTGCGGCGTCGTGGCGTATCAAGATCGGCGCCTCGTTCGGGCACGCAGCGTCGAACGCGTCGCCGCATTGCAGGCCGACATCGCAGCAGTAGCGCTCTCGGGCTATACGGGCATCGCTCACACGCGATGGGCAACGCACGGTGCACCCATCACGACCAATGCTCATCCGCACTTTTCTCCGAACGACGAAAACGCGCGCATCGCGCTGTCGCACAACGGCATCATCGAGAATTGCGATGCGCTGCGCGCCGAACTGCAGCAGCATCGATACGTCTTCGCCAGTCAAACCGACAGTGAGACGATCGTCCACTTGATCGATCATCTGTACGACGGCGATCTGTTCGAAGCGGTCAGGGCCGCGGTGGGACGGCTGCGCGGCAGCTACGCGATCGCCGTGATGTGCCGAGACGAACCGCATCGTATCGTGGGTGCGCGTGAAGGCATGCCGCTCGTGGTCGGCGTGGGTGACGGCGAAACCTTCCTCGCCTCGGATGCGATCGCATTGTCGAACGAGACCGATCGCATCGTCTATCTGCAAGACGGTGACGTTGTCGACGTTCAGTTGCACCGCCATTGGATCGTCGACGGCGACGGCCGGCGCGTGGAGCGGGCCGTGCAGAAAGTCGCCGCCCATAGCGGCGCGGCCGACTTGGGCGGCTATCGCTATTACATGCAAAAAGAAATATTCGAGCAGCCCCGGGCGGTGGCCGATACGTTGCTCGATGTGACGTCGATCATGCCCGAACTGTTCGGCGATAGCGCGTGGCGCGTATTGAACGGCGTGGATTCGGTGCTGCTGCTGGCGTGCGGCGGCAGTTATCACGCGGCGTTGACGGCCAAGTATTGGATCGAAAGTCTGGCGGGATTGCCGGCCAGCGTCGAGATCGCCAGTGAGTATCGGTATCGCGACAGTGTGCCGAATCCGAAGACGCTCGTCGTGGCGGTATCGCAGAGTGGAGAGACGGCCGATGTGCTGGGCGCGCTGCAAGTGGCGAAGCGTCTGGGTATGGCCAATACGCTGGCGATATGCAACGTGCCGACGAGTGCGCTCGTGCGCGAATGCGCGCTCAATTTCATTACGCGGGCGGGGATCGAGATCGGCGTCGCATCGACGAAGGCGTTCACGACACAGTTGGTCGCGTTGTTTCTCTTGACGCTCACGTTGGCGCAGATTCGCGGACGGTTGAGCGATGACGACGAACGGCTGCATCTGCACGCGCTTCGTCATCTGCCTGATGCGATGAGCAAGGTGCTCGCCCTCGAGCCGCAAATCATGGGATGGTCGGAAACGCTGACGCGTAAGGAGAACATCTTGTTTCTCGGGCGTGGGATGCACTTTCCGATCGCGCTCGAAGGCGCGCTCAAGATGAAGGAGATTTCGTATATCCATGCCGAGGCGTATGCGGCGGGGGAGCTCAAGCATGGGCCGCTGGCGCTGGTGAGCGATCAAATGCCCGTGGTTGCCGTGGCGCCGAACGATCGATTGCTCGAGAAGCTTCGGTCGAATATGCATGAGGTGAGCGCACGCAACGGACGGCTTTTCGTGTTCGCCGATGTGGATTGCGGGCTGTCGTCGAGCGAGGGCGTGAGCGTGATTCGACTTAATGAGTACTACGGACCGCTATCGCCGATCTTGCATACCATCCCCATGCAGTTGCTCGCGTTTCACGCGGCGCTGGCGCGAGGAACGGATATCGATAAGCCAAGGAATTTGGCGAAGTCGGTGACGGTGGAGTGAGGGGGCATGACACCTGTTTATTTATACAGTATGCTATCTTCCGATCCTCGATAGCGAACTGGCCCGGCTCAATGTCCCCGCCAGGGTAAACGGTTCGCCCACCTCGGAGCCTGGGAGATAAGATGTTGCGTGTTTTGTGTGTCATGCTGCTGGCAGGGGCTTCCGTTGCCCATGCGGGAGAACGCTATCGCGAGGTATGGAATCCGCCAGAGGCCGGGCATGCGCGGCACACGCGCCATGTTGCGAGCCACAAGCCGGCGGTGGCGACATGCCAACTCTCGGCAAAGCGGTCGACGAAGTCGAAACCCTCGCGCGTGGTCGTCAGCACGCGCAAGTCGACCAAACGACAGCGCGTTGCCCATGCCGAGCCCGTCAACGCCGCCTCGCACGCGTGGAACCGTCCGCCGGTGTACACGCCCGACGGCAACGTGCTGCGCGTCGACTCGAACGGCGCAAAACCCAACATCACTCGCTGATCGGCGCAAACGCGTCCAGTATCGGCCTAACCGAAGGAACCGAAGATGGCCGTGTCGACCAGTAAGCCCCTGCTCGAGGAAGCCTGGATTGCCGTGCAATTTCAGCTAGCGGGGTTGACCGCCGAATTCGAGGGGGAGATCCCCGACGCCGTGCACCACGTGCGCGACGATGCCTATTCCGCCATCGCGGCCGAGTATCGCGGCTTGCCGTCGATGTACCCACACAGCGCCGATGTGCAAGACGCCGCCTACGACATCTGCGGAAACGACGACGATTTCCAAGAATCGCAACACCGTCTCACTACAGCCATCTCGTTCGTCAGCGGCGACGATTTCACTGAAGAAGCCATCGACGAATTAAAGAAGCTTTGCGTCTCGAAATTCACGGAAGCGGCTGCGGCGCATGGTATCGAATGCGCCTTCGCCGGTATCGAAGGCTGGCGTCGGTTTTCCTACGTCGAACAAGTCATGATTGAAGCGGGGCAATAGCGGAGCGTCCATCGATACTGCAGGAGGAAGACGGCGGCATACCGCGGCTTTCGAATGGACCACTTCCTGTAATATTCGATTCACTCGATTCGGCGCCCATGCCGGCCTTATCTTAAGGGCGCCCCGCCCGCAAGCCTTCTCGAAATCGGATTTTCCCAATGGAAGACCTGCTTCCGCATTACGAACGTGAACTCGCCATGCTGCGCCGCTCTTTGCACGATTTTGCGGCGAGGTATCCGAAAATAGCCGCCCGTTTAGCGATTTCCGGCGAACACTCCGACGATCCTCATGTCGAGCGCATGCTCCAATCGTTCGCGCTGCTTGCCTCACGCATCGACACGCGGCTTCACGACGAATATCCGGAATTCACGGAAAGCATGCTGGAGGCCGTCTATCCGCAGTATTTGCGCCCTTACCCGTCGTGCTCGATCGTCGAGTTCGATATCGAAGGTTTATTCGAAGGCCTCTCGGGCCCCGTCAAAATCGAACGCGGCGCCGATGTCGTCACGAAAGTGCAGTCATGCCGCTTTCGAACGGCCTATGACGTCACGCTCGCGCCGATGCGCATTGCCGCCGCGCGCTATCGGCCGAGCGCATCGGCTCCGGCCAACGCGTCGTTGCCGCCCGATACGGCCGGGCTCATCGCCATCACCTTCGCATCCGCGTCCACGGCTGCCGGGCTCAATGCGATCGCCCCGTCGACGATTCGCCTGCACCTGCACGGCCAACGCGAAGTCGCGACGGCGCTGGCCGATACGTTCCTATTGCGCGCAACCAAAGCCTTCGTCGAAGCCGATGGCTCCGGGCGCTGGATTGCACTGGAACGCCTGCCGATCGCTGCGGCCGGGTTCGCGACGGAGGATGCGCTCATCAAGGAAGGGGGCGATGCGTCCGCGCCGTTCCGGCTGCTCGCAGAGTACTTCGCCTTCCCCGACAAGTTCGACTTCGTCGACCTCGACTCGGCGTCGATGCTCGCGGCGGCCGGTCGATGCAGATCGCTGACGCTCTACGTGGCCGTCGAAGGGCTACACGAGGATTCATGGGCCGGCCAGCGCGTCGCGCAGTTGAGCGAGCGTCACCTGAAGCTCTTTTGCACGCCCGTCGTCAATCTGTTCCCGGCGAAATCCGAGCCGATCAAAATCGACGCGGTCACTCACTCATATGTCGTCGCCCCAAAGGGGCAGAAATCGTCGGAGGCGGCCGACGTCGAAGTGTATTCGGTCGACGCGGTTTATCCCGAAAAGCAATCCGCTTCGAGCCCTTCCGCATTTCAGCCGTTTTTCGGGTTGATGCACGGCAGCGCCGCCGCATTGAGTGGACCTTATTGGGTCGCTCGGACGGAGGAAAACCTCGAGCGTCGCGGTTCGCACGATACGAAGCTTGCATTCGTCGGCCTCGACGGGCAGCCCGCTGCCGTCCCGGTCACGCAAGTCGCCCTCGACGTGACCTGCACGAATCTCAATGCACCTTCGACGTTGCCTCATGGCGCGGCATCGGGCGATCTCATGGTCGAGGGCGGATCGGTGGCCAGCCGCATCGTGTTCCTACGCCGCCCGACGGAAAGCCTACGCGCCCAGCACAGCAACGGGTCGCTGTGGCGCCTGCTGGCGCAGTTCACGCCCCACGCCATGGCGCTGAGCGCGGAAGGGCTCGACGAGATCAAACGGCTCTTGCGTCAATTCGCGGCGCTCTCCCCTACGCCCACGCGCCATATCGAAGGCATTGCGTTCATCGGCTCGCGATCGACGATGCAGTGGATCGTGATGGCCCCCTGCCCTTCGCTCGTGCGCGGCATCGAGGTCACGCTCGCCGTCGATGAGCAAGCGTTTTCCGGCAGCAGCATCAGCGCGTTCATTGACGTAATGGACCGCTTCTTCGCCCCCTTCGCACCGGAAAACAGCTTCGTGCAACTCGTTGTTGTGACGAAGAGCACGGGCGCCGTGTTGCGCCGGTGCGAGCCGCGGCAAGGGGCGGTCGCGCTGCTGTAGTCTGCGATTTTGCCCCGCCGCCCCCTTTTGGAACGGCGCTATACGCACCAGCTCGCGTCATCGCCAACACCGGCTTCCGCCCGTCGGATCTCGTCGGTCTTCCGTAGCATCGCTCACGTCAGCACGCACCGCCGCCGCGTAGCACGCGGTCTTCCCGCACGTAGTCGATATCGATCAAGCGAACGCCGCGCGTAAGCGCGGTGTATTGCCGCAGCGCGTCGCAGGCGCGGCGCCGCGCACGTGCTGCATCGCGGCGAAAAATTGCTTTCGCGTCAGCGCTTTAATCGCTGTCGATACGGTAGATTGCCGCACCTTCCTACCGCGGACGCCGCACTGCGCGGCGCAGCATTTTTTCCCTCACTGTTCTACTCTTGCGACCGGCTGCTCATGCAGTGCGCGTCGACATCGGCCGGCGTGCGTCGCTCGTCACCGGTATCACGTTATGGATTCGTCTTCGCTCAGCGCCTTCGACCTCGCGCGCATTCAATTCGCGTTCACCGTCTCGTTTCATATCGTCTTCCCTGCCCTCAGCATCGGCTTATCGAGTTTCATTGCCGTCCTCGAATGGCGCTGGCTCAAAACCGGCAAAGCGTATTACAAGGACCTCTGCCTCTTTTGGTCGAAGATCTTCGCCATCGCGTTCGGCATGGGCGTAGTGTCCGGCGTCGTCATGGCCTACGAGTTCGGCACGAACTGGGCGAGCTTCTCGAAATTCGCGGGGCCGATCACGGGCGCGCTGCTGACCTACGAGGTCATGACCGCGTTCTTTCTCGAAGCCGGCTTTCTCGGCATCATGCTGTTCGGCTGGAATCGCGTCGGTCCTCGCGCGCACTTCGCCGCCACGGCCACCGTCGCCGTCGGCACCCTGATGTCGGCGTTCTGGATTTTGGCGTCGAACAGCTGGATGCAAACGCCCCAAGGATTCGCCATCGAGGACGGTCGCGCCGTCCCTGTCGACTGGTTTCAAATCGTCTTCAACCCGTCGTTCCCGTATCGCCTCGTGCACATGACGCTGGCCGCCTTTCTCGTCGCGGCCCTGCTCGTCGCCGCGACGGGAGCTTGGCATCTGCTCAAGGGGCGTCGCGATGCGGCCATCAAGAAGACGTTCTCGCTGGCCATGTGGATGCTGCTCGCCATTGCGCCGCTGCAAGCGTTCGTCGGCGATCAGCACGGCCTCAATACGCTGCGTTACCAGCCCGCGAAAATCGCCGCGATCGAAGGCCTCTGGGACACCGAAACGAACGGCACCGCCCTGAATGTGTTCGGTCTGCCGGACATGCAAGCCGAAACCACGCGCTACGCGCTCTCCATCCCGCATCTGGGCAGCCTGCTGCTCACGCACTCCTGGGACGGCGAAATCCGTGGGTTGAAATCATTCCCGCGCGAGGACCGCCCGAATTCGACGGTGGTGTTTTGGAGTTTCCGCGTGATGGTCGGGCTCGGCATGCTCATGATCGCGTTGGCCGTGATTGCCTGGGTGCTCGATCGCCGGGGTCGCCTTTACGATACTGCCTGGTTTCATCGTTTCGCACTCCTAATGGGTCCGAGCGGCTTCATCACGCTGCTGGCGGGCTGGGTCACCACGGAGGTCGGCCGGCAACCGTGGGTAGTCTACGGCGTCATGCGAACGTCTCAGGCCGTCTCTCCGCTCACGGCTCAGCAGGTCGGCATCTCGCTGATGGCGTTCGTCGTCGTGTACTTCCTCGTGTTCGGCACGGGCATCTATTACATGCTCAAGCTCATGAACGCGGGCCCGAACATTACGCCGGACGACGACAAGGCCTCCGAGCCGCACCGAGGCGGCCGCCGCTCGCTCGTCGCCACGGCATGAGCCTTCGGCCCACGGGTATCGAGCCAAAGCGGACGAAGCACAACACCGCCAGTCATCTTCTTCAAGTTTTTCGAGGTACATCATGGATGTCACCGTCGTCTGGGCAGCGATCATCGCGCTCGGCATTTTGATTTACGTCGTACTGGACGGCTTCGATCTCGGCATCGGGATCGTCTTTCCCCTCTTTCCCGACGAGCAAGAACGCGATCTCATGATGAACACGGTCGCCCCCGTGTGGGACGGCAACGAAACGTGGCTCGTGCTCGGCGGCGCCGCGCTGTTCGGGGCGTTTCCGCTCGTTTATGCAACCGTGTTGTCCGCGCTCTATCTGCCGCTCGTCGCCATGCTCGCGTGTCTGATTCTGCGTGGCGTGTCGTTCGAAATCCGGGGGAAAGCCTCGCGCACCAAGCACTTGTGGGATCTCGCCTTCATCGGAGGATCGACGGGCGCGGCGTTTTTTCAAGGGGTGTCGCTCGGCGCATTCGTGCAAGGCATCCCGCTGGCGGATGGCGAATTCGCCGGCAGCGCGTTCGGCTGGCTCACGCCGTTCGCGCTGTTGACAGGGCTGGGCGTCGTCGTAACGTATGGGTTGCTCGGCTGCTGTTGGCTCGTCGCCAAGACCGAGGGCGATCTGCAACGCCGGCTGCATCGCCTCGTTTGGCCGCTGACGCTCGTGCTGATCGCATTCATCGTAGCCGTCACCATTTGGACGCCGCTGCAAGAGCCCAACGTGGCGGCGCGCTGGTTCGACAGCGAGTGGTTCCGCCGCATGCTGCCCGCACCGTTCCTCGTCGCGATCTGCGCGTACTTCATGCGACGCGCGGCGCGCGATCGTCATCACACGCGTCCGTTCGTGCTCGCCACGGCATTCGTCGTGCTCGGCTATGCAGGGCTGCTCGCGACGCTATGGCCTTATGCCATTCCGTCATCGGTCACGCTGTGGCAAGCCGCGTCACCCGAACGCACGTTGAAGTTCACGCTGACGGGCGCCGTCGTGATCTTGCCGATCATCATGGCCTATACGATGCTGGGCTATTGGGTATTTCGCGGGAAGGTACGCCATGGCGAACATCATTATCACTAAGGGCACGCGCGCCGCGCCCCGCTTGGCGCTGCCCCGCTGGGTCTGGTTCATCGCGCTGTGGTGCGCGGGCGTTGCCGGCGCCGTGCTGCTGGGCGAAGCGTTCAAGCTTTTAATGAATGCGACGCTTTTTGCGGTGTCGCGGTGACAGGCGGCTGCTCGTTTCCTTCCTCGTCGACCAGCCCCATCAGGCGCGCCAGGACCGGCCACTTGACCAGCGCGTCCTCGTAGGCCACGCGCGCTTGCTCGTCGAAGTAGCGCCGAGGATCGACCTCGGGCACCTCGCGAGCGAGCCCCCCGATGTCGTTGACGGGCCAACCGGTACCGTTCGTCTCGTTCGTCTCGTTCGTCACTTTTGATCCACCCATACGCCGTCGGGCGTCTTTACAGCATAGCCTGTCGCCGTCTTCATCGTCACGGTCCCTTCGTTTTCGCCGACCATCTGCGTTTGCGGCAAACCGGACGCATACTGCGAAAGCACGGCGCCCGGCTTGAAGGGGCTGTTCGACACCAGGTTGGACAACAATTGCGCCAGGGCGAGGAAGCTCGTCGGGCTGTCGATGACCGTCGTCGGCCCATGCGCCCCGGGCAGTCCGACGATCCGCACACCTACCGGGCCGTGAACGATACGTGGCGTCGGAATCTCGCGCAATCCGGCGACCTGATTTTCATCCCCGCGCAGTGCGGCGCCGTGCTCGGGCACGAAAACGATCACAGCGCGCCTCCCCGACTTCGCGATCAGATCGGCCAACTGGTCGACTTCGTTCATCAGCGTGTTGACGCGATACGGGTATGAAGCGATGCTCGTCAAATTTTCCTTGCCGACGACGCGGTTGCCGTCGTGCAAGCTGATCGTGTTGTAGTAGAGCGCAACGGGGCCCGGCGTTTGCGCGCGCTGTGCATACCAATTCGACCAGGTCGAATAATCGTCATGAATGACCGAATTGTCGAACGCATGCATCGACACCGTCGCGTTCGCGTTCGACTCGATCGGGATGTTCGGCACGGCCGCGTTCTGCTTGACCAGGTCGAGGAAGTTGTCGAAGTGGCCGTCGTGATTCATCAGCACTTGCGGCGTGAATCCCGCACGCGCCAGATCGCTGAGCAGATAACACTGCTGCGGCGCCGCCTTGTAAAGGTCCGCGTGCGCCTCTTGCCCGCAGCTCGCGCGCAACACGCGTATGGCGGCGGGGCCGCTATAGCTCGCGGCCGTGCTGAAGTTAGTCAGCAGGTAGTCGAAGTGGCTCAGCATCGGGTTATCGCGCGCCTTCGACACGTCGAGATCGTCCCACGACAACGAGCAGATATGCAGGATGATGACGTCGAACTGCTGGTTGGGATCGCTGCTGAGTTTGCCGAACGTCACCTGTCGCTGCGACTCCGCCGTCCGGAACGCGGCCAGCGCGGCATTGTGATCGAGCGGCTGTTCGACGACGTTGTTACCCTTTCGTGCGCCTGCCGCCGAGACGTTCTGCGCCGCCGTGACGACGAGATTCGCGGCGTTCCATACCGGCAAGACGACCAATGCGAGGACAACGAACGTCGTCACGCGCAGCCATCGATTGACGATCCAGTGGCCGATGATCACGGCAAGCACGCCGATGACGAGCGCGGGCGGCAAGAACCGCTGCGCCAGCTCCCACCAGTAGCGGGCCGTGAACGATTCAAGCCCCGAAAACTCTTCGATCACGCGCGAGAACGGCGGAACGATCGCTTCGTAGTAGAGCAGCGGCACCCCTACGGCAAGCCCCCCGATGAACCGCAATGCGCGCAAGCCACGATGACGGATGGGGCTCGTCAACGCAAGCAGCGCGACTAACGCAATGTTCGCGAGCCACACCGGTTTCAAGTGTCCCGTCGCGAACAGAAACAGCTTCAGGATGAAATAAAGATTCCAGAACGTCATGAACGGATTTCCATCGTCAGTATCGAGCGCGATCGAGCGCCAGCAGCGAGCGCACCGAGCGCAGAGCGCCCTGCGCCAATCGCGCATAGCCCTCGATGCCCATCAGCATCACTTCCTTGAACCCGGCAAGCGGCATGTCTTCCTTCGTCTCGTCGCCGCCGCTGAGCCACGCATCGGCGCGCCCGAACGTGCATTGCACGAATTGCCGCTCCTGCTCGAGCGTCAGCGTCTCGAACTGCAGGCCTAAGTGACGACCGGCCAGCCGCGTCACACGCGCCGGGAAATAAAACATCCGGTCCCCGCGGCTCAGCGTCACGTGTAGCGCTTGGCCGCCGTCGAGCACGATGCCGTCCGCGGGCAATTCGAGCCCCAAGCCGCCCGTCGAATAGTCGCTGGTCATGCACGCGACGGTGGTCCCGTCCGGCAGCAGCAGCGTGGCGGGAACGCGCATGGCGATGCGGTGCGTGACGCGCACTTGCTTGGCCTCGCTCGCGACGCTGACCGCCGCACCCAGCAGCGCCAAGTTGTAGATCGTCCATACCATGTTCATGACGATCGTCGGCCCTTCGCCGTTCGCATCGAACGACAGCCGATACACGCCGGCCAGGAACGCCACGACGTTCAAGCCGAGCAGCACCAGATACGGCTTGGATACGGCCCAGTCGAAATAGCCCTCGTCGACGCGCCCGCCTTTCTCCGTCACGTTGAACTTGCCGTGTTTCGGGCTGAAGAAGGCAAACGTCGTCGGCAGCGCGATGTACCAGGCCAACACCGATTCGTAGACCTCGGCCCAGAACGAATGTCGATACTTTCCCTGCATGCGGGAATTCGCGACATTCGACAGGAAGATGTACGGCAGCACGTAGCTCGCAATCGTCGTCGCCGCCGCGTTGATGAAGTACAGCTGGAAGAATAGGTACGCCATCGGCATGACGAGGAAAATCAAGCGCGGCACGCCGTAGAAGAAATGCATCATCGCGTTGCCGTAGCACAGCCGCTGGAACAGGCCCAGCCCGCGACCGAGAAACGGATTGTCGATACGGAAGATCTGCGCCATGCCGCGCGCCCAGCGCGTGCGCTGTTTGATGTGCCCGGCCAGACTTTCCGTCGCCAGACCGGCAGCCTGCACGGTAGGCAAGTAGGCCGTGGTGTAACCTTTGCGATGCAACCGCAGGGCTGTATGCGCGTCCTCCGTCACGGTCTCGACGGCTACGCCGCCCACGGCCTCCAACGGCCCACGCTTGATGATCGCGCACGAGCCGCAGAAGAACGAGGCATTCCACAGATCGTTGCCGGCTTGAACTAGGCCGTAGAACAATTTGCCTTCGTTCGGCACGCGGCGGAACGTGCCCAAATTGCGCTCGAACGGGTCGGGCGAGAAGAAGTGGTGAGGCGTTTGCACCATCGCGCACTTCGGATCGCGCAGGAACGTGCCCATCGTCGTCTGCAGGAACGAGCGCGTCGGCACGTGATCGCAGTCGAAAATCGCAATGTATTCGCCCTGCGTGCGCGTAAGCGCCGCGTTGATGTTGCCCGCCTTGGCGTTGCGATTGTCCGTGCGCGTCAAATACTCGATGCCCGACTCGCGCGCGAACGCTTCGAATTCGGGGCGTCGTCCGTCGTCGAGCAGGTACACGCGAAGCTTCGACGAAGGCCAGTCGATACCTTGCGCCGCGAACACCGCGGGCCGTACCACCGAAAGCGGTTCGTTATAGGTGGGGATGTAGACGTCGACGCTCGGCCAAGTCGACGGGTCGCTCGGCAGCCGTGCGACCGTGCGGTTCAGCGGCCAAGCCGTCTGGATCATGCCGAGCGTCATGATCATCCACGTATAGACTTCCGCGGAAAACAGCGCGTAACCGACGATTGCTTCGGTGGGCGTGCGGAAGTCCAGCGTTTGGGTCACCCGCCAAATGATGTAGCGGCCCATCGCGAGCAGCGACAGCGCGGCGAGAATGAGCACGGGCAGCCGACCCGGAAAGCGACGCACCACGAGCGCAAGCCCGATCGTCAGCACGAAGAACTGGACCTGCCCGCTGGCCTGCAGCGGGGAAACGCCGACACCGGCCCACAGCAACGCCCCGAACAGGGCCAGCGCCAAAACGAGACGGCGCGCATGCCCCAGGCGCTGCGTGCCGCGCTCGAGCGCATTGCCCCAGCGGTCCCAAGGCAGCCGGCCCAGCAAATCTTCGACCTTGCGCCACGCGCCCCGAACGAACAGCGCCGCCGGCGTCAACCATCGTTCCAGCCGATCGAGCGTTTCGCGTGCGCGCGATACGTCCGGGCGCACACGGGCACGCGGCGGCCGAACAAACGCGCGCCACAACCACGAACGCACGCTATGCGGATCGAGCACGCCCCATTGTTCGGCCAGCGTACGGAAAGCCAGACGCGACAAGCGTCGCGGATGATCAGGCTTGCCGCCGCGTGGCGGCATGAACACGAGGCGCACGAACCAATCGAGCGCCGTGCGCTCGCGCGGCAACCCGAGACCCAGGGCGAACCATTCGATCAACCGCGCGCGCATGCCGCGCAACCCTCGTGCGATTCGCGCGCTCATCGCGTCGGCTCCGAGCCCGCGCGCGCATCCGCACCGGCGTTCGCATCGTTTTCCAGCCAGACGTCGAGCCAATTGGCCAAGCCGTGAAGATCGTGCGACGCTTGCGAATAAGGCACGTCATCGAAAATCCATCCGCCGCGAGCGAGAGAATCGGGCATCGCCGCGTCGAAATGCACGCGATGCGCGAGTTCGAGCGCGTCGCCTACCGCGGCGCGCAGCAATGCCAGCGCATCGCGCTGCATTTCGCGCGCCGGGTTGAGCCGATTGACGATGACTTTTACCGTCCCAGCCGCTTCGCGCAAGCTTGGGAAGCAGCGGGCCAGGGTCGCGCATGCGGCAGGCTCGGGCGGCGTCACGCACAGCACGAGGTCGGCCGAGCGAATCGCTTGCTCGGCCTGCTGCGAAGGAAAGCGCGGCGCATCGACGAGCACGACGCCGTGAGCCGGAAAATCGATTTGCTCGAGCGCATCGGCAAGCCAGCGGGGCTGCGCGGCAAGCCGGGCTTCGTAGGCCGCTCGCTCGGCCAGCGTCGTCTCGCCGTGCGGGACGAACAGCACACCTTCCGCATTGCGCCAGGTATTGCCTTGCCACGCAGGCGCCTGGCCGGCCATCGCCTGCGCGAGCCCCGCTGCAGCAAACGCGTCGAGGCCGAGGTGCGCGCCCAGCATGTTCTGCGGATCGAGATCGAGCGCGGCGACAGGGTGGCTGCGACGCGCGAGGAGAACGGCCAACGCCGCGGTCAGCGTGGTGCGGCCCGCGCCTCCTACGGTCGAAACGAGCGCAACGGTCTTCATCGAGCGCCTCCCTGCTCGCCATGACCGACCTCGTCTTCGGCGCCATCGAGATCGGGCATCAGCCGGCCCTTCAGCGCGACGGGTTCGATGCGGTACGGCACGGCATCCTCGGGGTTGAAACGACGCGCTTCATGCAACCCCCGGCGTGTGCCGAAGCGCTGCGAGACGATCCAAACCGGAATCGCAATGACGATGCCGGCGGCGAAGCAGATCGATAAGAAGACGATCATGTCGGGCCCCCTTGGCCGCGCACCGGCATGGGACAGGGTTCCGCGCCGCGACGAAGCCCGGGCGGCCGCGGCGCCGCATCGGCTGCGGGGCGCCGCGCTGCCGTTTCGTCCCGATTGATCTTTGCGAGCATATTTTCAACAGCCTGAAGCTGAGACGCCGCAGCGTCGGCAGGAGCCGCATCGGCCAGGCTCGGTTCCACGGCCGGGCGCCGTGGCTCGCCGACCGGCGCGGCGGGGAACAAATCGCTGAAATCGGCGATAGGCGAACGCCGATTCGTGTCCGCCAGCGCCTTCATCTCCCGCTCGATGCTGGCTTCGGCCAGATAAACGACGCGATCCGACAGGTGCTCGACAGCCGTCGTGAAGATATGCGCGAGGGCCACGTCGGCATCGGGCAATCGGCATGCGAACAAGAACACGTAGAGATGCGCCGCGTCGGCGGTCACCACATCGCCGGCGCGACGGGGCGCGCATTGCTTCAACGCTTCGGCGTGCGACACGTTGGGCAGCAATGCGATCTTCGCCAGCACATGCGGCAAATCGAGCACCGCGCCGCGCGCGAGCACCGCTTCGATGCGCTCGCAGAACGCGGGCACGGGCAAGTAGCCTCGCACGTCGTCGGTCAATGCCGCGGCCAGCGCCGCTTGATAGTCGAGCGCCACGGGCCGGGTATCGAGTTGGCCTTGCAGCGAGCGCAGCAACGACTGCACGCGCGAGAACGGCAATTCTCGGCCGATGATGAGGTTCGCGCCGAGACTGAGCAGCAGCAATTCGTATTGATGACGCAAGGCCTCGCGCCGCTCGACCACGACGATCTTGAGCGCCCGTCCGCATTCGCGGCGCAGTGTATGCACGGCGGCGCACAACGCCTCGAGCGTCGATCGATCGCGGTAATCGAGCAGGACCGTCGCGGCCTGCGCCCCGACGCATGCGGCGACGGCCGCCTGCTGGTCTTCGACGATGTCCCATTCCGGAGGCACCCAGCTCTCGCGGGCGACGACCGCGTGCGTCGCAACGACGCGCGATTCGTCGCGCGCGAGACGCAGCGCCGCTTGCGCCTGGACATCGACGACCTCGGGCGCGACGGATAGCCGCCCATCGTCGGTGAAGCGCAGCGCACGCGTCTCGCCTGTCGCCAGCGCACGGCCCGTACGCCAGAAATCGACATGCCAAAGCAATTCGCCATGCGTGCGCCCCATGCGGGCCATGCCCGCGCAGGCGCCATGAAACTCGAGATGTCCCGCCCGTTGAGCGAGTTCGTCCGTCATGAAGGCGTCGACGGTCTCGTCGCGCTCGGGCGTCCCGCCTATCCTTGCCGGATCGAGCAGCAACACGAGTGCGATTCGCCGGGCCTCGCACCAGTTTGCGAGCAGCCGGCCCTCACGCGCCAACGCATCCGCATCGCCCCAAGATAGCCACCGCTCGGCCCCTTCGATGAAATACAGCGCATTCGATCGAAAGCCGAACCGCTTGAGCGCGCGCAGGCCGCCGAACAAATGGGCGAATGCGATCCGTCCTCCCGATTGCACGGGCGCGGCAACAGCGTCGGCCGGCTGACCGTCGCCCAAAGGCTCCCCGCTTTCATCGGGCATCGCGAGCACGTTCAGATTGCGCGGCCAGCCTTGGGCGGGCATGCCCGGACGAAAGCCGAGCGCGCGCATTTGCGCCGCGGCCTGAGCGCGTGGGCGCGACAGGACGATCGTCACATGGCGCGTGTTCGCGGCCTTCGCGCTGGCCCAAATCAGCGCGTCGCACGCCGCCGTGCGCGGCTTGGCATAGATGGCATAGAAATGGCCCGGTGCGAGCCGCGCGACTTCGTCGGGCAACGCGTCGATCGCGAGCCGGCTGCCGCTGCCGGCGTGCGCCGCGACCGCCTCGCGCACGAGCGCGCCGAAACGGGGGGAGCGCTGGCCGGCCGCGGGCGCGCCGGCGCCGCCGTTCGTATCGGCTCCGTCCGCGCTGTCGCGCTGGCTCGAGGGTTGATTGCGTTCGTCCATGTGACTGATAGGGCTAGTAGCTCGAATAGAGGCTGACCGGCTTCGGCGAAAGGCTCGTGTCCGGCTTGCGCGCGTCGAACGAATACCGCACGTAGACCATGCCGGAACTCGGTGCGTAATCGTGCGCATGGTCGATGTCCACGCGCAGGCCCGCCACTAAACGCGGATTGAATCGGTACTGCACCACGCCGCTCAAACCGTACGAGAATCCTATGCCGCCCGAGCCGCCCGTGTAGACGAGGCTTTGCCCCGCGGGAGGCTGGGGTACCCCGGCGGGCAAGCCGTTGGGATAGTAGGGCGAATCCTTTTCGTACGAGTGCGACACGCCGACCGTCGCGGTCAGATCCCACGTCAGCGGTCCGCGCCTGCCGTTCCATTCGATCGGCACGCCGAGCGACATGTACATCTGCGGACTGTAGTAGCCGCCTTGACCGTAGCTGTAGAAGCGCAGGTTGTTCGTGTAATGCCAAACGTTGCCGACGAGCCCCGTGCTCACGCGCATGCTCCTGCCCTCGTAGACAGGCGTCGTGAAGCCCGTTCGAAGCGTCACTTCTTGGTTCGACGCGACATGCTTGCCCGTCAGCACGCCGGCGCCGAGTTCGGAGAACAGGCTGAATCGTCCCCAATCGATGCCCGTATGCCAATCGACGCCGTCGCGGCGCACGCCGCCCCACACGGCGTTCGTCCACGGA
>DATJJH010000271.1:0-25526 GCA_035492395.1 Trinickia sp. | reverse complement strand
AGCCTCAACGTACTCCATGAAACCGAGGCGTTGAAGAACGACGTGGACGGGAATGATGCGTTCTGCGTTGGAGGTCTTCAGATGCTTCTCCTCGCCAGCAGCACTTTCCTCTCTGATGTGCAGGAACGGAATGCCATCGTCCGTGCCGACATCGAACACTTCAAGCTGGCACAGTTCGTTCAGCCTTGAGCCGTGGTACAGGGCGAGCAGCGGCACCCAGTAGCGGCCCTGCTCTCGCTCGGAAATACGGCGCCAAGGCTCACGAAAGAGATCGGCCGAAAACAGCCTCATGAGATCGGCATCGCTAAACGGTTGCCGGCTCTCCTCGTTGGAGCGCTTCTTTTGCAGTGCCTGCAAGCCGGCCGCAGGCGTTCTGTCGATTAGATGCTCACGGACAGCCCACGCGAAGAAGCTAGAAAAATTCGACAGCAAGACCTCGGCCGTCTTCGCAGTAATTGGCGGCATGGCGTTTTTCTTGGCGTAGTTCGCCGCTTCGATCAACGTCATCTTGGGGAATCGCTTCGTCGCATTCGGCGGCAGGTGTTCCAATATTTCCTGCACTCTTCGAGCGTGCTCGCGAGTCACGTCGGCAAGCGCCGCATCACCGCCGACGATCTCACGCAACAACGCGAAGCCCGGCTTGTAACCATTGATGTTCTTCTTGCTTAGCTTTGCGCGGTGCGGGTCGTTTTCGAACCGTTCGATCGCCTTATCGATCGTAAGGCTGTTCCCAGCCGTAATCGCGCCAGAGGCAGCAGCAGGCGCCCCCGAGCCGTTTACAGACTGATAGAGCGGGTCCGCAATAACGTCGTAGAGTTGCCCCTCCGCGAAGAACCGGCGAGCCACGTTTAAGCACTCAACCTCGCCCCGGATCATGTACCTCGCCAACGTCTCGACACTGCTTCCCGATGGCTCCGGGTACCCTGCCGATACAAGCAACTCGCGGGCGGCATACAGATACTCGCCGAATGTCAGCTCGTTGGGCGGCGTCAACCGAGCAAGCTCGGGGTCAATGTTGCAGAGCACATCCACAACCGTCACCCCCGCCGGCATCGGATTCCAGAGCGATTCCACAGCATTGCGCCATCGTGGCGCGAACCACGTGCGAGCAATCTGCTCAAGCACACCGCGCCCGACGTCTTCGCTCGGCGGCGTAACGGCATCCGCGACTTTCGTCACGGCAGCAAACTGTTTGTGGATTTCGACGAGTGCGGCGGGTAGCTTTGCACGAGCTTCATTCAGGTTCTTCGTTCGAAGGCTGATCTTGATTTCGTGCTTTTGGAGAAGTCCGACGAGCAAGGTCGGAACGCGCATCCGCGCATAGTAGGTGCCGTTTCGGGCCACCAACCCCGGTTTGTTTTTCAAGTCTTCCGAGTCCTCTGTGTACCACTCTTCGTGGACCACAGGGCTCAAGACGCTTGTTTTATCGGGATTTTCCAAGCTGCTTAGGAACTTGGGGAATTCTGGCGGAAAGGGTGGGATTCGAACCCACGGTACGGTATAACCGTACACCGGATTTCGAGTCCGGCGCATTCGACCACTCTGCCACCTTTCCGACTTCTCGAATTGGGTTGCCCCGTATTCGCTTCGCCAAGCTGGTCGTCGTTTGGCGAAGCGAAGATTATAGAATACTCCCGACCGCTTTCCAAGCCCTTTTTCGCAAAAAGCTGAAGCAGCGGCCGATGCGCTTACCCCACCGAGTTCGCTTCGAGCCGCTCCACGCCGCCCAAGTACGGACGCAACGCCGCCGGAACCGTCACCGAGCCGTCCGCGTTCTGGAAGTTTTCGAGCACGGCCACGAGCGTGCGTCCCACTGCCAGCCCCGACCCGTTGAGCGTATGCACGAGTTCCGGCTTGCCCTGCGCGTTGCGATAACGAGCCTGCATGCGGCGGGCCTGGAATGCCTCGGTGTTCGAGCAGCTCGAAATCTCTCGATAGGTGTTCTGCGCCGGCAGCCATACTTCGAGGTCGTACGTCTTCGCGGCGGAGAATCCCATGTCGCCAGTGCACAGCGTAATGACTCGGTACGGCAATTCGAGCTTCTGCAAGATCGCCTCTGCATGGCCGACCATCTGTTCCAGCGCCTCGTACGAGGCCTCCGGCGCCACGATCTGCACCATCTCGACCTTGTCGAATTGATGCTGCCGAATCATCCCGCGCGTGTCGCGGCCGTAGGAACCCGCCTCGGAACGGAAGCAGGGCGAATGCGCCGTCAACTTGATCGGCAGCGCCGCGCCGTCGACGATGCTCTCGCGCACCGTGTTCGTCAGCGAAATTTCCGATGTCGAAATCAGATACTGCGTCACCACGTTCTCACCGCCGCCCTTCTCCACGCGGAACATGTCGTCGGCGAACTTCGGCAGCTGGCCCGTGCCGTACAGGATTTCGGGATTGACGATGTACGGCGAGTAGATTTCGGTATAGCCGTGCTGCTGCGTATGCGTGTCGAGCATGAACTGCGCGAGCGCACGATGCAGTTTCGCCATCGGGCCACGCAGCATCGTGAAGCGCGCGCCGGAGAGCTTCGCGCCCGTTTCGAAGTCGAGGCCGAGCGGCGTGCCGACATCGACGTGATCCTTCACTTCGAAATCGAACTGACGCGGCGTGCCCCATCGGCGCACTTCGACGTTGTCCTTCTCGTCGCTGCCCGCCGGCACGCTCTCGTGCGGCAGATTCGGCACTTCCAGCAGCAACGCGGACAAGCGCGATTGCACGTAGTCGAGCTGGGTGGCCGACGTCTTCATCTCGTCGCCCAAGCCGCTTACCTCGGCCATCACCGCCGTCGTGTCCTCGCCCTTGCCTTTCATCGCGCCGATTTGCTTCGACAAGCTGTTGCGCCGCGACTGCAATTCTTCCGTGCGGGTTTGAATGGCGCGGCGTTCAGCTTCGAGCTGGCTGAACGCGGCCACGTCGAGCGTGTAGCCGCGGGCGGCGAGGCGCTTGGCTACGCCGTCGAGATCTTTGCGCAGCAACTGGATGTCGAGCATAACTAGGTGCGGGTCGTATCGTGGTTGAAGTGGCGATTTTAACGCA
Source organism: Trinickia sp. (assembly GCA_035492395.1). Taxonomy (GTDB): domain Bacteria; phylum Pseudomonadota; class Gammaproteobacteria; order Burkholderiales; family Burkholderiaceae; genus Trinickia. Next base: position 22,493 of record DATJJH010000271.1, on the reverse strand, counting down.
CCGGCTCGCCATGCCGCGCGGTCATCCGAACAAAGCGACGGCGGCCATCGCCTAGCGCCGCCGCCCTCACTCGCCCTTTGTCTTGTGCTCGCGCCGCCAGGCCGCATCGAGCTCCGACAAACGAGCCAGTTTCTCGCCGATCTTGCCCTCGAGCCCACGCGGCGTCGGCTCGTACCAGTGCGGCTCGCGCATGCCGTCGGGCAAGTAGGTCTCGCCCGCCGCGTAAGCATCGGGCTCGTCGTGCGCGTACCGATACTCGTGGCCGTAGCCGAGTTCCTTCATCAGCTTCGTCGGCGCATTGCGCAAGTGCACCGGCACCGCGCGCGATCGATCCTTGCCGACGAAGCGGCGCGCTTCGTTGTAAGCCATGTAACCGGCGTTCGACTTCGGCGCCACGGCCAGATAGATCAATGCCTGCGCCAAGGCCAATTCGCCTTCTGGCGTGCCCAAACGTTCGTAGGTCTCGGCAGCGTCGAGCGCGATGCGCGGCGCACGCGGATCGGCCAAGCCGATGTCCTCCCAGGCCATACGCACGATACGGCGCGCCAGGTAGCGCGGATCCGCGCCCCCGTCGAGCATCCGGCAAAACCAATAGAGCGCGCCATCAGGATTGCTGCCGCGCACCGATTTATGCAGTGCGCTGATCTGGTCGTAGAACGCATCGCCGCCTTTGTCGAAGCGACGCAAGTTCTCGGTCAACGCGCTTGCGATCAATGCGCCGTCGATGCTCTCCGCCTTTTGCGCCGTGGCCGCGCGCGAGACGATCTCGATGTTGTTCAGCAGCTTGCGGCCGTCGCCGTCGGCCGAGACGATCAGCGATTCCTTCGCTTCGTCGGTCATCTCGACGCTGCCCAACGCCGCGAGCGCCCGATCGAGCAGTTCGCGCTGCTCGTCGTCGTCGAGACTCTTGAGCACATAAACAGCCGCCCGGGACAGCAGCGCGCTGTTCACTTCGAACGAGGGGTTTTCCGTCGTCGCGCCGATGAACACGAACAAGCCGGATTCGACGTGCGGCAAAAACGCGTCCTGCTGACTCTTGTTGAAGCGATGCACTTCGTCGACGAAAACCAGCGTGCGACGCCCGTGCGCGCGATGCGCTTGCGCAACTTCAACGGCTTCGCGAATGTCCTTCACGCCCGAGAGCACGGCCGATAGCGCAATGAACTCCGCATCGAACGCCGTGGCCATGAGCCGCGCGAGCGTCGTTTTGCCGACGCCCGGCGGCCCCCACAAGATCATCGAATGCGGTTCGCCCGATTCGAATGCCACACGCAACGGCTTCATCGGCCCAAGCAGATGCTTTTGGCCGATGACGTCGTCGATCGTGCTGGGCCGCAGCCGCTCGGCGAGCGGCATGCCGGCGCGGGTTTCCTCAAACATGGCTGGTTCCGAATCGTAACGGCGTCAACGAGAGGCAACGCCCGGCGCCGGTGCGGCCTTGTTACCGCAGCACCGCTGAAACCGGCGCTCGACGCCTTATCCGTTGATCACATCGGCGCCCTTGGGCACCGTGAATTTGAAAGCACCCGGCTTCAACGCCGGGTTCTTTTGAATGTTCGAGAACGTAAGCAGCGTCACGTTGCCGAACACGTCGTGCAACTCCATCGCCTGAAGGTTGCCGTCCCGAAAACCGATGCCGACGCGCTCGAATTGCGTGTCGCGCGATTTCGGAATCAGTTCGAGCCAGTCGATGCCTTCTTTCACGCCGGCATCGCGCAGCGTGAAGTTCTTTTCCAGGTCGTTGCTGCCGAACAAGATCGCGGCCGGGCTTGCCCCCAATGCGCCGCCGAGCTTGCGGATCGTGACCTGGTTCAAATCCTTGTCGTACACGTACAGATTATCGCCGTCGGCCTGAAGCACTTGCTCGTACGGCTTCTCGTACGACCAGATGAACTTGCCCGGACGCGCGAATACGAACGTGCCGCTCGACGTGCCGCCCATCGTCGGCACGACTGAATCGCTCGCCTTCGCGTTCTTGGGCGGCGCTTTGACCTCGCGCTGGACGAAATCGCCGCGCGCCGCATGCACTTGCGCGACGAACGCCTTCAATTGCTCGGCGCCGCTCGCGAACGCCGCGGGCGCGCAAACCAGCAACGCCGCGCCGAGCGCCATCGCACCCATGCCGCGCGTCAGCGCGCTCAAGCGCGAACGCATGTCTTGTCGAAACGAGTCCTGCATCGAATTCAAAATAACGCTCCGTGATGAATCGGAAAAGAATCGGAAAACGCTCGCCGCGAGCCCGGCCGGCGATACGGCACGCACCCGCGGTCGATCTCAATCGCTCTCGCGCGATGGAACGAGAATCTCGCGATTGCCGTTCGACGACATCGCCGAGACAAGCCCCGATTGCTCCATTTGTTCGAGCAGCCGAGCCGCGCGGTTATAGCCGATGCGCAGGTGGCGCTGAACCAGTGAAATCGACGCCCGCCGGTTCTTGACCACCACCTCGACGGCCTGGTCGTAGAGCGGATCGGATTCGTCGCCCCCCTGGCCGCCGCCGGCCGCCTGTCCTTCGTCGCCCTCGCCCGCCAAGCCGCCTTCGAGCAGCCCTTCCACGTAGTTGGGCTCGCCCTGCTCCTTGAGCTTTTCGACGACGCGATGCACTTCGTCGTCGGACACGAACGCGCCGTGCACGCGCACCGGCAACCCAGTGCCCGGGGGCAGGTACAGCATGTCGCCCATGCCGAGCAGCGATTCCGCGCCCTGCTGGTCGAGAATCGTGCGCGAGTCGATCTTCGACGAAACCTGGAACGCCATCCGCGTGGGCACGTTCGCCTTGATGAGACCCGTGATGACATCGACCGAAGGCCGCTGCGTGGCAAGAATCAAGTGAATGCCGGCCGCGCGCGCCTTTTGAGCGATCCGCGCGATGAGCTCTTCCACCTTCTTGCCCACCACCATCATCAGATCGGCCAGTTCGTCGATGACAACGACGATGTGCGGCAAGCGCGTAAGCGGTTCGGGCGCTTCAGGCGTGAGGCTGAACGGATTGGGCAGCTTCTCCTCGCGCTTGGCCGCCTCGTCGATCTTGTTGTTGTACCCGGCCAAGTTGCGCACGCCGAGCTTGCTCATGAGCTTATAGCGGCGCTCCATTTCGGCCACGGCCCAATTGAGCGCGTGCCCGGCCTGGCGCATGTCCGTCACGACGGGGCACAGCAAGTGCGGAATGCCCTCGTAGACGCTCATTTCGAGCATCTTCGGATCGATGAGGATCATGCGTACGTCCTCGGCGCTCGCCTTGTACAGCAGCGAGAGGATCATCGCGTTGATCCCCACCGATTTGCCCGACCCCGTCGTACCGGCCACGAGCAAGTGCGGCATCTTCGCCAAATCGGCGCAGACAGGGTTGCCGCCGATATCTTTGCCCAGACCCATCGTCAACTTCGATGCGGCCGCCGCATAGACCTCGGAGCCGAGGATTTCCGACAGGCGCACCGTTTGCCGCCGCTGGTTCGGCAGCTCGAGCGCCATGTAATTCTTGCCCGGAATGGTTTCGACCACACGAATCGAAACGAGCGAGAGCGAGCGCGCCAAGTCCTTGCCCAGATTGACGATCTGGCTGCCCTTCACGCCCGTGGCCGGCTCGATCTCGTAACGCGTGACGACAGGCCCCGGATACGCCGCGACGACGCTGACGTCGACGCCGAAATCCTTCAGCTTCTTCTCGATCAGGCGCGAGGTGAATTCGAGCGTATCGGCCGAGATGGTCTCTTGCGCGGGCGGCGCCGGATCGAGCAGCGCGATCGGCGGCAGCGTCGAATCGCCGGGTAGATCGGCGAACAGCGGCACCTGCTTTTCCTTTTCGACGCGCTCGGATTTGGGGGGCGTCGCCATGGCCGGCACGATCGTGACCGGCTCGTGATCCTCCAGCCGCACGCGGTTTTGCACGACTTTGCCTTCCCGCTTGACGGCCGCCGCTTCGCCCAGCTTGCGGTCGCGCCCCGCCTCGCGGCGCAACTTCGCGAACGTGACGGCCGAAATGATCGATTCTCCGACGCGCTCGGCGACGGACAGCCACGAGAAGCGAAAATAGAGCGACAGGCCGATCGCCAGCGCAAGCAACAGCGCGAGCGTACCCCCCGTGAAACCGAGCGCATGCGAGACGCCGCGCGCCACAGCGTCGCCAACGATGCCGCCCGGGGCCCGCGGCAGCGGCACGCGCAGCGACCACATCCGCAGCGCTTCGATACCATCGCACGCAAGCAACACGAGCACGAAGGAAAAGGCGTCGGCGATCCAGGCGCCGTCGCGAGGGGTTTCGTCCTCGTCGGCGGCATGGCGGTTCAAACGCCGATAGTTGGCGGCGATGCGCCGTGCGAGCAGCACGACCCACCAGTAGGTGGACAGCCCGAACAGCAGCAGCAGGATGTCGGACGTCCACGCGCCGACGCGTCCCGCCCAATTGGAGATGCGCTCGACCTGCGCCGCGTGCGTCCAGCTCGGGTCGTGACGGCTGTAACTGACGAGCGCCATCACGAGGAACACGCAGAGCGCGACCTGCAAGATCCAGCGAATTTCGGTGAAAAGGCGCGACATGCGATGCGGCAACGCTTGCGCAGGCGCCGAATAAGGAGCTTTGGCCATGAATCCGTAGCAGCGTGGCGGGCGCACCCGCCAGGGGTTCGATGCGGGCTATTGTAAACGCTGCGTCGCGCGCCCGGCTGTAAATGACGGTAACGGCCCCCGGGCCGCACAAAAGCTATCGCACCGATTGAGCGCGCTGTCAGCGGCGGCGGCAAGGCCCCTTTATAATCACGGGCGTATGCCCAACTTACGAAACGACGTGCCGCGCCGTCCAACGGCAAGCGGCGCGGCACTTTCGCCGGGCAGCTTTCCCGCGGCATTTTTTCTTACGGAACGAACAATCATGTCCACGCGCAAACACGCCAAAGTGCTCATTCTCGGTTCCGGCCCCGCCGGTTATACGGCTGCCGTCTACGCCGCGCGCGCGAATCTTTCCCCGGTGCTCGTCACGGGCCTCGCCCAAGGCGGCCAGCTCATGACGACGACCGACGTCGAAAACTGGCCGGCTGACGCCAATGGCGTGCAGGGCCCCGAATTGATGCAACGGTTTCTCGAACATGCGGAACGGTTCAATACCGAGATCGTGTTCGATCATATCCATACCGCCAAGCTGCATGAGAAGCCGATTCGCCTGATCGGCGATTCCGGAGAGTACACCTGCGATTCGCTGATCATCTCGACGGGCGCTTCCGCCCAGTATCTGGGCCTGCCCTCGGAGGAAGCCTTCTCCGGCCGCGGCGTGTCCGCCTGCGCCACCTGCGACGGCTTCTTCTACAAGCAACAGCACGTCGCAGTCGTGGGCGGCGGCAACACAGCGGTCGAAGAAGCGCTGTATTTGGCCGGCATCGCGAGCAAAGTGACCGTCATCCACCGCCGCGACAAATTCCGCGCCGAACCGATCCTCATCGACCGCTTGCTCGAAAAGGAAAAGGAAGGCGTCGTCGAAATCAAATGGAATCACGTGCTCGACGAAGTGACGGGCGACGCCTCGGGCGTCACGGGCGTGCGCATCAAGCACACGCAGACGGGCCAAACGTCGGACCTCGCCCTGCAAGGCGTCTTCATCGCGATCGGCCATAAGCCGAATACCGACATCTTCGAAGGCCAGTTGGAGATGAAGAACGGCTACATCATCACGAACGGCGGCCTGAACGGCAACGCCACCGGCACGAGCGTGCCTGGCGTGTTCGCGGCAGGCGACGTGCAGGATCATGTGTACCGCCAAGCGATCACGAGCGCGGGGACGGGCTGTATGGCCGCGCTCGACGCCCAGCGCTATCTCGAAAGCGTACACGAGCTTCATCAGGATCACGTGATGAGCGCGGAAGCCGATCGTTAAAATTGCGTTCGTCGGCGCCGCTCGGCCCACGCCGAGCACCTTCTCGAGCGTAAGAGGGCCGGGGCCGCCATGCCCGCGGCCCTTTTTGCTTGGTGTATCGGCCTAGCCGGACGCATTCGCCGTAGTTGCAGCAGTCCTCGTCGTTATCGCCTTCATCGTCATGTCCAAGAATCGCCCCCGCCCCAGCGCCGGTCCGCGCCCCGAGGCCGGCCAACGCGCCTCCGGCCTCACCGATCTTGCCGCTCTGCGCGATGCGCTCAAACAAAGCGCCGCCGAGCGGGAGCGCGAGCGCATCGCCGCCGCCAAAGCCGCGCGCGAAGCAGCGGCCGACGCGGAGATCTTTCGGCGCGAAGTCGGCAACGTCTCGCCGATCGCGGCGGCGGCCCGCGCCACGCCCCACCGCGCGCCGCCGCCCGCCTTGCCGCTGCAAACGAAGCGCGACGAGCAAGCCGTGCTGAACGAGGCCATCTCCGACGAGTTCGATCCCGAGGTACTGCTCGACACCGACGAGTCGCTGTTCTATTGCCGGCCCGGCATCAGTCACGAGGTCGTGCGCAAGCTGCGGCGAGGACATTGGATCGTGCAAGCGCAGCTCGACCTGCACGGGATGCGGCGCGAAGAAGCGCGTGAAGCACTGGCCGAGTTCATCCGCGAAACGGTCAAGCGCGGGTTGCGCTGCGTTCGGGTCATTCACGGGAAGGGCTTGGGGTCCGTCGGCAAGGAGCCCGTACTGAAGGGCAAAGTGCGCGCTTGGCTCGTCCAGAAGGCGGAAGTCATCGCGTTTTGTCAGGCCCGCCCGCACGACGGCGGCGCCGGAGCGGTGCTCGTGCTGCTGCAGCCGAGCCCCGGCCGCCAAGGCGCCGCGCACGCGGAGCGGGAGAGCGGCAGTGCATCCTAGGCTCACGTTCGCGCTCGCCATCATCGAGGGCCTCGCCATCCTTGCCTATGCGTTTTCCGGTTTCATCGAGGCGCGCAAGCGCCGGCTCGACGCGGTCGGCACCTTTCTCGTCGCCCTCGCGACAGCGTTCGGTGGGGGCACCGTGCGCGACGTCCTGCTTGAACGCAGGCCGTTTTACTGGGTCGAGCACGAAGCGTACGTCGTCGTCATCTTCGTCCTATCGCTATTCGCGCCGGTCGTGCTGCGCATGGCGTCGCGCGTGTTCAACGAACGCGCGCTACTGATCGCCGACGCGATCGGTCTGGGCCTGTTTAGCATTTCGGGGACATCGATCGCGCTCGACGCGAACATGCCGGCGTTCATCGCCGTGATGATGGGCGTCGTGACAGGGGTGTTCGGCGGCATCATTCGGGACGTCGTCTGCAACGAGGTGCCGTTGCTGCTGCGCGATTCGCGCCCCTACGCCACGTGCGCGTTCGCCGGGTGCTGGCTGTACCTGCTGCTCGACCATCTTCAGGTCGATTCGGTCTACAGCGTCATCGCCGCGACAAGTTTCATCCTCATCGCGCGGCTCATCACGTTCAAGTTCAACGTGCGCCTGCCGCATTGACCGCATCGCGGACGACAACACACAGGGGCGGCTGAGCGCCGCCCCTGGTTCCTTCGCGCCTATGCGATGCGCGCTTCCGTCTTCGGGTCGAACAACACGGCTTTCGACACGTCGGCCAGCAGCGTCATGCCCTGCTGCGCCTGCGGGTTGGAGGCCGGATGGACGCGGCTCACGGTGCGCTTACCGTTGATCTGAGCAAAGACGAGCGTATCGGGCCCGGTGGGCTCGATCACGTCGACGTTCACTTTCAGCGGCTGCAGATCGCTGCTGTTCGCGTCGTGCGCACCCCGCGCGTCGGTAATGCGCTCGGGGCGCAGGCCCAGAATGACGTTTTGCCCGACGTGCGACTTCACGCCGTTCGCCTCGAACGGCAGCCTCAATACGCCGCGCTCGACGCCCGTGTCGATCTCCATGCCGATGCCTGCGCCTTGCTCGACGAGCTTGCCTTCGATGAAGTTCATCGGCGGCGCGCCGATGAAGCCGGCGACAAACAGGTTCGACGGCGAATCGTAGATCGCCTGCGGTGCGCCGAACTGCTGCACGACACCGTCCTTCATCACAGCGATGCGGTCGCCGAGCGTCATCGCCTCGATCTGATCGTGCGTGACGTAGACGATCGTCGTGCCGAGGCGTTGATGCAGCAGTTTGATTTCCGAGCGCATTTCAATGCGCAGCTTCGCGTCGAGATTCGACAGCGGTTCGTCGAACAGGAACATCACCGGATCGCGCGCGAGCGCCCGGCCCATCGCCACGCGTTGGCGCTGACCGCCCGAGAGCTGACCCGGCTTGCGGTCGAGCAAATGGTCGATCTGCAGCATCGACGAGACGCGATCGACGATCTGCGCCTGCTCCTTCTTCGGCACTTTACGGATGTTCAGGCCGAACGAGATGTTCTCGCGCACCGTCATCGACGGATAAAGCGCGTACGACTGGAACACCATCGCGATATCGCGATCCTTCGGCGAGAGATCGTTGACGATCTTGCCGTCGATGCAGATCTGCCCCTTCGTGACCGTTTCGAGACCGGCGATCATGTTGAGCAGCGTCGACTTCCCGCACCCGGAGCCGCCGACGAGAATCAGGAACTGACCGTCCTCGATCTCGATGTCGACGCCCTTCAAGACGGGCACGCCATTGGGGTAGGTCTTGTATACGTCGCGGATGGAAAGGCTTGCCATGCTGAAATCCTCTAATCTGCTTACTGCTTTCGAGTCTGTCGAATAGGCGTTGCGCTCGTTCGGCCGCGCGGCGCTTCGCGCCCGCGCCGCGCCCGACGGAACGCCCCTACGTGTTAGCCCTTCACCGCGCCTGCCGTCAGACCGCGCACGAAGTAGCGGCCCGCGATGACGTAGACGAGGAGCGTCGGCAACGCCGCGATGATGGCGGCGGCCATATCGACGTTGTATTCCTTCACGCCCGTCGACGTATTCACGAGATTGTTCAAGGCCACCGTGATCGGCATCGAATCGACGCCGGAAAACACGATGCCGAACAGGAAGTCGTTCCAAATCTGCGTGAATTGCCAAATGACGCACACCATGAAGATCGGCAGCGAAACGGGCAGCAAGATTCGCGTGAAGATCATGAAGAATCCGGCGCCGTCGATGCGCGCGGCCTTCACGAGTTCGGCCGGAATGCTCACGTAGAAGTTGCGGAAGAACATGGTCGTGAACGCAATGCCGTAGACGACGTGCACGAGCACGAGACCGCCGATCGTGTTCGAGATGCCGATGAACCCGAGCAAGCGCGCCATCGGCAACAGAATCGTCTGAAACGGGATGAAGCAGCCGACCAACAGCATCGTGAAGATCGCATCGGCGCCGCGAAAGCGCCAGTGCGTCAGCACGTAGCCGTTGAACGCACCGATGATCGACGACAGCAACACGGCCGGGATCACCATGCGCACCGAGTTCATGAAGAACGGACGCATGCCGTCACAGCGCACGCCTGTGCAAGCCTCGCTCCACGCCTTGATCCATGGCGCGAAGGTCCAGTGAGTGGGCGGCGTCAGCAGATTGCCGGTACGCAGTTGATCGAGATCCTTGAACGACGTCGACAACATGACGTACAGCGGAAACAAAAAGTACAAGGCGAAAAGCACCAGCGCAGCGTAAATGAACGCGCGACTGAACGTTATCCGGGTACGCGCCGGGCCGCCCCCAAGGGTACCCGGCGCCCCCTCGGGGGGCAGCGAACGCAGTGAGCGTGGGGGTTGTTCCAATTTAGGCTGCATTGCGGGTGCTCCTCGACTCCAGATACATGAGCGGCACGAGTACGGCGACGACGGTGGCCAGCATCATCATCGACGATGCGGCGCCCACGCCGAGCTGCCCGCGGTTGTACGAAAACGTGTACATGAACATCGCCGGCAGTGACGACGACGTGCCGGGCCCACCGGCCGTCAGCGCGACGACGAGGTCGAACGTCTTGATGGTGATGTGGCACAGGATCAAGAGCACCGAGAAGAACACGGGACGCATGCTCGGAATCACGATCTTGCGATAAATGGTTGGCAGCGTCGCGCCGTCCACCTGGGCGGCCTTGAATATTTCCGAATCGACGCCGCGCAGGCCGGCAAGGAACAGCGCCATGACGAAGCCCGTCGATTGCCAAACGGCCGCGATCACGATACAGAAGATGGCCTTGTCCGGATCGTCGAGCCAAGTGAACGAGAAACTCGTCCAGCCCCAGTCGTGCAAGACTTTCTCAAGCCCGAGGGAAGGATTGAGAATCCATTGCCAAGCCGTGCCCGTGACGATAAACGAGAGCGCCATTGGATAAAGGAACACGGCGCGCAAAGCGCCTTCGTTGCGAATCTTCTGATCGAGCAGAATGGCGAGAAAGAGCCCGAGCCCAATGCAGATCGCAATGAATGGAATGCCGAACCAGCCGAGGTTCTGCGCCGACGTCCACCAGACGTCGTTCTCGAACAATTCGCTGTAGCGCGTGAGGCCCGCGAACGTGTAATTGGGCATCAGCCGCGAGCTAGACAGCGACAGATAACCGGTGACCAGAATAAAGCCGTAAACGAAGACGACGCTGATCGCCACGCTCGGCGACAAGACGAGCTTCGGGATCCAGCGATCGGCAAACGCCGACATCGACGAGGTGCGGTGGGATACGGGCGCCACGTTGTTCCCCTTTCCGCTGAGAGAGGCAGCCACTACTCGACTCCTGAGTGCTTGCGGACCGGACCTGGCGTCTCGAAAGCGCGATACGCCCGGCCGGCTTGAGTGAAGCAGGCAGACGCCGCACGCAGCGAGCGCCCGCCCCTTTAACTACACTTGCGCTTACTTCGTCTTGGCGGCCTTGGCCAACGCGGCCACGGCGTCTTGCGACGATTCGTTCGAGTTCATGAACTTCGTGACGACGTCGCTCATCGCGCCGGCCGTGGCATCGCCTTGGGCCATGCCGTGAGCCAGCGACGGCACATAGCCGCCCGCCTTGATCGCGGCTTGCTCGTCGGCGTACGACTTCTTCGCGCAATCGTCGTAGCTGCTCATGTCGACGCCCAGACGCACGGGAATCGAGCCCTTGTACAGGCTGAACTGCTTCTGGAACTCGGGGCTCATGATCGTCTTGGCGAGCGCAACTTGGCCCGGCGTCGCGGCCTTTTGGCCCTTCTGCTGGAAGAACACGAACGAGTCGACGTTGAACGTGTAGGCCTTTTCCGTGCCCGGCACCGCCGCGCAGACGTAATCCGTGCCGGCCTTCTTGTTCGCGTTCGCGAACTCGCCCTTCGCCCAGTCGCCCATGAACTGCATGCCGGCCTTGCCGTTGATGACCATGGCCGTGGCGAGGTTCCAATCGCGGCCCGTACGCGAGCTGTCGAAGTAGGTCGTCAGCTTGCGAACGGTGTCGAACACCTTGACCATCTGCGGCGACGTGAGCGTCTTTTGATCGAGATCGACGATCGCCTTCTTATAGAAGTCGGCGCCTTGCGACAGCACGACGTCTTCCCACACCGTGAAGTCTTGCCACGGCTGGCCGCCCATCGCGACCGGCTGGATGCCCGCTGCCTTCATCTTGTCGGCGACGGCGAAGAACTCGTCCCACGTGGTCGGCGCCTTGCCGCCGGCCTTATCCAGCGCGGCCTTGTTGATGTACAGCCAGTTCACGCGGTGCACCGAGAACGGCGCGGCGACGTAGTGGCCGTCCGCTTGCATGATCTTGTCGATCTGCGGCGGCAGGTTCTTCTTCCAGTCTTGTTCCTTCGCGACCGAATCGATGTTCACGAGCACGCCCTGCTCGGCCCATTCCTTGATCAGCGGTCCTTTGATTTGCGCGGCGCTGGGCGCGTTGCCCGAGATCACCTGCGTCTTCAGTGCCGTCATGGCCGCGGCGCCCGCGCCGCCCGCCACCGCGAAGTCCTTCCACGTGTAGCCTTGCTTCGTCATGTCGTCCTTGAGGACGCCGATGGCCTTGGACTCGCCGCCCGAGGTCCACCAGTGCAGCACTTCGACGGATTCCGCCGCCTGAGCCGCCGACACGCCCATCAACAGCCCCGTGGCGCACAGCGCAGCCATGATCGCGCGAACTTTCATTCTTTATCTCCTCCAGACTACTGACCAAGTAACGATTGGATCCCCTCTTCGACAGGCCGGGGAACGGTGGTTGGGTGCAACAGACAACAACACTGGATAGGGCCGAACCGCGTTGGCGCGCGCTCGCGTGCATCTCGGGCAAGCCCGGCCGCGGTGGATCGTCAGGAAACGGGTGCTTCCAAGCTCAACGACTGTCTCCTCATTCGAATTCGGCTTGCCCGCGTCGCGCGGAGCCAGCTCGGGGAGGCAGCGCTGCGCAAACTGCGCTGCTAACATGCACGCGCGGTATGTATCGAGACACTGGCCCATACACGGAAACACGCGGCGCGTTGCCGCCGATCGGCCCCGAAAACGTCCGCCGCTCGCGGCGGCCAACAACTTTTTTCGTTCGATCGACGTTACCTCTTGATTTGGATTGTAGTTAAACTACAATTCAGTGTCAAAAATATTTTTATCGCGCTACAAGACGTCGCAACTCGAGCAGCCAGCTAGCCTAGACCCGTTTCTCGAACGCGCCCGCAACCCCTTTGACTTCGGCTCACGACTCATGCAAATCGACTCAGGCTTCACTTTCGTTCTCTTCGGCGGGACTGGCGATCTGTCGATGCGAAAGATTCTTCCGGCGTTGTACGAGGCCCATCGCGCGGGCATGTTGTCCGAGCACGGCAAGATCGTCGCCGTGGCGCGGCACGCGGCCGATCGCGACGGCTATATCGAGTGGGTCAACAGCAACGTCAAGGCTCATGTTTCCAAAGGCGGCGGCGGCCTAGATCAAGCGGCGTGGCAGCGCTTTCTGGAGCGCATCGCCTATGTCAAGCTCGACCTGGGCAAGCCCGAGGATTTCGTCCTGCTGCGCGACGCGCTCGACGGCCATGCCGGCACGCGCGTGTTCTATCTAGCAACGGGGCCGTCGCTGTTCGTGCCGATCTGCCGCGCGCTGGCTTCGGTCGGGCTGAACGAAAACGCGCGCATCGTGCTTGAGAAGCCGCTCGGCTACGACTTGCGCTCGTCCAATGCAATCAACGACGCGGTGGGCGAGATCTTCACCGAAGAGCAGATCTATCGGATCGACCACTATCTCGGCAAGGAACCCGTGCAGAATCTGCTGGCGCTGCGCTTCGGCAACGCGCTGTTCGAGCCGCTGTGGCGCCGGGAGTGGGTGGAAAGCATCCAAATCACGATCGCCGAAGAGCTGGGCGTCGAGGGTCGAGGCGACTTCTACGACAACACGGGCGCGCTGCGCGACATGGTGCAAAACCACTTGCTGCAGCTGCTGTCGATCGTCGCAATGGAGCCGCCGCATTCGATGGATTCCGATTCCGTCCGCGACGAAAAACTGCGCGTGCTGCGCGCGCTCAAGCCGATCGATACGCGCGACATTTCCAAAATGGCCGTACGAGGCCAGTATCATTCGGGCGTGATCAAGGGCACTTCAGTGCCGGCATATGCGACCGAGCACGGCGTCAAACCTCAAAGCACGACGGAAACGTTCGTCGCGCTGAAGGCTGAAATCGAAAACTGGCGTTGGGCCGGCGTCCCGTTCTTCCTGCGCACAGGCAAGCGCTTGGCCGAGCGCGTGGCGGAGATTGTCGTCAATTTCCGGCCCGTGCCGCATTCGGCGCTCGGCGCACCCGCGCTGCGGCCGGGGGCCAACCGGCTCGTGATCCGGCTGCAGCCGAACGAATCGATTCGCCTGTACTGCCTGGCCAAGCAACCCGGAGAAGGGATGAACCTCTCGAGTGTGCATCTGGATCTCGCGTTCGATCAGTTCTTCAAGGAAGGACAGATGGAGGCGTATCAGCGGCTGCTGCTCGATGTGATCAATGGCCGCCTCGCGCTGTTCGTGCGGCGCGACGAGCAAGAAGCCGCGTGGCGCTGGGTCGAGCCGATCCTGAACGAGTGGCAAGGTTCGAACAAGCCGCCCAAGCCCTACGCGGCGGGTACGTGGGGCCCCGCCGCCGCAAGCGCGATGCTCGCGCAGCACGGCACCTGCTGGCTCGAGGAAGAGAACTGAGCGCCCGGCGAATCGAATCGATGTGACGAATAGACGGTTCGGCGGCGTTACGCTTCGCATTGCAGCGCGCAAGGCGTTCGGGGAAAGCGCGATGCCTGCCGACCATGTTGGACATACAAAAAAGCAGTCTGGAGGAGAAGTGATCGAGCTTCACGCTTTTGACGACCCGCGCGTTCAAGCCGACGCACTGGCTAAAGCGGTCGGCGGCGCCCTCGGTGCATCGCTCGCCGCGGCCATGGGCGCGCGCGCCACGCTAGCCGTCTCCGGCGGGACGAGCCCGCGCCCGTTCTTCGAGGCGCTTGCGCTCGAACCGCTCGAATGGGACCGCGTCGACGTGACGCTCGTCGACGATCGCTGGGTGCCCGAAACCGACGGCGCGAGCAACGCCCGCCTGGTGCGCGATACGCTGCTGACGCAGGCGGCTAGCGCGGCGCGGTTCGCCCCGCTCGTCGACGTATCCGTCTCGCTCGACGCGCGCATTGCCGCCCTGAACGCCAACCCCTCCTACGCGCAGCCGAACGTCGCCGTGCTCGGCATGGGCGAGGACGGTCACACCGCTTCGCTGTTCGCCGATGCGCCCTTGCACGAATGGGCGCATGCGCTGCAAACGCCCGAGCGCTACGTCGCTGTCCATCCGGGCGCAGCTCCCCACGCGCGCGTGAGCCTTTCGATGTCGGCGCTCAAGGGTGTCGGCAAGCTGTTTCTGTTGATCTCGGGCGAACGAAAACTCGACGTACTGAAAGCGGCCGCATCGTCGCCGCAAGAAAACGCCATCTCGAAGCTGGCAAACGACAAGGGAGTCAGACTCGATGTCTACTGGTCTGCAAAATAAAGCTGTTTCGGTACCCGGCGCACGCCAGCACGCCGACGGTCCGCGTCTGCTCGCCGATATCGGCGGCACCAACGCACGCTTCGCGCTAGAAACGGAGCCGGGGGAGATTACGCAGATTCGCGTCTACCCCTGTGCCGACTATCCGACGATCGAAGACGTGCTGAAGAAGTATCTGAAGGACACGAAGATCGGCCACGTCAACCACGCGGCGATCGCCATTGCGAACCCCGTGGACGGCGATCAAGTCAGCATGACGAACTTCAAGTGGGCGTTTTCGATCGAGGCAACGCGACGCGCGCTCGGTTTCGACACGCTGCTGGTCGTCAACGATTTCACGGCGCTCGCCATGGCGCTGCCTGGCCTGACCGACGCGCAGCGCGTTCAGGTGGGCGGCGGCTCGCGCCGGCAAAACAGCGTGATCGGCTTACTGGGGCCCGGCACGGGGCTCGGCGTGTCAGGCCTCATTCCGGCCGACGACCGCTGGATCGCGCTCGGCAGCGAGGGCGGCCACGCGACGTTCGCACCGATGGACGAGCGCGAGGACATCGTCCTGCATTATGCGCGCAAAAAGTGGCCGCACGTATCGTTCGAACGCGTGGCGGCGGGCCCAGGCATCGAGCTCATTTATCGTGCGCTGGCCGCTCGGGACAAAAAACGCGTGCCGCCGACGGTCAATCCCGCCGACGTGGTCGAGCGCGCGCACGCGGGCGAGGCGCTCGCGCTCGAAGCGGTCGACTGCTTCTGCGGCATCCTCGGTACGTTCGCCGGCAATCTGGCGGTGACGCTCGGCGCGCTCGGCGGCATCTATATTGGCGGCGGCGTCGTGCTCAAGCTCGGCGATCTCTTCCTGCGCTCGTCGTTCCGCCGGCGCTTCGAAGCGAAGGGCCGCTTCGAGCCTTACCTCGCCAATGTTCCGACCTATTTGATCACGGCCGAATACCCCGCCTTCCTCGGCGTGTCGGCCATTCTTGCGGAACAACTGTCGAATCGCGCGGGCGGCAGCTCGTCGGCCGTCTTCGAACGGATCCGCCAAATGCGCGATGCGTTGACGCCGGCCGAACGCCGGGTGGCCGATCTCGCGCTGAACCATCCGCGTTCGATCATCAGCGACCCGATCGTCGACATCGCGCGCAAAGCCGACGTGAGCCAGCCCACCGTCATTCGCTTCTGCCGTTCGCTCGGCTGCCAAGGGCTGTCCGACTTCAAGCTCAAGCTGGCAACCGGCTTGACGGGCACGATTCCCGTCAGCCACAGTCAAGTGCATTTGGGCGACACGGCCACCGATTTCGGGGCGAAGGTGCTCGACAACACCGTGTCGGCCATCTTGCAACTGCGCGAGCACCTGAACTTCGAGCAGGTCGAGCGCGCGATCGAGCTGCTCAACGGCGCGCGCCGGATCGAGTTCTACGGGCTCGGCAATTCGAACATCGTCGCTCAGGACGCGCACTACAAGTTCTTTCGCTTCGGCATCCCGACGATCGCCTATGGCGATCTCTATATGCAGGCCGCATCCGCCGCGCTGCTGGGCAAGGGCGACGTGATCGTGGCCGTGTCGAAGTCGGGGCGCGCGCCGGAGCTGCTGCGCGTGCTCGATGTCGCGATGCAAGCCGGCGCGCAGGTCATCGCCATCACGTCGAGCAACACGCCGCTCGCGAAGCGGGCGACGGTTGCCCTTGAAACCGATCACATCGAGATTCGCGAATCGCAGTTGTCGATGATCTCGCGCATCCTCCATTTGGTGATGATCGACATTCTTGCAGTGGGCGTGGCGATCCGCCGCGCGGAGCCGACGGCGGAGGTGGCTCAGACCGTGGCCAAGGCGCGCTCTGCGTCCACGGACGACGCAACGGCCGTGCTCGATTGGCTCAGCCACGGGGCGGCGTCATCGGCGGCGGACTGACCCGAGGGCTCTCTGAGCTCGTTTGACCGGCGGAATCAGCCGGCCTAAGCCCCCCCGCGCCACCACCCACCACCCCGCGCCCTCCCGAGGCGCGGGTTTTTCTCGCCCTCACCCCAGGCTGGCGTCACCCAGCGCCAGCGCGTTTCGCGGCGGACTGCACCCTCAAGGTGCACGCTCGGACGGGCCGGTAAACCGACGTCCCTGCTAATGCCGAGTCGAACCTGCGGCTTTTCTTCAACGTATTCGCAACATCAGTGCACCAAAAAGATGTAGCGCTCCCGCAACACTTGGACGGGTCAATTAAGCGTCTGCTTCCACTTCTTCCCTTATCTGGCAAGGGTTTGCATCATTCATCGGCAGATATAGTCCTTTTCACTACGCGCAACAATCTTTCGCAACTAGGGTTTGCACTAATAAGGGTACGGGGTCCAGATGCCTAGTATCGCCTCGACTGCCTGGACCCCGCGGGCAAGCCAACTACTGAAAAAGTAGAGGGTCCGCGGCAAGAAATTAACCAATCCGGGTTGCTCATACTGCAACTCTCTTCGTCTCGGAGACCTAGTTTGATGAAAAAGTCACTTCTCGCACTCGCAGCTTTGGGCATGTTTGCTGGCGCTGCTCACGCACAGAGCACCGTCACGCTGTACGGTATCGTCGACATCGGTATCCTGTACACGAACAATGCCAACGCCGCAGGCAAGTCGGCATGGCAAATGGCCAGCGGTAACGAGTCCGGCTCGCGCTGGGGCTTGACCGGCGCCGAAGACCTCGGTGGCGGCACGAAGGCCATCTTCAAGTTGGAGAACGGCTTCAACCCGAACAACGGCACGCTCGGTCAAGGCGGTCGTGAGTTCGGCCGTCAAGCCTATGTCGGTCTGAGCAACAAGAGCTTCGGTACGTTCACGCTCGGCCGTCAATACAACGCCGTGCAAGACTACCTGGCACCGCTCGACGTCGCTTCGACGCTGACGCAGTACGCCACGCACCCGTACGATAACGACAACCTGAACAACACGTTCCGCACCGACAACTCGGTGAAGTACGTGTCGCCGACGATCGGCGGCTTCCAAGCTGAAGGCTTGTACGGCTTCTCGAACAGCACGGGCTTCGCGAACAACCGCAGCTACAGCGTTGGCGCGACCTACGGCATGGGTCCGTTGAACGTGGCCGCAGCTTACGCCTACGTTCAGAACCCGAACGTCGCAGGTGGCGCGGTCAGCGGCACCATCCCCGCAGTGCGCGTTCAACAGTGGGGCCTGGGCGCCACGTACGCGTTCGGTCCGGCAACGATCGGTCTGTTGTACACGGGCTCGCTCTACTCGAATTTCGTGGGCGCGCCGGCAACGGCCACGACGGCCGCTATTCCGGGTACGACCGCGATCGCCAATCGCGCTGGTGGCACGATTCACTTCAACAACTACGAAGGCAGCTTCCGCTTCCAGTTGACCCCGGCGCTCGTGCTGGCCGTGGGCGAAACGTACACGGGTGTGCGTCAAGCCGGTGTTTCGGGCCACTTCTGGCAAACGAACCTGGGCGCCGACTACAACCTGTCGAAGCGCACGGACGTCTACCTGACCGGCATCTACCAACACGCAACGAACAACATGAACGCCGCCATCGACGCGTCGGCCGGCACTGCGAGCGGCCGGGCGCAGACGGCTGTCGTTGCTGGTATCCGTCACAAGTTCTAATAAGCAACGCGTCTTCCGGCCGGGCTTCGGCCCGCCGGACGAGTGCGATGAGCAGTACCTTGGAAGCGCCCTTCGTGGGCGCTTTTTTCATTTGGGTCGCCCCCCGCCTGCCGTACAGCACCGCGCCGCTCGCGACGGTCCGCCTCGGTTGGCCCTTCCCCAACGCCTTCCCTTTCCCGCCATCTCTTATCCGAACGGCCAGCTCCGGTCTCCCACGCCCCGCTTTGGGTACAATCCCAGACATTACGCAGGCGGCGCCTCTTGGCGCGTTTTATCGCCAGCGTCCATCGAACTTCAAGCTCTGCCCATGTCCAGCAACCAAGCCCTTTTCGAACGCGCGCAACGCACCATTCCGGGCGGCGTCAATTCGCCCGTGCGCGCCTTTCGCTCCGTCGGCGGTACGCCGCGCTTCGTCAAGCGCGCCCAAGGCCCCTATTTCTGGGACGCCGAAGACAAGCGCTACATCGACTACATCGGTTCTTGGGGCCCGATGATCGTCGGCCACGTCCACCCCGAAGTGCTCGAAGCGGTGCAACGCGTGCTGGCAGATGGCTTCTCGTTCGGCGCGCCGACGGAAGCCGAAATCGAGATCGCCGAGGAAATTTGCAAACTCGTGCCTTCGATCGAAAAAGTACGGCTGGTGTCGAGCGGCACTGAAGCGACGATGAGCGCGTTGCGACTCGCGCGGGGCTTCACGCAGCGCAATCGAATCGTGAAATTCGAAGGTTGCTACCACGGCCACGCCGATAGCTTGCTCGTCAAAGCCGGCTCGGGCCTGCTGACATTTGGCAATCCGACATCGGCCGGCGTACCGAGCGACATCGCTAAACACACGACAGTGCTGGAATACAACAACACGGCGGCGCTCGAAGAAGCCTTCGCCGCGTTCGGCGGTGAAATCGCGGCCGTCATCGTGGAGCCCGTCGCCGGCAACATGAACCTAGTGCGGGGTAATCCGGAATTCCTGCAAGCGCTGCGGCGCCTTTGCACGCAGCACGGTGCGGTGTTGATTTTCGACGAAGTGATGTGCGGTTTCCGCGTCGAACTGGGTGGCGCGCAGGCGATGTACGGCATCACGCCCGACCTCACGTGTCTCGGCAAGGTGATCGGTGGCGGCATGCCCGCGGCCGCGTTCGGCGGGCGGCGCGACATCATGTCGCTGCTCGCGCCCGAAGGCGCCGTCTACCAAGCCGGCACGTTGTCGGGCAATCCGATCGCCGTCGCCGCCGGTTTGAAGACGCTCCAATTGATTCAGGCGCCCGGCTTCTACGAACGCCTATCGGCTCAAACGGCGCGGCTCACGAATGGTCTGACGTCCGCCGCGCATGAAGCAGGCGTACCCTTTTGCGCCGACGCCGTGGGCGGCATGTTCGGCCTCTACTTTACCGAGCAAGTGCCGGCGAGCTTTGCCGACGTTTCGCGCAGCGATATCGCGAGCTTCAACAGTTTCTTCCATCGGATGCTGGATGCGGGCGTGTACTTCGCTCCGTCGGCGTACGAGGCCGGTTTCGTCTCGAGCACGCACGATGACGCCGTGATCGATGCGACCATCGAAGCGGCGCGCGGTGCATTCGCGGCGCACGCCGCTTAAGCGCACGGCCCGCCGATGTTCTCGGAAGCCGACTTCATCCATATGCAGCGGGCGCTGACGCTCGCCGCCCGCGGCATGTACACGACGACGCCGAACCCGCGCGTGGGTTGCGTGCTCGTCAAGGACGGCGTCGCGATCGGCGAGGGTTTCACGCAGCCCGCCGGGCAAGACCATGCCGAAGTTCAAGCGCTGAAGGACGCACGGCGGCGAGGTCACGATCCGCGGGGCGCGACGGCCTATGTGTCGCTCGAACCGTGCAGCCACTTCGGGCGCACGCCGCCTTGCGTGCATGCGCTGATCGATGCGCGCGTGAAGCGTGTCATCGCGGCGATGGAAGATCCGAACCCTCAGGTGTCCGGCAGCGGCTTGTCGAGGCTGCGCGACGCCGGCATCGACGTCCGCTGCGGCCTGCTGGCGAATGAAGCGCGCGAGCTGAACGTCGGCTTCGTATCGCGAATGACACGTGGGCGGCCTTGGGTGCGGATGAAAGTGGCGGCGTCGCTCGATGGCCGCACGGCGCTGCCGACGGGCGAAAGCCAGTGGATCACGGGCGCCGCGGCCCGCGCCGACGGGCACGCTTGGCGGGCACGCGCCTGCGCGATCTTGACCGGCATCGGCACCGTACGCGAGGACGATCCGCAGCTGACGGTACGCGAGGTCGAGACGCCGCGGCAGCCGCTGCGTGTGCTGGTCGATAGCCGACTGGACGTACCGCTGACGGCCCGCCTGCTTGACGGTGCACCGCCGCTCGTGTTTTGCGCAAGCATCGATGAGCGCAACGCCGCGCGCGCCGAGGCGCTGACGGCGCAAGGCGTCGAGATCGTTTCGCTGGTCAATCCGCACGGCAAGGTCGATTTACCGGCCATGCTGAAGGCGCTAGGCGCGCGCGGGATCAACGAACTGCATGTCGAAGCCGGTCACAAGCTGAACGGCTCCCTGCTGCGCGAGGGCTGCGTGGACGAGTTGCTCGTGTACCTAGCGCCCAGCCTGCTGGGGGCCGATTCTGCCGGCATGTTCGACCTCGCGGCGCCCGGCGTGCTCGATGCGCGAACTCGGCTCGTTTTCCATGCGGTCGATCGCATCGGCGACGACCTGCGCATTTTGGCGCGGCTGCAAACGCCGTCCGCGCCTCACTGAACAAAGAAGGACTACACACGATGTTTACGGGAATCGTCGCGGCCGTGGGCCGTATCGAGACAGTGAAGCCGCTCGGCGCGGAGGAAGCGGCCGGCGTGCGCTTGACCATTGAAGCGGGCGCGCTCGATTTGACCGACGTCGCCTTGGGCGACAGCATCGCCATTCAAGGTGCCTGCATGACGGTCGTCGGGAAGACCGCTCGCACGTTCGATGTCGATGTCTCGCGCGAAAGCCTCAACTGCACAGTGGGTCTCGCATCCCCCGGCGCGGTCAATCTCGAAAAGGCGCTGACGGCGCACGAAAGGCTGGGCGGCCACATTGTATCGGGGCACGTCGATGGGCTCGGAACTGTTACGCGGTTTGCTCCTGTAGGTGAATCGCACGAACTACGCGTGCTTGCGCCGAAAGACATCGGCCGCTATCTCGCCTACAAGGGATCGATTACCGTGAACGGCGTGAGCCTCACGGTCAACAGCGTCGACGATCGGGCCGACGGCTGCGAGTTCTCGATCAACCTGATTCCCCATACGGTCGAGGTCACGACGCTCAAGAGCTTGAAAGCCGGGGATCAGGTGAACCTCGAAGTGGATTTGATTGCACGGTATGTGGAGCGGATGCTTACCACGTCTCAGGATGGCCATAAGCCGTTGAAGTAATTCAGTTTTTGGCGAATCGATTGTCTACTGGCGTATCGCCAAATCTCGCTAAATCTACGGTTTGGTGACGGTATTTCTGACGGTATACCGTCATTTTCTGTGGTTCGTATACCGTCACGCCTCCAGAAACAGCATTCCTTGCGAGCCCTGTCGAGCAGTCTCCCGGAACCATTCGGGATCCAATGCATCGGGTAATCCGGCCGGGAGCGGCGGCCTTAACTTCTACAGTAGTCGTACGCTTGCTCCCGAGACGATAGCTTCCGAACGACGGTGCCGTCGAATCGTGCGAGAGAAGAAAGCTGAAGGTCGATTCGCACACGGCCAGATTAGCCGCACCCTCCGTCTATTGTGCCCGCAGGCGTGCCCCGGGTCACGGCAAACGAAGCCCCCTACTCATATGCCATTGAGTCTCTTCGAGTCATATGACTTCCTGCCCACGGTAGTGAGCAACAGCTGCGCGATCGTGCGTAGCGCCATCAACATCGGTGAGTGCGGGCTGCACGATCCCGAGAACAGTTAGGGAGGTCTGCACAACTCGCTCGCGCCGACTCGGATCCTCTGTGGATTCAGGGGTTACGAGTGGTCGGGCTATGCGCCATAACGAAACGCGAATACCGCACGGTGCCGCGCTCCGAGTTCATTGCTCGATTCCAGGGTAAACACGATGGCCCCAAGAGACAACGGGGACTAAAAGTCCCCGTTGTCTTGTTGCAAGCCCAAAGCTTACTAGGCATCGTTCTCGTCTTCGTCGAAGTCG
>DATJJH010000270.1:0-40215 GCA_035492395.1 Trinickia sp. | reverse complement strand
CTTCTCGTCGCTCGAACGTACCGTCATCGGCGGTTCGTGCTGTCCGCCCTCGATGCTCGAAACGTTCGAGGATGAATACGGCGTGCGCGTGATACACGCATGGGGCATGACGGAGATGTCGCCGCTCGGCACGCTTGCGCGCCTCAATTGGGAACAGGCGCAACGCCCGCTAGAAGAACGCCGGCGTCTGCTGCAAAAGCAGGGCACCGTCATTTGCGGCGTCGATATGAAAATCGTCGGCCAAGACGGGCAAGAGCTGCC
Source organism: Trinickia sp. (assembly GCA_035492395.1). Taxonomy (GTDB): domain Bacteria; phylum Pseudomonadota; class Gammaproteobacteria; order Burkholderiales; family Burkholderiaceae; genus Trinickia. Next base: position 39,954 of record DATJJH010000270.1, on the reverse strand, counting down.
GCGAGACGGCGTCGCATTCGGCGACCTGCACGTGCGGGGGCCTTGGGTCATCGATCGATATTTCTCGAGCGACGAGTCACCGCTCGTCGACGGCTGGTTTCCGACCGGCGACGTGGCGACGATCGACCCCGACGGCTTCCTTCAGATCACTGACCGCAGCAAGGATGTCATCAAGTCGGGCGGCGAATGGATCAGTTCGAGTGCGCTCGAGAATATCGCCGTCGCGCATCCCGACGTGGCCGAAGCCGCATGCATCGCTTGTCGTCACCCCAAATGGGACGAGCGACCCTTGCTCGTCATCGTGAGGCGCTCCGGGGCGAGCGTGACGCGTGAAGCGCTGCTCGCGTTCTATGAAGGCAAGGTCGCAAAGTGGTGGATGCCGGACGACGTCGTGTTCGTCGACGAGCTGCCGCATACGGCCACGGGCAAACTGCTGAAACTGAAGCTGCGCGAGATGTTTCGCGATCACGTGCTGCCGACGCAATCGCCATGACGGAGGATCAAGAACGCGCGTTACGCCATGCGCGGCTCGCGGAGCGCGCGGCGGCCGAGATCGCCGACGTACCGCTCGACACGCCGCTGCGGCTCATCGCCCGCGTGGCGGTGATCGGCGCCGGCACGATGGGCGGCGGCATCGCGATGAACTTCGTCAACGCCGGCATTCCGGTGACGCTCGTCGAAACGCATGCCGAAGCGCTCGAGCGCGGGCTGGCGACGATTCGCCGCAATTACGACGTCACCGTACGAAAGGGCAAGCTCACCGAAGCGGAGCGCGACGCGCGCATGGCGCGGCTCGCGCCGACGCTCTCGTACCAGGCGATCGCCGACGCCGACCTCGTCATCGAAGCGGTGTTCGAGGAATGGGGCGTCAAGGAGCAGGCGTTCGGCCAAATCGACGCCATCGCCAAACATGGCGCCATCCTGGCCTCCAATACGTCCACGCTCGACTTGAATCGCATTGCGACGTTCACGCAACGACCGGCCGATGTCGTCGGCATGCATTTCTTCAGTCCCGCGAACGTCATGAAGCTGCTTGAAGTCGTGCGGGGATCTGAAACGGCGAAGGACGTGCTCGCCACGGTCATGCACGTCGCGAAAACGATCGGCAAGACGGCGGTCGTGTCGGGCGTGTGCGACGGCTTCATCGGCAATCGGATGCTCGAGCAGTATCTCCGTCAGTCGTGGTTCATGCTCGAAGAGGGCGCGCTACCGGAGCAGATCGATGCGGCTCTCGAGCGATTCGGTTTTGCGATGGGTCCGTTCCGCATGAGCGACCTGGCCGGAAACGACATCAGTTGGGCAATCCGCAAGCGGCGCTACCGCGATACGCCTTTGCTCCGTTATCCGCGCGTGGCCGATCGGCTATGCGAAGCGGGGCGCTTCGGTCAGAAGAGCGGGGCGGGGTGGTACGACTATCGGCCCGGCGAACGCGAGCCGCATGTATCGAGCCTCGTGACCGACATGATCGTCGAGTACTCTGCCGAGATCGGCTGCCCACGGCGCGCGTTCGGCGATGATGAAATCGTCGAACGGCTAATCTATTCGCTCGTCAACGAAGGCGCGAAAATCTTGGCCGAGGGCATTGCATCGAAAGCGTCTGACATCGATGTCGTCTATTTGAACGGCTATGGTTTTCCGGCTGCGCGCGGTGGCCCGATGTACTACGCAGACAACGTGGGGCTCGATTCGCTCGCGCGGGCGATTCGCCGATACGCATCGCAGATCAACGGCGACGCCTGGGAAATTGCGCCGCTTCTGGTCGAACTGGCGCGAAGCGGGCGACGCTTCTGCGAATAACCTGTTGCATACGGGCAGGTAACCGGCCATGACGCCGGCTCATACGAGGCAACGAAACATGAAGGGTTCCGAAGACGTACTGCTCGTCATCGACATGCAGAACGATTTCATGCCGAGCGGTGCGCTAGCTGTGCCGAACGGCGACGAGATCGTCCCGATCGTCAACCGGCTGGCGGCCGGGTTCGAACATGTCGTGCTGACGCAGGATTGGCATCCACGAGACCATGTGTCGTTCGCGGCGAATCATGATGGACGCCACGCGTTCGAGATGATGACGCTGCCGTACGGCGAGCAAGTGCTGTGGCCCGTGCATTGCGTGCAAGGTACAGCCGGCGCGGCGTTTCATGATGGGCTCGATGTCCCGCATGCGCGGCTCGTGATCCGAAAGGGCTATCGGCGGCACGTCGATAGTTATTCGGCCTTTATGGAAGCGGATCGTCAATCGTCGACCGGGCTTGCCGGCTATCTGCATGAACTCGGCGTCAAGCGGGTATGGTGCTGCGGGTTGGCGACGGATTATTGCGTGGCGTGGTCAGCGCTCGATGCGCGCGCGGCGGGCTTCGAAGTCGTCGTCGTGGAAGACGTGTGCCGCGCGATCGACCTCGACGGCTCGCTGGCGCGGGCGCTGCGTCAGCTTGATGAGGGCGGGGTGCGGAGGGTGGGACTGGAAGCAGCGCTGGCGCAGAACTAGCCGTTCGTTCAACAAGGAGCACGTACGCGATGAACTTCTTCACCGAGCACACCTATGTCGAGCCGCGAACACTGACGCCGGCGGCGACGCCCGAACGTTTCGCCGCGATCGTCGGCACGGTCGTCGTCTCGACCGAGCATGAAATCGTCGGCCGCAACGGTGAGCACCTGCAGTTCTATGTCGACATCGGCAACGGCGTGAGATATCAAGTCGACGTCAACATTCAATCGAGCGACGGCCGTCCGATCGAAATGTACGTCGGCGCGGAAAACGTCGACCCCGTCGGCGTGACGCCTAACGAACCGTTCGGCGCGCCGCAATATGGCGTGTTTTCCAACGCGGCCCTGAGCTACGCGGGAATCGGCCTAGCCGATGCCATGTTTTCATCGGTCAGCGCCGTGCGCATCCAGCAGCAACTCGAGGCGGCGTTCGCGCAGTCCAGCTTCGTCGCCATCTACGGCTTGGTGTTCGACGACGGCGGACCGAACGGCAAAGGCATCCACGAAACGCATTTGAACGTCACGCGCTCGAATCAGGACGGCGCGCTCGCCGTGTACGCGAAGGATGTCGGCGGGCAGCCGCAACGCAAGTGGTTCTTCTTCAAATTCGTCGAAGACCACGTCGCCGCACGCTAGGCGTTGAGCCGATACCGATACGCATTCCGAGCCGGCATCCCTGCGTTCCAGCGTCGACAAGGTTGTCTCATTAACGCTTTGTAACAATCGCGTCGTTCGCTGAAATTTTCGAGACGATTACAGTACCTCGCCGGTGCCTCACCGGTACCGCGTAGCCCAGCTAATTGTGCGGGGCGGGTCCACCGCTTGCCGCTGTCTCACAACAGTAGCGGGCGTTTCTTCGTCGCGAGGTTGCGGCGCCAATCTCCTATTGCATGATCGATAAACGATACCGTCGGCCTTTGGCCGGCTTCGCATTGCTTGTTGCGCTCGCGCTGACCGTCGGCGTCTATCGCCGTTTGACGGCGAACGAGGCGCCACCGTATCTCACGGCCCGCGTCGAGCGAGCCGACTTGGAAGACGCCGTACTTGCGGTAGGCACGCTGCACGCGCATCGGCAGGTCGACGTGGGGGCTCAGGTGTCGGGGCAACTCAAGACTCTCGCGGTCGAACTCGGCGATCAAGTCCGCGCCGGCCAGCGTTTGGCCGAGATCGATCCCACCTTGCTCGACCATGCGCTGCGTCATGCGCAAGCCAACGAGCGCGCACTGCAGGCTCAGCGCAATGCGGCGCAGGCCCGCCTGCAAAGAGCCTCGCTCGCGGCAACGCGTGAGCAAGCCCTTTGGGACAGCGGCGCCACGTCGCAGGACGCGCTCGAGCGCGCTCGCGCCGACCTGCACGTGGAGCGCGCCAATCTCGGCGAACTCGGTGCACGTATGGAACAAGCGCGCATCGAAGTGGATAAGGCGAAGGCGAATGCCGGCTATACGCGCATCGCCGCGCCGATGTCCGGCGAGGTCGTCGCTATCGTGACGCGCCAAGGACAAACGGTCATCGCCGAACAGCAGGCGCCCGTCATTCTCAAACTGGCCGATCTCGATACGATGACGGTCAAGGCACAAGTATCGGAGGCGGACGTGCTGCGTGTCACGCCCGGCCAGCGGGTGCACTTTACCGTTCTAGGCGATCCCGACACCCGCTATGAAGGCACGGTGCGCGCCATCGAGCCCGCCCCACCCGAATTCGCCGAATCGCCGTCTGCGCCTGCCTCGACCGGTACGAGCGGCGGGACGTCTCGTGGCGGGGCAGCCGTCTTTTACAACGCATTGTTCGAGGTGCCCAACCCCGACCATCGTCTGCGTATTTCGATGACGGCCCAAGTGTCGATCGTGCAAGGCACGGCGAAGCAAGCGCTTGTGGTTCCGGCGTCCGCGCTGGGTGCGAAGTCTGCTGACGGGGCTTACGCCGTAAAGGTGCGCGCCGCAAGCGGCGAAGTGCAGTCGCGGCAGATTCGCGTCGGCCTGAACAACCAAGTGAAGGCGCAGGTGCTAACCGGCCTGAGCGAAGGCGAGCATGTCGTCGTCGGCGAGGCGCCGGGTGACGGGGCTGCTTCATCCGCCGAGCGGGGCTGAGGATGGCCACACCCCTGCTACAGCTCCTCGGCGCCACACGCTGCTTCGAGGCGGGAGAGAAGCGGATTGCCGTTCTGCATGAAGTCGACCTGACGATCGATGCTGGCGAATTCGTCGCGATCATGGGAGCGTCCGGCTCGGGAAAGACAACCCTCATGAATCTGCTGGGGTGCCTCGACCGTGCAAGCACGGGGGGCTATCGCGTCGGCGGCATCGACGTCGATACCCTTGGGCCCGACGAACTGGCGCGTCTGCGTCGCGAGCGGTTCGGGTTTATTTTTCAGCGATACCATTTGCTGCCTCACCTGACCGCCGTCGACAACGTACAAGTCCCGTCGGCTTATGCGGGCGTCGGGAAACGTGCGCGCTCAGCCCGCGCCCACGCGCTTTTGGCCCAGCTCGGGCTGACGGAGCGCGCGAGGCATCGACCGAATCAGCTTTCAGGTGGCCAGCAGCAGCGTGTCAGCATCGCCCGAGCATTAATGAACGGGGCGGACGTGATCTTGGCCGACGAGCCGACGGGCGCCCTCGATAGCCGAAGCGGGCGCGACGTCATGCGCATCTTGGGTGACCTGCATGCCGCCGGACACACGGTCGTCGTCGTGACGCATGACGAACACGTTGCCTCGCACGCTCACCGTATCGTCGAAATGCACGACGGCAAGATCGTCGCAGACCGAGTGCGCGCTGAATTACCTCCGAGCGACCGCGTCGCAGCCCGTGCTCAACCGTACCTCCACCCAGCCGCACGACGCGTCTCATCGAGCGCAAGTCAAGCGCTGTCGATGGCCTGGGCCGCGCTAACCGCCCACCGGCTGCGCACGCTGCTGACCATGCTCGGAATCGTGATCGGCATCATGTCGGTGGTATCGATCTCGGCCATCGGTGAAGGCGCGAAGCGTTTTTTGCTCGCTGAGATCGGTTCGATAGGCGCCAACACGATCGATGTCTATCCAGGCCGAGATTGGGGCGACAGCGACGCCGAGCGGATCAAGACACTCGTCGCGGCCGACGCCGACGCACTCGGCGAGGAAGCCTACGTCGACAGCGTCACGCCCAGCATCTATCGGACTGCGACGGTTCGACACGGCAACGCCAATGTGCAGGCCATGGTCAACGGCGTGGGCGAGCACTACTTCAAGGTGCGCGGGCGCTCCATCGCTTCCGGCATGGCATTGACCAAGGAGGCGGTGCGCCGCTACGCGCAAGTCGCCGTGATCGATGAGAACACGCGGCGTACGCTCTTCGGCGCCACGGCCGATCCGATCGGCCGAACCATCTTGATCGGCAACGTTCCGTGCACCGTGATCGGCGTGACGGCGGACAAGCAGTCCTTCCTAGACGGCGGCATGCGCAATCTGACAGTGTGGGTGCCTCACACGACGGCTGCCGCGCGTCTGTTCGGCAGCCAACGCCTAGACGGCATCACGGTGCGGATCAAAGCGGGGCAGTCGGGCGAGGCGGCCGAGCAGAGCGTCGTGGAGCTGCTCACGCGCCGTCACGGCAGGAAGGACTTTTTCACTTACAACATGGACAGCGTGGTCAAAACAGTCGAGTCGACGAGCCGCACGTTGACGCTGCTGTTGTCTCTGATCGCGCTTGTCTCGCTCATCGTGGGCGGCATCGGTGTGATGAACATCATGCTTGTCTCCGTCACAGAACGCACGCGCGAAATCGGCATTCGGATGGCTGTCGGCGCCAGGCGTCACGACGTGCTGCTGCAATTTCTCGCCGAGGCGGCGCTCGTTTGCTTCATTGGCGGCGCCATTGGAATCGCGCTGTCGTTGGGCCTCGGCTTCGTGTTCTCGGCGTTCGTCACGCAATGGAGCATGGTCTTTACTCCGAGCGCGCTACTGATGGCCGTTGCCTCGTCGACGGCGATCGGCATCGCGTTCGGTTTTCTACCCGCGCATCGCGCGGCGCGGCTCGACCCGGTCGAAGCGCTTGCGCGCGATTGAAACGGATAGGAATCAACGATGAACGCTCCCATGCTTCTCCGAGCACTCACGACACTCACGACACTCGCGATCGTGCCGCTCTTGGCAGGGTGCGCGCAGTCCGCGCGCCAAGTGGCCCCGCCAATGCCCGAGCTGCCCACACAATGGCGTGCTGCCGACACATCGTCGGTCGTGTCCGAGCCGAAGTCGCAAGGCGACCCGACGCGTTCCGATCGCATTCAATGGTGGCAAGCTTTTGGCGACGCGTCCCTCGACGCGTTGATCGAGGAAGCGCTTGCTAAGAATGCCGACCTGGCCGATGCCGCAATCCTCGTTCGCCGCGCGCGGATTGAAGCTGGGCTCGTCGGCGCGCGGCTCGGCCCGCAGGCAAGTATGGGTATCAGCGCGGATGCGGCGCGCGATCTCGATACGGGGCATGCCGGGGTGCGCTCGGGCGTCAACGGAACGGTGTCGTACGAACTCGACCTCTGGGGAAAGCTGGCGGCGCGACGCGATGAAGCGGCTTGGCGCGCTCATGCCAGCGAAGCCGACCGCGAGGCCGCGGCGCTCGCGCTCATTGGCGCCACGGCCAAGCTTTACTGGCGCATCGGACACTTGAATGAGGTCATGGCGCTAGGGCAAGCCGCGATCGTCGATGCCGAGCGGATCGTGTCGATCGCCGAAGCGCGGCTAGCCGCCGGCGCGAGTTCGTCGCTCGATGTCGTAGAGGCTCGCCAGCAACTCGCTCAAGTACGCGCCGATGTGTTGCTGTGGCAACAACAGCGAGAAGCGAAACGCAACGCGCTGGCGCTGCTGCTGGGGACGGCGCCCGAGAGCCGCCGCGCCGAGCCGATCGACCTCTCGTCGTCAGTCGTACCGAAAGTGCCGCCGCGCGCGCCGGCTCTCATGCTCGCGCACAGGCCCGATGTGCGCGCGGCCGAATGGCGCCTTCGGGCGCAACTGGCTCGCATCGATTTCTCACGCGCCAGCCTTTACCCGAGCTTTACGCTCACGGGCGAATTCGGCACGAGCAGCGATATGCTGGTACGGGCAGTGCAAAACCCGGTCGCGTCGATCGGCGCGGCGATTGCATTGCCGTTTCTGCAATGGAACACCCTGCAGCTGAACACGGCGCTTGCCAACGTCGACTTCGAGCGCGCCTCGGTCGACTTCCGCCGGGTGCTTTATCGGGCGCTCGCCGATGTCGAAGATGCCTTGGTCGTCAAGGCGCAACTCGACAGTGCGGCAAGCATTCGATGGCAGGCGGCAAGCGACGCGGCGATGGCGTCGGCGCTCGTGCGCACGCGGTACGAAAATGGGGCAATCGATATTGCGCCGCTGCTCGACGCTCGGCGCGGCGAGCGCAAGGCCCAACTCGATCGCGCCGCGAATCGTCTGGCGCGGCTTGAAAATCGTATGGATCTGTTTCTGGCTCTAGGCGGGGCGTAGCGCGGCGCGCAACTGGCCATTCGGCTGACTGCCGCCTCCCAACGAAGCGAGTATCATCCGTCGCTACCGCCGAATTTACGGCACCCCGCACAGAGGAGTTCGTAAAGTGATTCGTCACATCGCCATGTGGAAGCTGAAAGAAACGGCCCAGGGCGCCGGCCGGGCCGAAAACGCACGCATCTTCAAGGAACGGCTCGAAGGCTGCCGCAATATCGTGCCGGGCATCTTGCGTCTCGAAGTCGGCATTGCCCAACCGGGGCTCGAGTCGACCTACGATGTCGTCCTCGTCTCCGATTTCGCGGACAAAGCCGCGCTCGATGCCTATCAAGTGCATCCCACGCACGCGGCCCTGAAGGATTTCGTGATGGCCGTTCGCGAATCGCGCGAGTGCGTCGATTACGAAGTCTAGAGAGGCAAGCGCATGACGTCCGAACGGCAGCCTCCGGCCGCTACGCCGGCAGTCCCCGCGGCCGAGCGTGAACGCACGATCGAGAGCCCGTTCGTCGATCACCTGGGCGTCCGGCTCGTGGGCGCCGCGAATGGCGAAAGCGAGGTCGCGCTCGCGCTTGCGGACACGCAGTTGAACACCTGGCAAGTCGCTCACGGCGGCGTGACGATGACGCTGGCCGATGTCGCACTCGCCACCGCTGCGCGCAGCTTGGCCGACGACGGCGTCGGGGTCGTCACGGTGGAGATGAAGGTCACGTTCATGCAGCCCGGGCGCGGCGAATTGCGTGCGTTCGGTCGCGTGCTGCATCGCTCGAGCACGATGGCGTACTGCGAGGGCGAAGTGCGCGACAGCAGCGGGCATTTCGTCGCCAAGGCGCTGGGCACGTTCAAATACATGCGGCGGCTTGCGGTAGGGCGCGATGTCGTCGAGCAGAAGCGGCGAGGCTCGCCCGGCGCCAAGCCCGGTCCCAGCGACGGTTGAACAACCACCGCCGTTGCCCTCGCGCATTCATATACGTTTTTCGTTGCGCCTTCGGCCGCTTACCCATCGGAAAGAGGCATTGCCATGACACAGATCAATCGCCGCATCTTTCTCGCATCGCGTCCGCAAGGGCCGATCTCTTCCGACAACTTCAAGCTTGAGGCTGCGCCGCTCGCGCCGCTGGCCGAAGGCCAGTTTCGCGTCCGCAACCTCTATTTGTCGATCGACCCCTACATGCGTGGCCGCATGAGCGACGCAAAGTCGTATGCGCAACCTCAGGCGCTCGGCGAAGTGATGCTCGGGGGAGCGGTCGGCGAGGTCGTCGAGTCGAAACATAGCGGGTTTGCAGCTGGCGACAAAGTCACCGGCATGTTCGGCTGGCAGGAATACGCCGTCTCCGACGGTGTCGGCGTGCGCAAGGTCGACGACTCGATCGTGCCGCTCACGGCCTATCTCGGTGTGGCGGGCATGCCGGGCGTGACCGCTTGGTACGGGTTGAACAAGATCATCGCGCCGCGCGCAGGGCAAACCGTTGTCGTCAGCGCGGCAAGCGGGGCGGTTGGCAGCGTCGTCGGACAATTGGCCAAGCTGGCCGGATGTCGGGCCGTCGGCATCGCGGGCGGCGAGCGCAAGTGCCGCTACGTGGCGGACGAACTTGGGTTCGACGCCTGCGTCGACTACAAGGCCGGCAATCTCTATCGAGACTTGAAGGCGGCAACGCCCGATGGCGTGGACGGCTACTTCGAAAATGTCGGCGGCGAGGTGCTCGACGCAACCCTTGCGCGCATGAACCCGTTCGGCCGCATCGCGGTGTGCGGGATGATCGCGGGCTATGACGGACAACCAGTGCCGATGAAGCAGCCATCGATTATCTTGACGATGCGCTTGCTCGTGCAAGGTTTCATCGTGACGGAGCACCTCGACGTTTGGCCCGAGGCGTTGGGCACGCTGGCTACCCTTGTCGCGCAAAAGAAGCTCCATTACCGCGAAAGCATCGTCGAGGGGCTCGAACAGGCGCCGGAAGCGTTGATGGGATTGTTGCAAGGCAAAAATTTCGGCAAGCAGATCGTCAAGATCGCCTGACCCACGCTCGTCCGTCGCATCGCCAGCCGCCGCGCTTCACCGCGGCCGGGCGCGGGCAGGGCATAGCGGAGCAAGCATGGAACTATTCGAAGACAAAGTCGCGGTCATCACGGGCGCGGGCAGCGGCTTTGGCCGCGCCTTCGCTCAAAAGGGCGCCGAGCTCGGCATGAAGTTGGTGCTGGCAGACATCGACAGGCGCGCGCTCGACGAGGTCGTCGGCTCGCTTGCGGCTTCCGGCGCCGAGGTGATTGGCGTGCCGACCGACGTATCCGACGGCAGCGCCGTCGAGGCGCTCGCGCAACGCACGCTCGACGCGTACGGCAAAGTCCACTTGTTGTTCAACAACGCGGGCGTGGGGGCGAGCGGCTTCGTCTGGGAAATGAGCGGCAACGATTGGTCTTGGGTGTTCGGCGTCAACGTCATGGGCGTCGCACATGGCGTGCGCGTGTTCACGCCGATCATGCTCGCGCAAAAGGAGCCGGCGCATATCGTCAATACGGCCTCCGTGGCCGGCCTGATTGCTCCGCCCGCGATGGGCGTCTACAACGCCTCCAAGCACGCCGTCGTCGCATTGACCGAGACGCTTTATCACGATCTTCATCGCGTTGGCGCGTCGGTAGGCTGCTCGCTCTTATGCCCGGCCTTCGTCCCCACGGGCATCGCTGAAGCCGAACGCGGGCGGCCCGAGCGCTGGCGAAACGAGGCGCTGCCTTCGGCCTCGCAATTGCTGGCGGGTAGGGAGATCCGCAAGGCGGTGCGCTCGGGGCGGCTCAGCGCGGACGATATCGCCGAGGCGACATTCGATGCCGTGCGCGCCAATCGGTTCTACGTCATCACCCACCCGGCCATTATGGAAAGCGTGCGCGTGCGGCATGACGACATCGAACAAATGCGCATGCCGTCAGATCCTTCGGTTCCGCCGCAGTCGCAAGCGTGACGGGCGCCGCCCCCGCTTTGGCGTGGGGCCGGCAGCGCTGGAATCGGAGGCGAACCAGGGAGATGCCGATGCAGACCGTCACGATAGCGGCAGGAGACTGGGGCAGGCTCGGCGCAGACGCTGCACGCGTGCGTGAGGCAGTCTTCGTCCGCGAGTTGCAGATTGCCGCTCCGCTCGTATCGGACGAAGCCGATTCCGATGCGCTTCATGTCGTGGCCTATGCGCATGGCGCTGCGGTGGCGGCCGCGCGCTTGCTGCCTGACGGCGCGATCGGTCGGCTTGCCGTGCTTCGCTCGGCCCGCCGCATGGGAGTCGGTTCACTGGTTTTGCGCGCGCTCATCGAGCATGCCGCTCATCGGGGCGATGCCTGTCTTAGGTTATACGCGCAACACGAAGCCGTGCCGTTTTACCTTCGGCACGGGTTTTCAACGGTGGGGGCGCCGTTCTATGAGGCGGGCGTCGAGCACATCGAAATGATGCGGTCGCTCGACGTACTGTAAGTCTTCGAAGGCGGTCTATCGCGCGATCGGCCACCGCACATGATCGCCGAGGCCGGGGCCTTGGCCGCAACCACTGCCGTCATACCGCGACTCGATCTCATACGCAAAGCGGCGCTCGTAGTTGCCCGGGCGCTCAAGACGATGCGAACCATCGTCGTCGCTTCGCTCGGCGATGTCCACACTCAACGCCGCGCCGTCAGTGGCAACGCGCAGCGCCGTCGTGCCGCGCGTACCGTAGCCGGCCGTTTCGATGAACGCTGCCGATAGTACGCGTTCTCTTTCAAGCGAAATGCCCGTGGAAGGCAGTTCGGCGTCCGGAGCGACGCGTGGGTCACGCATCAACCCGATCAAGGCGTCGAGCGAGGGCGGGTCTTCGCTTTTGACCAGCGAGCCCAATTCGGTCCGCTTGCGCACGAGCTTGGGCCACGGCGTATCGAGCACGGCATTGGAAATCCCGTGTACGCCGGCCGGCAGCATCGACGGCGGCGAATCGGCCTGATTGCAATACCAGGCGAGCTCACGGCGCGCCAAATCGCCGACGATCAAGTTGAACCCGTTGTACTGAGCCGCGCGCGTGGACACGCGCCGCAGGTAATCCAGCGGCGGCTGTGCGGGTCCGGCCAAATAGTCCGAGACGAGCGTCCCGCGCGTGGGCGCATCGGCGCGGAACGCTTGCGGGGCTCGGTAGTTGGTCAGTGCGGCGAAGCGCCCGTCGCGCGAAAGGCCGAGCCACGTTCCGCCGCCCACGAGGTCACGACCTGCCAGCACGCCCGAACCATCGGGCCACCAGTCCAACGGCGCGGTCTCGCGCGAAAGATACTCGTCGCGGTTGGCGGCTAACGTGAGCACCGACCCGCGCGCGGCTTCAGGACGCCAGTCGAAAACGATTAGGCACATAGGTCGGCTCGATAAGCCGCTCAGACTTCGCTAGGTAAAGCGTAAGGCAGCGGCTGGAATGCCAGCGCGGGACCGTCCGCCGCGCCCAGATGAACGCTACCGCCCTCGAGCGCGGCCAATTTGATCTCGGCAAGCAGATCGAAGCCGCCCTTAGGCGAGGCGGCCGCGTTCACGACCATGCCGCACGGCTGACTCGGATCGCCCGAATGAAACAGCTCGACGCCCGCATGCACCGAAGGCTCGGGCGCCTCGCCCGAGGCGGCGGCGCCGGCCACGTGCGCCAGCGCCGTGCGACGCTTGATCGTCCCCCGGTACTGGCTGCGCGCCACGATTTCCTGCCCCGGATAGCAGCCTTTACGGAAATTCACGCCGCCGATGACGTCGAAATTGACCATTTGCGGCACGAATTGCTCCAGCACGCCCTGCGTGATGCGCGGCTCGCCCGCATGAATGTCTAGCCAGTCCCACACCGCCGGGGACACCCGCGACAGCTCGCCCTCGAGCGCGGCCACGCGCTCTTGCACGAGCGCCTTCGGCCCAACCCATAGGTATCGGGCCCGCGAAGCCGCATCGGGCACGCGAACGAGCGACCCGGCAGGCCCGGCCACGTGCACATGCACGCCGTCCGGCAATGCATCGAATAGCCGCGACAGCGGCGCGCGAACGTCGCCCGCGAAACCGACGACGGCCACCGAATCGGTCACATCGGCAAGCTTGGCTTTGGCGCGCAAGACGAACATCGACAGCCGCTTTTGCACGGCCGCGGTCAGTTCCTTCGACACGAGCAAGCGCACCGCATCCGCCGCGCGCCAGACCAGCATCGAGGCGAGCAGCCGGCCCTTGGGCGAGCAGTAGCCGGCCAGCCGGGCGCTCGCGGCGTCCAAATGCTCGATGTCGTTCGTGAGCTGACCATGCAGAAAGGTGGCGGCATCGTCGCCGGCCGCGTCGATGACGCCGAACTGGTCGAGCGTCATGAACGCGCCACGCGAGAGGGCCGCTTCGAACTCGGCGGCAGCCGGCCGCGAGGGCGTATGGATCGGTGCGGAAGGGGAGGAAACGGGGGCGTTCGGTTCGTTCATGGAATTCGTGGCTAGTCAATCCTGACTTCGGCTTAGGCGAACAAGTATTATATGGGGTCCATCCGAGCCTTGTACCGCATGTCCCTGTTGAAGAAATGCCTCGCTTTCGGGGTAGTGGTCGCCGTTTTGCTTGCCGCGCTGGCCGTCGCCGGCGGCTATTACTGGGCCACACGCCCGCTTGTGCTGTCCAGCCCCACGCTCGATGTCACGATCCAGCCGCGCAGCACCGTGCGCGGGGTGGCCGCGCAGCTCAACCGCGGCGGCGTACCGGTCGAGCCCGCGCCGTTCGCCTGGATGACGCGTCTGCTTGGCCTGCAAAGCCGCCTCAAATCCGGCAACTACGAGTTCAAGACCGGGGTCACGCCCTATGAAGTGCTGCAGAAGCTGGCGCTCGGCGACGTCAACGAGTCAGTCGTTACAGTCATCGAAGGCTGGACCTTCAAGCGGATGCGCGCCGAATTCGACGCAAACCCGGCGCTCAAGCACGACACGGCCGGCATGAGCGATGCCGCATTGCTCGCGGCAATCGGCGCAAGCAACGTGCACGAGGCAAGTGCCGCGGGCGACGCGAACGGCGCCGTGGCCGCGAACGCCGAGGGGCTGTTCTTCCCCGACACCTATTTGTTCGACAAAGGAACGAGCGATCTGAACGTCTATCGGCGCGCCTACGGCCTCATGCAGCAGCGGCTGGCGGCGGCATGGTCCACGCGCGCGCCGGGCTTGCCGTACCGGACACCGTACGAGGCGCTGACGATGGCCTCGCTCGTCGAAAAGGAAACGGGCAGGGCGAGCGATCGCCCGCTCGTCTCGGCCGTGTTTGCGAATCGCCTGCGCATCGGCATGCCGCTACAGACAGACCCGGCTGTCATCTACGGGCTCGGCGATAGTTACGACGGTCATCTGCGCAAGCGCGATCTGCAGCAGGACACGCCGTACAACACCTACGTGCGCCGCGGCTTGCCGCCCACGCCGATTGCCCTGCCGGGCGTGGCGTCGCTGCAGGCGGCATTGAACCCGGCGCCGACGAGCGCACTCTATTTCGTGTCACGCGGCGACGGCAGCAGCGTCTTTTCCGATACGCTCGGCGATCACAACCGAGCCGTCGACAAATACATTCGAGGACAACGATAAATGGCGCGCGGCAAATTCATTACGTTCGAAGGCATCGACGGTGCGGGAAAGACCACGCACCTGTCGTGGTTCCGCGCACAGCTCGAAGAGAAAGTGGCGGCGATCGGCCGTGCGGTCGTAACGACGCGCGAGCCGGGCGGTACGCCGCTTGGCGAAGCATTGCGGGAATTGCTGCTGCACGAGCGCATGGACCTCGAAACGGAGGCGCTGCTGATGTTCGCCGCTCGCCGCGAGCACCTCGCTCAAGTTATCGAGCCCGCGCTGGCGCGCGGCGATTGGGTGCTGTCGGATCGCTTCAGCGATGCCACCTTCGCCTACCAGGGCGGCGGACGCGGCTTGCCGCGCGATAAACTCGAGGCCCTCGAACGCTGGGTCCAAGGCGGCTTCCAACCCGACTTGACGGTATTGTTCGATTTGCCGCCCGAGACCGCGAGCGCGCGGCGCGGGGCGGCACGCTCGCCGGACAAGTTCGAAAGCGAAACCGAGGCATTTTTCTTGCGCACGCGCGCGGAATATCTACGGCGCGCGCAAGAGGCGCCGCACCGGTTCGCGATCGTCGACGCGTCGCGCGGCATCGAGGAGATCCGCAACACGCTCGGTGAGCTCGTCGACGCGCTTTGACACTGACCGCCCCTTCGATCCGTCAACGGCGTGACCGACACAACCCGAGGCGAATACCCCGCGCATGAAGGCACGACAATGATCTACCCGTGGCAACACGACGACTGGAATCGCCTGCAGCGCCTACGCGCGCAGTGGCCGCACGCCTTGCTTCTATACGGGCAAGCCGGCATCGGCAAGCTGCGCTTCGCGCAGCATCTCGCGCAAGGCATGCTGTGCGAAGCGCCGACATCGAACGGCGAACCGTGCGGCCAGTGCGTCGCGTGCAATTGGTTCGTTCAGGGCAACCACCCCGACTACCGCGCCCTCTTGCCTGAAGCGCTCGCCGGTGAAGCGGGTTCAGCCGGCGGGGCGACCGCCGGCTCCGACGATAAAAGCGAGGGCGAAGAGGGCAAGAAGACGCGCACGCTCAGCAAGGAAATCAAGATCGAGCAGGTGCGTGCGCTGCTCGACTTTTGCGGCGTCGGCGCGCACCGCGGCGGTGCGCGCGTGGTCCTGGTTTATCCGGCGGACGCGCTGAACCCGGCGTCGTCCAACGCATTGCTCAAGACGCTCGAGGAGCCGCCCGCCGGCGTGGTGTTTCTGCTCGTTTCCGCGCGCGTCGACCGTTTGCTGCCGACGATCATCAGCCGCTGCAGGCAATGGCCGATGACGACTCCGCCGCCGGATCAGGCGCGCGGCTGGCTGTCGGAGCAAGGGGTGGCGGATTCCGCGGCGCTGCTGGCGGAAGCGGGCGGTGCGCCGCTCGGCGCACTGGCGCTGGCCGCCGACGAAAACCGCGCGTTGCGCGACTTCGCGCTCAAGCAGTTGGCGGCCGGCGCCGACTGCGATGCGTTCGCCTGCGGCGAAGCGCTGCAAAAGCTGCCCGTGCCGGTCGTGCTGGGCTGGCTGCAGCGATGGCTTTACGATCTCGTCGCCGAGCGCGCGGCACAGCGGCCGCGCTATTTCCCCGCTGCGCAACGCGAGTTGGCCCGCTGCGCGACGCGTATCGACGCCAATGCATTCGCCCGCTTCATGAAGACCGTGACGCGCGAGCGCGCGGTCGAAAACCACCCGCTCAACGCGCGGCTCGTGTTCGAGGCGCTGTTCCTCGGCTACCGCGACTTGTTCGTTTAATGTTGGACAGGATGACTCGATGTTCGTCGATTCCCATTGCCATATCAATTTCGAAGGGCTCGTGGAGCGCCTGCCCCAGGTGCTCGAGAGCATGCGCTCGCACAATGTGACGCACGCACTGTGCGTCAGCGTCGACCTCGAAACGCTGCCGAGCGTTCTGGAAGTCGCATCGACCTACGAAAACGTCTACGCGTCGGTAGGCGTGCATCCCGACCACGAGCACGCGCGCGAACCGAGCGTGGCCGAACTCGTCGAACTGGCCGCGCACCCCAAGGTCGTGGCGATCGGGGAAACCGGGCTCGACTATTACCGGCTGGAAGGCCGCTCCGTTGCCGACCTCGAATGGCAGCGAGAGCGCTTTCGCACGCATATCCGGGCCGCGAAGACGACGATGAAGCCGCTCATCGTCCACACGCGTGCGTCGGCGGACGACACGCTTCGCATCATGGAGGAAGAGCAGGCGAGTACGCCCGGCGGCGTCATGCACTGCTTTACCGAGCCGTGGACGGTTGCGCAACGCGCACTGGCGCAGAATTTTTACATTTCCCTTTCCGGCATCGTCACGTTCAAGAGCGCGACCGACGTTCAGGACGTCGCGCGGCGCGTGCCGCTCGAGCGCCTGCTGATCGAAACCGATTCTCCCTATTTGGCGCCGGTGCCCTATCGCGGAAAACCCAATGAACCTGCGTACGTCAGTCATGTCGGACGTTTCATCGCGCAAGCGCGCGGCATGCCGGAAGCGGATCTGGGCGCGGCGACGACTCAGAACTTCTTTCGCTTGTTCGGCATCGCCGCGCCGCACGGCGGCTGAACCGGCCGCGCCACCATCGTTCATACGACACAATAAAGGAAGCCTCTTGGAAACACTTATGTCCCCGTCGTTCTCGTTCCTTGCACGCCGCACGCTGCGCGGCTTCGCGCTGATGTGCGCAGGCGCGCTGGCCTCGATCGCCGTGACCGCGCAGGCGTCGAGCCTCGATTCCCTCGTGAAGGCCGTGAAGTTCGACGACGTGAGCGCGGTTCAGAAGGCGCTCGCCCACGGAGCGGACCCGAACGCGACCGATGACCAAGGCATGCCGCTCATCGTGCTGGCCGCGCGCGAGAAATCCGACAAGGTCGCCAAAGCCTTGATGGCGAACGCCAAGACGGACGTCGAAAAACTCGACGCGGCGGGCGAAAACGCGATGATGCTCGCGGCGTTGAACGGCGATACCGCCCTCGTCAAAGCGCTGATCGACAAGGGTGCGGAAGTCAACAAGAAGGGCTGGGCCCCGCTGCACTACGCCGCCGCGAACGGGCACGACGATATCGTCCAACTGCTGCTCGACCATTCGGCCTACATCGACGCGGGCTCGCCCAACGGGACGACGCCGCTCATGATGGCTGCCCGTGGCAATCACCTGTCGACGGTGAAGGTGCTGCTCGATGCGGGCGCCGACTCGCACGTGAAGAACCAGATCGGCATGACGGCGCTCGATTTTGCCAAGCGTTACCAGGCCAAGGACGTCGAGCAAGGCCTGCAAGACATGTATGCTCGCGAAGCGGCGGCAGCGTCTGGCGCATCGGCGGCGTCTACGCCCGCTCAAAACGGTGCAAAATAAGCACGTTTGGCCCCGGCCCGGCTTGGGCCGGGCAATTCACGCAATACCCGTTCACCGCTCGGAAAAAAGGAAGATTATGTTGCGGGCTTTGATATGCGTCGGCACGTTGACGATGCCGGTTGCCGCGATGGCGGTCACCTCGCTCGGGGGCGGCAAGTTTACGGCCGGGGATCTGCACAAACTGTGCAGCCAGACCGACGCGATCTCGCGCTCTGCTTGCGTGGCCTATATCAAGGGGGCTGCGGACGGCGTGTTCAACACGATCGACGCCATCGGGGGCACGACGGGGCCGCGCGTGGGCCAGTACTTCTGCCTGCCGGACCGCGTCGAGCCGCAGCGCCTCGTCGACGCGGTGCGCCGCTACGTCGCCGAGAATCGCGACGCGTCCGACTACAACGCCAGCACGGCCGTCTCGCTAGGCCTCGAAAAAGCTTTTCCTTGCAAGGGCGACTGATACTCGCCGCCGACACTGACCGCCACGAACATGGGACGACTGATCGCCGTATCGAACCGCGTTGCAACGCCTACCGAAACGAAAGGCTCGGCGGGCGGACTCGCCGTCGGCATTTTCAGCGCGCTCAAAGACATGGGCGGCATCTGGTTCGGCTGGAGCGGCGATGTCGTCAGCGAAGCCGTCGCCAATGCGGGGCCGACGCTCAAGCATGAAGGCTCGGTCACCTTCGCGACGGTGGGCCTCACGCGGCGCGACTACGATCAGTACTACCGCGGGTTTTCGAACGCCACGCTGTGGCCCGTGTTTCACTACCGCAACGACCTGGCCGGGTACGAGCGCGAGGAGTATGCAGGCTACCGCCGCGTGAACGCCTGGCTTGCGCACAAGCTCGCCAAGCTGATCGAGCCGGACGACATCGTCTGGGTGCACGACTACCATCTGATTCCGTTCGGCGAAGCGCTGCGCCGCGAGGGCGTCGCCAACCGCATCGGCTTTTTCCTGCATACGCCGTTTCCGTCGCCGCAGGTATTGCTGAACGTGCCGCCGCACCAGGAGCTCATCAAGTCGCTGTGTTGCTACGACCTCGTCGGGTTTCAAACCGACTCCGACCTCTGCGCATTCCACGATTACATCGTTCGCTACGCGGGCGGGACGGTCAGCGAGAACGGAGAAGTCGAGGCCTATGGCCGCCGATTGCGCTCGGGCGTCTATCGGATCGGTGTGTTCCCTGACGAAATCGAGGCCGAAGCCGCTCGCAACGAAAGCCGCCAGCAGGTGCTGGAACTCAAGCACAGCCTCGAAGGCCGCAAGCTCGTCATGAGCGTCGACCGCCTCGACTATTCGAAGGGGCTCATCGAACGGTTCCGTGCCTTCGAACAATTGCTCGAGCGTGCGCCGCAGTGGCGGGGGAACGTTACCTTCGTCCAGGTGGCGCCCCCGACTCGGGCCGACGTCGAGAGCTACCAGCATATCCGGCAGAACCTCGAATACGAGGCAGGGCGGATCAACGGGCGTTACTCGAGCCTCGACTACACCCCCATCCGCTACCTCAACCAGCGGTTCGCCCGGTCGCAGCTCATGTCGATGTGCAGAGAATCGCAAGTCGGCTTCGTCACGCCGCTGCGCGACGGGATGAACCTCGTCGCCAAGGAATACATCGCCGCGCAAAACCCGGACGATCCAGGCGTGCTCGTGCTATCCGAGTTCGCCGGAGCGGCGGCGGAGTTGTGCGCGGCGTTGATCGTCAATCCGCATGACATCGCCGGTATGTCGGAAACGCTCGAACGCGCACTTTCGATGCCGCTTGCCGAACGTAAGCAGCGCCACGTGGTCAATATGGCCGTGCTCAGGCGAAACGACCTGGGCGTTTGGCGCGACACGTTCTTGGCCGATTTGCGCGGACGCTGAGCGACCGCGCGACACTATTACGGTGGCACGCCTGCTGTTTCGCGACTGTAACAGCGCGCAGGAAATGAAAGCGAAGCGTGCCGCGAGGCGCGTCGTCGCGAATAATTGAGGCCACGGACGCCGTTTAGCGTTTGCTCCGTAGAGAGCACCTACGCGTCGCCGCGGTACAACCGGCGGACCGGGCATTCGGGGAGAGAGCCCCGAGGTCCCCTTGCATGGAGTCGATCGAATGAAAATTGCCCAAATCGCGCCGCTGACGGAGTCGGTGCCCCCCAAACTTTACGGCGGCACCGAGCGCGTCGTCTCATACATCACGGAAGCGCTCGTCGATCTGGGCCACGATGTGACGTTGTTCGCAAGCGGCGACTCGAGTACGAGCGCCAAGCTCGAAGCCGTCTGGCCCCGCGCGCTGCGGCTCGACCCGGGCATTCGCGATCGCATCGCACCGCATATGCTGCTCATGGAGCTCGTGCGGCGCCGCGCCGAGGAGTTCGACGTCCTGCATTTCCATATGGACTACTACTCGTTCTCGCTATTCAAGCGGCAAGACACGCCTTTCGTGACGACGCTGCACGGCCGTCTCGATCTGCCCGAGCAGCAGCCCGTGTTCGATACGTTCAACACCGCGCCCGTCATCTCGATCTCGAACGCGCAGCGGCACCCGATACCGCAGGCCAAATGGCTGTCGACGGTGTATCACGGGTTGCCGGAAGCGCTCTATACGCCACAGCCCGTCGAGCAGCGGTATTTGGCGTTCCTGGGCCGTATCTCGCCCGAGAAGCGTGTCGATACGGCCATTCGGATCGCTGCGCATTGCGGGCTGCCGATTCGCGTCGCCGCGAAAATCGACGCAGCCGACCGCGAGTACTTCGAGCGCGAGATCAAGCCGCTTTTCGATTTGCCGCATGTCGAATTCATCGGCGAGATCGCCGACGACCAGAAAGCCGGCTTCCTCTCGGGCGCTCACGCGCTGCTGTTTCCCGTCGATTGGCCCGAGCCGTTCGGGCTCGTCATGATCGAGGCCATGGCCTGCGGCACGCCCGTCATCGCCTTCAATCGCGGCTCGGTTCCAGAGGTCGTCGACGAAGGGATATCGGGTTTCATCGTCGAAGATGAAATCAGCGCAGTGGCCGCTGTCAATCGCTTGCACACGCTCTCTCGGGCACGCGTGCGGCGGCGCTTCGAGGAGCGATTTACGTCACATCACATGGCACGCCAATACATCGCGGCGTACCAATCGGTCATCCGCGCGCAAAAGCGTTCGCGATTCAAAGTGGTCGATTCGGCGCCCGGAGAAGAGGCCGCGCGGTAGCGTCGTCTACTCGGGCAGTCTCGGAAGGGGAGACAGGCAACGCGGCGCCGACGGGGCGCCGCGCTGTCACTGTCATATCGGCTCGAGCTTAAATGTTGAGCCGAGTGATTTTCGTGCCTTCGAGCGAGAGGTCGCCCATGAGGCCCGCGTTGGTCATGACAATGACTTCGACGGGTTTGGTGGCCGTCGTCGTATCGATGGCGCCGTTCGCCCCCATCTTCAACACGGCAACCGAAGCGTCGCCGCCGACCGACCACCCGTCGCGCGAGCGGAACGAGTTCAACGCATCGTCGGTCATGAAGAGGAAGACCACAGCCTTGGATTGCGCACCGGCCTGGAATCCGAACGATCCGGAGACGGTGTTGTAGTAGCCCGTCGTCTGACCGCCCACGCGCAATGCGCCTTCGCCATACTGCCCGCCCACGACGAAGCCGGCCTGCAGCACCTTCGGGAACACCAGTACGCCGTGCGCTTTCTGCACGAGTTCTCGGGAGCCGGGCACTTGCGCGTACAAACGCGAAAGCGTCGCATCGACGCCCGAGTTGATCTCCTGCCGCTTGGATACGTTGCTGCCCGGCGTCGAGCCAACGGGGTTGCCGTTGTTAGTGGTTGTCGTGCAGCCGGCGAGGGCAAGCGCGCCGACGACGACGGCGGCCGAGGCCTTTAGTATCAAGTTTCGTTTTCGCATGGACTCTCTCCGTTATGTTCCGTCGGTCAAACCGCTCGACGGCGGGTTCGGACGAAGCGTCATCTCACACAACGCAACGGGGATACAGCATGAGCCATGCCAGGGCCGGGCCCGAATTTATGCGCCCCCGGCACCGTGCCGACGCGCCGCCTAGTGCTGAACGGTGCGCTTGACGACGGGCGGGCGCCGCAGCGCGCGGCGAATGCCGGCGATCACGAGACCCACTGCAAAGATGAAGGCGGCAGGCACGACCCAGTACCCGACAAACGCGTGCCACAAATACAAAAAGAGCGTACGGCGCCGAAGCGCGTATTCCGCGACCGCCTCCTGCTGGCGCGGCGCATTGGCGCTCAGCACGTCCGCCGGACAACCGGCCGCGCGGGCCTCGTCGGGCTTGCCGCGGCAGCGCGCAGGGGCACCCGCGGCGCGCTGCGCGTCGGTGAACTGCCATGTGGTGAGCGCGTGGTCCAGGTCGACGACGTTATAAGCCATTTCTACCTGAATCTCGCGCACCGCTACGATTGCCACCGGGACTGCCCAAAAGACGATGACGATGAGCCAACGTCTTATCCAGCGGTTGTGTCTCCATGCCATTTAATGCCTCCGCAATGCATTGCGCATCCACGATGAGACGGCGGCCCGATGGCTTGAAATCGTTAGGTCTACAGGCCGTCTTGGCAGCCATCATAGAAGAAATGTGACGAATCGTCGCTCCCTAGAAACCGTTGAATGCTCGAACCGCCCCGTTTCGGTTCCGGAGACGGTCGGTA
The DNA here is from genome assembly GCA_035492395.1 of Trinickia sp. Classification (GTDB taxonomy): domain Bacteria; phylum Pseudomonadota; class Gammaproteobacteria; order Burkholderiales; family Burkholderiaceae; genus Trinickia. The sequence goes on along the minus strand of DATJJH010000270.1, from coordinate 17,467 downwards.
ATTTCTTCAAACCTTCCTGCATTTGAAGCCCCGCCTTCGGCGTGGGGGCGAAAAGTCCGGGCCTTGGGCAGGGCGCCCCGGAAGGTACGGCCCTTGCATGTCATTGCATGCAATTTCATCGCGGCCGTTTCGAATCATGCGTGTCTAGGCGTCTCTAGAAGCACGCGGGCTGCGCCGGCCAATGCCCCTCGAGCCGGCGGGCCAATTATTCATCCCAGCGGAGCGTCAGCCATGTCCGTACCGTTTTCCGAGCAGTACAAGGGGTTCGCGATCGGCGTGCAGGCCTTGCGGCGTGCAAAAGAGCCCGATCAGGGCGATGATGCGCCTCGCCGGTTCGACATTGTCGTCACCATCTCGCGCAAGGCGAGCGGCGAGCATGCGAAAGCGGAAATGTTCGGCGTTCCTGAACATGCGCCGCTCGACGATCAGATCGAGGCGCATAAGATCGGCGCGCAATACGCGCGCGACATCATCGACGGGAAGGTCGACGGCACCTCGGTCTCGCATCTATAGCCGCTGCCTGCGAACCGCGCCAAAACCCGCGCGCAGCGCGGTTTTGTGGCTTTTTGCCTTGCGATCGATCAGCACAAACCCGAACTTGTCGCGCGCTTTCCTTGCGCGCTATCGCGGAAGAGTCCAGCATAGGCGATCCCCTCCATACGTCGGGGATCGCAGCGTATCGTCGCGCCAGGCGATGATGCATTGCGGCAATCCAGCGTTCCAAGCGAAAAATCGGGGCTCCTCGAGAGCCGAATAAGAAAAGGAGAACTCTATGCTGCACCGCACCCGTCGCCGTATGCTCGTCGCCGTCGCCGCTCTGACCTGCGCGGCGCTCGCCCCGCTGACGGCGACCGACGCACTCGCGCAGACCAAGAAGCCCAAAGTGGCGCTCGTCATGAAATCGCTGGCCAACGAGTTTTTCCTGACGATGGAAACCGGTGCGAAGGACTATCAAAAGCACAATGCCAGCAAGTTCGACCTGATCACGAACGGCATCAAGAACGAGACCGATACGGCTGCGCAGATCAACATCATCGAGCAGATGATCAATAGCCACGTCGATGCGATCGTGCTCGCGCCGGCCGATTCGAAAGCGCTCGTTCCGGTGGTGAAGAAGGCCATCGACGCCGGCATCATCGTCGTGAACATCGACAACCGGCTCGATCCGGATGTGGTCAAGTCCAAGGACTTGAACGTGCCGTTCGTCGGCCCGGACAATCGCAAGGGCGCGGAAAAAGTCGGCGACTACCTCGCCAAGAAACTGAAATCCGGCGATGAAGTCGGGATCGTCGAAGGCGTCTCGACGACGACGAATGCGCAGCAGCGCACGGCCGGGTTCAAGGATGCGATGCAGAAGATCGGCGCCAAGGTCGATTCGGTCCAGTCGGGCGAATGGGAAATCGACAAGGGCAATGCGATCGCCTCCGCGATGCTCAATCAGTATCCGAACATCAAGGCACTGCTGTGCGGCAACGACAACATGGCGATCGGCGCGGTGTCGGCGGTGCGGGCGGCCGGTAAGCAAGGCAAGGTGCTCGTCGTCGGCTACGACAACATCGGCGCGATCAAACCGATGCTCAAGGACGGGCGCGTGCTTGCCACGGCAGACCAGTACGCCGCCAAGCAGGCCGTGTTCGGGATCGACGTGGCGCTCAAGGCGATTGCGGAGCACAAGAAGCAACCGGATCTGTCGCAAGTGGTCGAAACACCCGTCGACCTCGTCACGAAGGCGACGAAGTAAGCAAAATTCGTCGTTCATGTGAAAAACGCGGCGCGCGGCGCCCCGCAAGGGCACGCGCTGTCGCGCCCGTTCGGGCCGAGCATGCGCGCTCAAGAAAGTGCGCGTGGCTGCCGTTATCCTCCGACATAAGCGTCATGGCGGCGAGCCGGCGCGCGACGGTTGCTTGAACCCGCCGCCCCGATAACGGAAACCCGATGGATTTGACCGACCACGACGAAACGAACGCAGTGCTCAGCGTGACCGGCATCGGCAAGGTCTATGCCGAGCCTGTGCTCGCCGACGTCACGCTTGGGCTATACGCAGGCGAAGCGCTGGCGCTGACCGGCGAGAACGGCGCGGGCAAAAGCACGCTCTCGAAGATCATCGGCGGGCTCGTCGCACCGAGCGCCGGCGACATGCAGCTCTTTGGGTCGGCCTACGCCCCGAAGAGCCGGCACGACGCCGAGGCGCTGGGCGTGCGCATGGTCATGCAGGAACTGAACCTCCTGCCGACACTGAGCGTGGCCGAAAACCTGTTTTTCGACAGGCTGCCGCGTCGCGGTCCCCGTGCGCTTGGTTGGATCGACCGGGCGCGTCTGCGCGAGAATGCGCGCGCCGCGATGGCGCGGGTGGGCCTCGATGCGATCGATCCCGACACCCCCGTCGGTGCGCTCGGTATCGGGCACCAGCAAATGGTCGAAATCGCACGCAACCTGATCGACGATCCGCGCGTACTGATCTTCGACGAGCCGACGGCCATGCTGACCGCGCGCGAAGTCGACTTGCTGTTCGCGCAGATCGACCGACTGAAAGCGAGCGGCGTCGCCATCGTCTACATCTCGCACCGGCTGGAGGAACTCGCGCGCGTGGCCGAGCGCGTCGCCGTCCTGCGCGACGGCCGCCTCGTCCATGTCGACCGGATGTCGAACGTGACGAGCGAGCGCCTTGTCACGCTCATGGTCGGGCGCGAGATCGGCGAGCGCATCGATTTGGGCGAACGGCGCATCGGCGCGCCCTTGCTGAAGGTGGAAGGGCTCAGCCGCGGCTCGGCCGTGCGCGACGTTTCGTTCGAGGTTCGCGAAGGCGAGATTTTCGGCGTCAGCGGGCTGATCGGCGCGGGGCGCACTGAATTGATGCGGCTCATTTACGGCGCCGATACGGCCGATCACGGCGCCGTATCGATCGGCCGGCCCCTCAAGACCGCACGCATCGCCTCGCCTGCCGACGCCGTGAGGCACGGCATCGCGCTGATTACCGAGGATCGCAAAGGCGAGGGACTGCTCCTGCCGCAGTCGATCGCGGCCAACGTGGCGCTCGGCAACATGGACAGCGTATCGAGCTGGGGCGTCGTCGAGCCGCGCCGCGAGCAGGCGCTCGCGCGCAAGCAAATGGAGGCGCTGCGCGTGCGCGCTCACGGGAGCGCGCAGCCGGTGGGCGAACTGTCGGGCGGCAACCAGCAAAAGGTCGTGATCGGGCGCTGGCTTGCCCGCGACGCGGACGTCCTGTTATTCGACGAACCCACGCGCGGCATCGATGTAGGCGCCAAGTTCGACATCTACATGCTGCTCGGGGCGCTGGCGCGCGAGGGCCGCGCGCTCGTGGTCGTATCGAGCGACCTACGCGAACTGATGCTGATCTGCGACCGAATCGGCGTGATGTCCGCCGGCCGCCTCACCGGCATCTTCAATCGAGACGAGTGGACGCAAGACGCGCTGCTCGCCGCGGCGTTCGCGGGCCACATGAACGGCTCGCGCCACACCGCGCCTACTCACCCTCAAGACGCACGGAGTCTGTCATGACCGACCCGAACGCACGCCCCGATGGCGGATCGGCCATCATCGGCGATGCGCCGAGCGCGCGACCGTCCGGAACACGGCTCGGCTTATCGAACTACCTCGGCCTGGCCGGGGCGCTGGCCGCCATGGTTGCGCTGTTTTCCGCGCTCAGTTCGCACTTTTTGACGTACGAGACGTTCAGCACGATCGCCAATCAGATACCCGATCTCGTCGTCATGTCGGTCGGGATGACGTTCGTGCTCATCATTGCCGGCATCGACCTTTCCGTCGGTTCCGTTCTAGCGCTTGCCGCGTCCGTCGTAAGCGTCGCTGCGCTCAAATGGGGCTGGGGCCCGGTGCCGTCCGCGTTGGTCGGCATGGCCGCCGCCGCGGTGACGGGGACGTTGACCGGCGCCGTCACGGTCGGCTGGCGCATCCCGTCTTTCATCGTTTCGCTGGGCGTGCTCGAAGCGGCGCGCGGACTGGCCTATCAACTGACCAACTCACGCACGTCCTATATCGGCGATGCATTCGATTTCTTGTCCGATCCGATCGCGGTCGGCATCTCGCCCGCATTCGTGATCGCGGTCGCGGTGATGGTCGCCGCGCAGCTTATCTTGACGCGCACGGTTTTCGGCCGGCACCTCGTGGGCATCGGAACGAACGAAGAGGCCGTACGGCTCGCGGGCGTGGACCCGCGGCCGTACAAAGTGGCGGTGTTCGCGTTGATGGGCGCCTTGTCGGGCCTGGCCGCGCTGTTTCAGATCTCACGGCTGGAAGCGGCCGATCCGAATGCCGGCGTGGGGCTCGAGCTGCAGGTCATCGCCGCCGTCGTCATCGGCGGCACGAGCCTGATGGGCGGGCGCGGATCGGTCATCAGCACCTTCTTCGGCGTGCTCATCATTTCCGTACTTGCCGCGGGACTGGCGCAGATTGGCGCCAACGAGCCGACGAAGCGAATCATCACGGGCGCCGTGATCGTGGTGGCCGTCGTGCTCGATACGTATCGAAGCCGGCGCAAGCGGAGCTGAGTGGGCCATTCGTGTAGGAGGCACGTTCGTCGCACGGGGAAACGCGGCGCAACGCTGTCGCAAGTACGATGTAGAGTAAGCGATGGGCTGCTCTGGCCCGCGGAAGAAAAACAAGCGAGAGAGAATCGGTAATGGCGACGATCAAGGATGTGGCGGCCATGGCCGGCGTGTCGTTCACCACCGTATCGCATGTGGTCAACAACACTCGGCCGGTATCGGCCGACGTGCGCGCAAAGGTTGAGCGCGCTATCAGCCAGCTCAACTACGTGCCTTCGGCGGTAGCGCGCTCGTTGAAGGCACGCGCCACGGCGACGATCGGGCTCGTCGTGCCCAACAGCACGAATCCGTATTTTGCCGAGCTCGCACGAGGCATCGAAGACGGTTGCGCGCGCGCAGGATTTTGCGTGTTTTTCTGCAATTCCGACGACGATCCGAGAAAGCAGCGCAATTACCTTCGCATCTTGCAGGAAAAGCGCATCGACGGGCTCATCATCGCGTCGGCCGGAGACGATGCCGTGCTGGCCAGCAGTTTGACCGATACGCGCGAGCCGCTCGTCATCGTCGATCGCAACATCGAAGGGCTATCGGCCGATCTCGTGCAGATCGACCATGAGCGCGGCGCGTACCTTGCCACGAAACATCTGCTGGAACTCGGCCACGTACGGATCGGCTGTATCACTGGGCCGGTGGCGACGGCGGTCAGCGCCATGCGTGTGCACGGCTTCATTCGAGCCATGGCGGAGCGGGGCATCGACATCGAGCCCAGCGCCATCGTCGAAAGCGATTTTTCGGGCGCCGGAGGGCAGGAAGCGGCGGGGCGTCTGTTCGACACGGTGCGACCGACCGCAATTTTCGCCTGCAACGATATGATGGGCATCGGCGCCTTGCGTGTGGCTGCCGAACGCGGCATTCGCGTGCCGCAGCACTGCTCGATCATCGGCTTCGACGACATCGAACTGAGCAGCTATACCTACCCGGCGCTATCGACGGTCGGGCAGTCGGTGCGGGCGCTTGGCGAGGCCGCGGCGCAAATGCTGATCGAGCGCATCAGCGGCGGCGTCAGCGGGCCGACGCGCCGGCGCGTGATTACGCCGCGGCTCGTCCTGCGCGAGTCGACAGCCGTTTTTGCTGGGCCGATGAACACTGCTTTGTGCGCTTGAGGCCACCTATCCTCGCGCGAAGGATTCAACGACGATGACTGAAACGAACTCGCAAACTACCGCGATGAAAGGAACCGTGGCGGTGGTAGGCAGCTTGAACATGGACCTCGTGGTGCGTGTGCCGAGGCTGCCGGCAGCCGGTGAGACGCTGGCCGGGCATACGTTCGACCAGGTGCCGGGCGGCAAGGGCGGCAATCAGGCGGTTGCGGCCGCCAGGCTAGGCGCCCGCGTGGCGATGATCGGACAGGTCGGCGCCGACGGCAACGGCGCGTCGCTGCGCGCCGGGCTCGAGGCCGAAGGCATCGATTGCGCGGCGCTCGACACGAGCGAAGCAGCGCCGACAGGCGTGGCGCTGATTTCAGTGGACGAAGAGGGGCGTAACTCCATCGTCATCGTCGCCGGCAGCAATGGCGCGCTGACGCCCGCCGACATCGCGCGTCACGAAGCCGTGCTGGCTTCGGCCAGCGTCATCGTTTGCCAACTGGAAACGCCGCCCGACACCGTGCTGGCGGCGTTGAAAACAGGGCGTAGTCTCGGTAAAACGGTCATTCTCAACCCGGCTCCCGTCATCGGGCCCTTGCCGAGCGATTGGCTGCCGCTCGTCGATTATCTGATTCCGAACGAAGTCGAGGCGGCGGCGCTGACCGGCTTGCCTATCGGCTCGCCTGCGCAGGCCGCCGAAGCAGCCAGCGCATTGCGGCGGCAGGGCGCACACAACGTGCTGATCACGCTCGGCGCCGCGGGCGTGCTGGCCGCGCTGGATTCGGGCCTCACGCATTTCGAGGCGCCGCGCGTGGCAGCGGTCGATACGACGGCGGCCGGCGACACGTTCATCGGCGCGTTCGCCGCGCAGCTCGCAGCAGGCATGGCGGTCGATTCGGCTATCCGCTTTGCGCAACGCGCAGCCGCACTATCGGTGACCCGCCCGGGCGCGCAGCCCTCGATTCCCAAGCTTTCCGAACTCGAATAGTGGAACCAGGCCTCGTCGCCCTGAAACAAGGGCGTACGTTCGAGCAGCGCAATTAATTTAATCTATCGATTTAATTATATTAATTCGTCTTATAAATTAAATCTCTCAAGTCCTTCTCTTACATCGCCGTAAACGTATTCAGCGCACTCGCCTTCACCGCACTCGGCCCGTGCGCGCCCCCGTTTCGCGGAAAAGAGAAGGACATGGCATGTTTAAACACGGTATGACGATCAAAACGCGCATTGGCTTGGCGATGGCTTTCTTATCCGCCTTGCTGCTCGCCCTCGGCATATTGGGCTTGTCCGGCATGAGCAAGGTGAGCGACGCTACAAGTGACATCTATCAAAACCAAATGCCGAGCGTCGTGGCAATCGGAATGGCGGAGAGCTACGCAGCGCGTGAACGGCTCGCCTTGGATCGCGCGGCAATGCATGCCGGAGAACCCGACGAAGCGAAAAAGAATTTCGACCGAGCCGAATTGCTCCGCTCGACCTCCGACGAGTGGTGGAAAAAATATCTCGCTTTCCCACGCGATGCCGACGAAGACAAGTTGGCGCAGGACGCGGCCGCCAAGCGTGAAGCGCAGCAGGCGGTCGTTTCCACGTACGTCGATGCGATCAAATCGAACGACCACGACAAGATCCTGAGTACCGCCGACGCGTTGCAGGTCGCCTTCGTGGCGCTTTCGAAGAGCGACGACACGCTGAGCAAGCTGCAGTTCGCGCAGTCGAAAGCGCAATACGACGAGACGCTAGCGACCTATGACACCCTGCGCGCGGCGACGGTAGGCCTGTTGGCCGTCGCATTGGCCGCCGCACTATTCGCCTACGTCAATTTGCGCCGGGCAATCGCTCGCCCGCTGGCGGATGCCCTGGCGAGTTTCGATGCGATCGCCGCCGGCGATCTGCGCAAGCCTATCGTCGTGCACACGCACGACGAAATGGGGCTGATGCTCGAAGGTCTGTCCAAGATGCAGCGCAGCTTGACCGAGACCGTGCGGACGGTGCGCAGCGGCGGCGAATCGATTGCATCGGCGACGAAGGAAATCGCAGCCGGCAATCTGGATCTATCCGCGCGGACCGAAGAGCAAGCCGCTTCGCTGCAAGAGACGACGTCCAGTATGGATCAGCTCACGGGAACGGTGCGACAAAACGCCGAGAACGCTCGACAGGCCAGCGCCTTGGCGACGAATGCGTCGGCGATCGCGAATAAAGGCAGCGCTGTCGTCGGTCAGGTCGTCGGAACCATGGGCGAGATCAACGACAGCTCCGCGAAGATCGCGGACATCATCACGATCATCGAAGGCATCGCGTTCCAAACGAACATTCTGGCGCTCAACGCGGCGGTCGAGGCGGCGCGAGCCGGCGAGCAGGGGCGTGGGTTCGCCGTGGTGGCGGGCGAGGTGCGGGCGCTCGCTCAGCGCTCTTCGGGCGCGGCCAAGGAAATCAAAACGCTCATCGACACGTCCGTCGAACGCGTGCAGTCAGGATCGGCGCTGGTGGGCGAAGCGGGTCGGACGATGGAAGAAATCATTGCGGCGGTGCAGCGTGTGACGGACATCATGGGCGAAATCGCCGCGGCCTCAGAGGGCCAAAGCGGCGGGATCGGCGAGGTCGCGCGCGCCGTGTCGCAGATGGACGAAGTGACGCAGCAAAACGCGGCGCTCGTCGAGCAGGCGTCGGCGGCCGCACAGTCGCTGCAAGAGCAGGCAGAACGTCTACGCAGCGCCGTAAGCGTGTTCCAGCTTGCCGACGACGGCACCGCCTGGCGCGCGCAAGCAGCGCCTGTACGCGCCGCTGCGGCGGCCGAAGCGGGCGCATCGAAACAGCCGACTGAGCTCGCCCGCAAGACGAGCCGCACCATGCTCGGCGAAAAGTTGTCCGCGCAACCGCGTACGGACCGAAAGCACCCCGCGCCAGCGCTCAAACGTCCGACTTCGTCGCTGGGAGCCTCGCCCGCGCCGTCTAGCTCGCCGGCGGCAGCCAGCGCAGCTCCCGCGCGTCCGCCGGCGCCGGCTATCGAACCGAAGCCTCCGGTCGCCGCCGCGCCCCTGCGCAAGAGCGCTGCGACGAGTGAGGCGTCCGACGACGATTGGGAAACCTTTTGAGCGTGGGGGCGCGGGGCGGCTGCGGACCGAGCAGTACGTCATGCAACGCTCGCAGCATCCGCTGCCTGGCTCCACGATCCTCAGCAATGCTCGCCGGCCCGGCTGCTCCTTCACCAGCGGTCGGGCCGCTCTGCATCCGCCCCCAAAAACGCGCCTCCAACCGACGCGGCGGCCGGGCGTGACTATTCGCGAGACGCCTCTCGTTTCGGCCGCTATCGCTTCTTTCGAAAAAACTTGTAACCGATGCGTACGAACGTCATCGAAATCGCGCCTTGATGCGTATACGGCGTAATAGCCAACGCTTGCGAAGCGTGAGCCGTGGTGCGTTCGGCGCGGGTGAGCGACACGAATGCCGAGCGGGCATCGCGTGTGCAATGGGGGCGATGGACGCCGCGATCGATTGCATCGATGTCGAGCGCAAAGCAAGGAAAGGTTCGAGCTTGCGCAATCGACACCCTGGCGGATGTCGCTATATGAGAAAGCGAGCGCGCATGCGGCGCTGTCGCACGTTGCGCCTCAGCCCGCGCGCACGTGACGCGGCGGCTTGAAGTACCGTTGGATGTAACACGCGGCGGGGCACGATTCACGCGTGGGCGACCGCTAGATCGCGACGGGGCAAACAGAAAGATGCAAGCGAAGAGCAGGTGGAAGATTGTAGGCGACTGTGCGCACATCTCCAAGTTAGGGCACACGTGTAGCGCCCTAGGACAACGTAGGTCGTGAAAAAAGATTTAAAAGGGTTTAGGATGATTTCGAGCGAGGTCGTTTCGGTATAGCCGCCAGTAGACGACATCGTCCGCAGACTTCGGCGAGGAGGTAGCATGGATATTTACAGCAGCTTCGCGGAACGCTTCGAAAAAACACGGGAGGAGGAATTCTCGCTCGAAGAGTATCTCGCGCTCTGCAAAAACAATCCCGCCGCGTACGCGACGGCCAGCGAACGCATGTTGACGGCTATCGGGGAGCCGGAACAAGTCGACACGCGCCACGATCCCCGCTTATCGCGAATCTTCGCGAACAAGGTCATCAAGGTATACCCCGCATTCCGAGAGTTCTACGGCATGGAGGACGTGATCGAGCAAGTCGTCGCGTACTTCCGACACGCCGCGCAGGGGCTCGAGGAAAAGAAGCAAATCCTTTATCTGCTCGGTCCTGTAGGCGGCGGCAAGTCGTCGATCGCCGAGCGGCTCAAGCAGTTGATGGAAAGGGTGCCGTTCTATTCGATCAAGGGCTCGCCCGTCAACGAGTCGCCGCTAGGGCTTTTCGACTACGACGAAGACGGTCCGATTCTAGAAGAGCAATACGGCATTCCGCGCCGCTACTTGAAGAGCATCTTGAGCCCGTGGGCGGTCAAGCGCCTGCACGAGTTCAACGGCGATATCCGCAAGTTCCGCATCGTGCGTCGCTATCCGTCCATTCTTCGTCAGATCGGGATTGCCAAGACCGAGCCTGGCGACGAGAACAATCAGGACATCTCTTCGCTCGTCGGGAAGGTGGACATCCGCAAGCTCGAGCAGTACGCGCAGGACGATGCCGACGCCTATAGCTACTCGGGCGGCTTGTGCCTAGCCAATCAGGGCTTGCTCGAGTTCGTCGAAATGTTCAAGGCGCCGATCAAAGTGCTGCATCCGCTGCTCACGGCGACCCAGGAAGGCAACTTCAAGGGCACGGAAGGGTTCGGAGCGATTCCGTTCGAAGGCATCATCCTGGCGCACTCGAACGAGTCGGAGTGGAAGGCTTTCCGCAACAACCGCAACAACGAAGCGTTGCTCGACCGGATTTTCGTGGTGAAGGTGCCGTACTGCCTGCGCGTGTCCGAAGAGATCAAGATCTACGAGAAGCTCATCCGCAACTCGTCGCTCGGCCAGGCGGTGTGCGCGCCTGGAACGCTCAAGATGATGGCTCAGATGTCGGTGCTCACGCGCCTGCAAGAGCCCGAAAACTCGAGCCTGTTCTCGAAGATGCAGGTGTACGACGGGGACAACCTGAAGGACACCGACCCGAAAGCGAAGTCGTACCAGGAATACCGCGACTATGCCGGCGTGGACGAGGGCATGACGGGCGTCTCGACTCGGTTCGCGTTCAAGATTCTGTCGCGCGTCTTCAACTTCGATACGTCGGAAGTGGCGGCCAACCCCGTGCACCTGATGTACGTGCTCGAACAGCAAATCGAACGCGAGCAGTTTCCGCCGGAAACCGAGCAAAAGTACCTGTCGTTCGTGAAGGATCTGCTGGCTTCGCGCTACGCCGAGTTCATCGGCAAGGAGATCCAAACCGCGTACCTCGAATCGTATTCGGAGTACGGCCAGAACATCTTCGATCGTTACGTCACGTATGCCGATTTCTGGATCCAAGATCAGGAGTTCCGCGATCACGATACGGGCGAGAGCTTCGATCGCGCCGCGCTGAACGCCGAACTCGAGAAGATCGAGAAACCCGCGGGCATCAGCAACCCGAAGGATTTCCGCAACGAAATCGTGAACTTCGTGCTGCGGGCCCGTGCCGCCAACGGCGGGAAGAATCCGGCTTGGATCAGCTACGAAAAGCTGCGTGTCGTGATCGAAAAGAAGATGTTTTCCAACACGGAGGAACTGCTGCCCGTCGTGTCGTTCAATGCTAAAGGTTCGGCTGAAGAGCAGCGCAAACACGAAGACTTCGTCAACCGGATGGTGGCGAAAGGCTACACGCCGAAACAGGTCCGCTTGCTCTGCGACTGGTACCTGCGCGTGCGCAAGTCCTCATAGCCGTAGTAGCAGAAGGATGAGTAGTAGCGGGCGCGACGCGCTCGCGGGTTCGCCGCCCGCGAGCGCCAACCAAGCGCTTCATGCGCAAGCGACGCGCGGTGCGCGGGCATAGAGCCTGCGCCAGGGTTCGTCGTGTCGCTTTCGGCAATTAGAAGCGGGAGACTGGATGTGCTTCATCAAATCATCGACCGCAGGCTAGCAGGCAAGAACAAAAGCATTGCGAACCGCGAGCGCTTCTTGCGTCGCGTAAAGGGCTACATTCGGCGCGCCGTGTCCGAAGCGGTGCGCGATCGTAGCATCAAGGATATTCAAAACACGCAGAGCATCACGATTCCCCGCAAGGATATCGCCGAGCCGCAATTCCATCATGGCCCGGGCGGCCGTCGCGACATGGTGCATCCGGGCAACGAAGAGTACGTGCGCGGCGACAAGATTCCGCGCCCGAACGGCGGCGGCGGGGGCGGGGGCAGCCAAGCGAGCAATGAAGGGGAAGGGCAGGACGACTTCGTCTTCGAGTTGAGCCGCGAAGAATTCATGCAATATTTCTTCGACGACTTGGAGTTGCCGCGACTCGTCAAAACGCATCTGCTGGCCGTGCCGACCTGGAAAAACATCAGGGCGGGCTGGGCGGCGGAGGGCACCCCGAACAATATCGACGTCGTACGCTCGCTGCGCAGCGCGCTCGGCCGGCGCATCGCGCTCGGCGCACCGCTCGTGAATCAACTACATGAGCTCGAGCGTCAGTACGAGGTGCTGATGAACGAGCCTGGGGATCATGCGGATGAGATCAAGCGGCTCGAGGAGGACATCCATCACCTGCGCGGCCGCATTTGGCGGATTCCCTTCATCGATCCGTTCGACCTGCGCTACGTCAACCGCGTCAAGCAGCCGCAGCCGTCGAGTCAAGCGGTGATGTTCTGTTTGATGGACGTTTCCGGGTCGATGGACGAGCAGCGCAAGGATTTGGCCAAGCGCTTCTTCATCCTGCTGTACCTGTTCCTCAAGCGTAACTACGAAAAGATCGAGGTCGTTTTCATCCGCCACCATACCCGGGCGGAGGAAGTCGACGAGGACACGTTCTTTCATTCGACGGAAAGCGGCGGCACGGTGGTGTCGAGCGCGCTCGAACTCATGCGCAAGATCCAGAACGAGCGATATTCGCCGACTGAATGGAACATTTACGGGGCTCAAGCGTCGGACGGGGACAACTGGACGGATGACTCGCCCAAGTGCCGCCGCATCCTGCAAGAGGACATCCTGACAAAGGTCAGGTACTTCGCCTATATTCAAGTCGCGCCCGAAGAGCAAAATCTTTGGTTGGAGTACGCGCAGCTCGCCATGAGCGAACCGCATCTAGCGATGAAGAAGGTGGATGCCGCGGCTGATATCTATCCCGTGTTCAGGGAGCTGTTCGAGAAGCAGGTGGCGGCCTCATGACGACTAAGCATTTGCATAACGAGTCGCGCGGCTATCAGCCGGAGCGACGCCGGAAGGGTGCGCGCGGACAGGGCCCCGATCAGAAGCAGCAAGCGAAGCCCGAGTCCGTCGATACCGAACAACGAGGCCGTACCGAAGCACCTGCACCTGTCGTGGCGCAAAGGGAATCCCGTATGAACATCGCCGACCGCAGACCGTTGCCGTGGCCGTCCGATTGGACCTTCGAACTCATCGAAGAATACGACACACACATCGCCGAAGTCGCCGAGCAATACGAGCTCGACGTCTACCCGATCCAGCTCGAGCTGATCAGCGCCGAGCAGATGATGGACGCCTACGCATCGGTCGGCATGCCCGTCAACTATCGCCACTGGTCGTTCGGCAAGCATTTCCTTTCCACGGAAAAGAGCTACCGGCGCGGCCAGATGGGATTGGCCTACGAAATCGTCATCAACTCGAACCCTTGCATCGCGTATCTGATGGAAGAGAACACGATGACGATGCAGGCGCTCGTGATCGCTCATGCCGCGTACGGCCACAACTCGTTCTTCAAGGGGAACTACCTGTTCCGCCTGTGGACCGACGCGCACGCGATCATCGACTATCTCGTGTACGGAAAGAATTACATCGCCGAGTGTGAAGAGCGCTACGGGATGGATCGCGTCGAAGAACTGCTCGACTCGTGCCATGCCCTGATGAACTACGGCGTCGATCGCTACAAGCGGCCGCAAAAGCTCTCGCTTTCGAAGGAGGCCGCGCTGCGTCGAGAACGCGAAGCCTATCTGCAGTCGCAGGTCAATGAGTTGTGGCGCACGTTACCTTCGCATCAAACGCCGCTAGCCGAGGAGGAAGAAGAGCGTTATCCGCCCGAGCCGCAAGAAAATCTGCTTTATTTCGCGGAGAAGAACGCGCCGCTGCTCGAGCCGTGGGAGCGGGAAGTCATACGAATCGTACGTAAGATCGGACAATATTTTTATCCGCAGCGGCAAACGCAGGTGATGAACGAAGGGTGGGCGACGTTCTGGCACTACACCTTGCTCAATACGCTCTACAACCAAGGTCTGCTCGAAGACGGCTTCATGATGGAGTTCTTGCACTCGCACAGCAACGTTATCTATCAGCCGCCCGTGACGAAGCCGTACTACAGTGGCATCAACCCCTATGCGCTCGGCTTTTCGATGATGAGCGACATTCGGCGGATCTGCGAGGCGCCGACCGAGGAGGACCGCCGCTGGTTCCCCGATATCGCCGGCTCGCCCTGGCTGCAGACGCTGCACTACGCGATGCGCAACTTCAAGGACGAGAGTTTCATCGCGCAGTACCTGTCGCCGCAGCTCATTCGCGACATGCGGCTGTTCTCGGTGCTCGACGACGATACGCGCGACGCGCTCGAGGTATCGGCGATCCACGACGACAGCGGGTACCAGCACGTGCGCCAGTCGTTGTCGCGCCAGTACGACATGCATCATCGCGAACCCAACATTCAAGTGTGGTCCGTGAACACGCGAGGGGACCGCAGCCTCACGCTGCGTCACTTCATGAGCGACAACCGGCACTTGGCGAACGACAGCGAAGAGGTGCTCAAACACATGGCGCGTTTGTGGCAGTTCGACGTCTACCTCGAGAGCGTGGACGAGAACGGCACGGTCAGAAAGCGGTTCGAGTGCCGGTATGTCCCTCCGGCCGTGCGGCTTTGAATTAGCCCGTCGGCCCCCTCATTCGCGAATTACACCGCGCCACCCCAGGCGCGGTGTAGCAACTCGCGCACGTCGTCGTCGGTCGTTTCGCCGAAGTCTTCATAGTGCTGGCCGACGCTGAAAAATAGCGTCGGCTGCGACGGGCAGATGAACGCGTCGACGGCGTCGGCGAATTCCGCATCGATTCTCTCCGGCGCCACGGGCACCGCGGCCACGATGCGTTTGGGCCTGCGTGCCCGCAATGCGAGTACGGCGGCTCGCATCGTGGCTCCTGTGGCGATTCCGTCGTCGACGAGCAGCACAGTCCGGCCCTCGACCGATGCAGGCGGGCGATTTCCACGATACAACGCCTCCCGGCGCGCTAGCTCGACGCGTTCCTGTGCAAGCACGGCATCGAACTGCGCTTGCGAAACATGTGCGGCGCGCATGGTGTCATGGTCGACGTAGAGGGCGCCGCCCGATGCGATCGCGCCCATGGCCAGTTCCTTCTGACCGGGCACGCCGATTTTCCGCACCGGAAGAACATCGAGCTCTGCATGCAGCGCCGTGGCCACTTCGAATGCGACAGGTACGCCGCCGCGCGGCAGGGCGAGCACGACGGCGCTGGCCCCGGCCTCGTTGCGTAAGTGCTCGGCCAGCACGCGTCCGGCTTGCGCACGATCTTTGTACAGAGCAAACATACGCGCCACAGCTTCAGATCTGCAACATTGAAGGGCCGTCGCGCACGGCCGGATAGGCGAGACCGCCGCGGCTGCACATGCGTTTCATTTTAGTCGCCGCTCGGGCGTCCCTATAGGGCGTTGTGAAAAATGATGCCGACGGTATGACGGCGGCCCGACCTGAGCCGACTAACGCCATGGCGCATATTGACGCGGTAGACGCCTCTCGTTCCCTGTACCGGGCGGTGGCTGACGGCGAAGATCACCGCATCGCCTTGTTCAAGCGGCACGACTTCAGCACGAGACTGCATGCGCGGGCGCTGCTCGGTCAGTACGAATTCTCCGCCGGTAAAATCGCGCTGAGGCTGCGACAGCAGTACAGCGACTTGGATCGGGAACACGTGTTCCCCGTAGAGGTCTTGGTGGAGGCAGTTGTAATCGTCTTGCTCGTATTGAAGGATGAGCGGAGTGGGGCGCAGTTGGCCTGCCGCGTGGCAGCGGTCGATGAATGCAGCATGCTTCATCGGGTAGCGCACGGCGATCTTCATCATTTCGTTCCACCGGTTCGCGATGGGTACGAGGTGAGGGTAGATCGTCGCGCGTAGCGTTGCGATGATCGGGGGCAGCGGGTAGGCGAAGTACTTGTATTCGCCTTTGCCAAAGCCGTGGCGACTCATGACGATGCGGCTGCGGTAAAGCGGATCGGTATCGTACTGCTCGGCTAGAGCATGGCAATCGCTTGGCCGGAGCAAGCCTCGCACGACGGCGTATCCGTATGCATCGAGACAGGCTTGGACATGGGGCCAGTCGATAGCGTCTATTTTTTCGGTCGCGGTGGATACGGACGTGGAAAAGCTATCCGTTTGCTTCTCGGCGCACGTAGGTGCGGCGTGGCGGTGGACTAGGGTGGTCACGATTCGGTTCGTGTGTTGGGCGATAGCGGCTATGCTGCACCGGCAGCGGTAGGATCGCCTTCCGAGTCTTGCGCTCTTATTCTAAGCGACGTCCGCGTCGGCGGGATTACGCTGGTTGCAGCGTTGAACGTTCGACGGACCGGAGATGCGCGGGAAGTCATTGCATCGGTGAGGCAGGGGACTGCATCGGATCAGTCGTGGCGGGCATTAAAACAATGCCGCGACGGCCCCGAGCCCGCCGACGACATCCACGGCTACGGCTGCAGTACCACCCAAGACGACCGCGACACCGGCTGGGACGCCGATCTGCTCGGCGTGACCCGAAATGAAATGTCCCGTGCTATTGGCTGCGGCTCCAACGGCATGTACAGCCGAACTCGCGGCATGGACGGCAGTGCTGGCTAACGAGGAAAATTCGGTTTCGGTGTTGTCCGGTGTGTCGTCAGTACCGCCATCCTCCCCTCGTTCGCGTCTTCCAAGCTCTTTGGCGAGTTGCCGCTGCTGTGCCTTGCTCAAGGGAATGCCGAGATCCTTCGCCGCTTTTATGACCTCGTTCAACCTTCGTTGACTGGCTTTGCTCATGCCCATGATCGAAGGCGAATCCAATGGGTCCGGCGCCGCCGGATCTGTTCCGGCTTGGGACGTCGAAGTCGCGGGTGAAACTGTGTTGGGTTGAACCGGCGGGTCCGTTCGATCTGAATACAGCAGGTGCATCACATCGGGTGTCACAAAGTTACGCGGGGCAACTGGGGATGTCACGACTCGTCCTCCGTTAAGGGATAAAGGGCCAGGATCGTTGATTCTGGGCGTCACGGCTACACGCCCGATATCTCGTCCGCACCGCGGCGAGATGCGTGGAGCGTAGTGGAATCCAAGCGGAGTTTGAAGGTGCCCGCCTCGTAGTTTGGTGTAGAACGCGTGGATCGTGGATGGCGTGGAGGTGCTTCGGTTGGCCCGGGGATTGGACGTCGGCCGCGGAGTCGCGTGATCAGCGATGCGCTCCGCGGTTGAATTGAGCGGTTGTCGATGGGGCGTTTTCATTGTCAATCTGATTTGACATAACATGAATTATCGAAGTTTTTGTTTGTAGCGGCTAAGTTGTAATGTCCGCGTTTAGCTAAGTTCAAATGTCCGCTTTGGCGTGGCGTACGCTGGCCGGCAGCCGATCTCGGCGCCGGAGGCTTCGATGGCTGCGACAGAACGGATCACGATGACGATGCGCGAGCTGGACAGGTACAAGGTGATTCAAGCGG
>DATJJH010000269.1:0-20541 GCA_035492395.1 Trinickia sp. | reverse complement strand
TGTCGTAGGTATAGGAGGAAGCCGACGACGTGTCTTTCATGAACAGCGACTTGCCGGCCGAATCGAGCATCACCGGGCCGTAGTACCAATAGCCGCTTTGACCTTGCGAATTGGCCGAAGCGAGAAACGCGGAAGCGCTGGTCGGCTGCTGCGCCGTGGTATAGACGTAAGCGGACGACACGGCATCGCTGCTATGCATGTTCCGAATTGCCGCCGCATGCCGCGAGGCCAAGACACGCCATCACGATCAGCAGTTTCTTATTCATTGTTATTTCTCGTTACGTGTGGGGATGGCATTCCCAATTGTTGTAGGTAGGCGGATTCATCGGCGTAAGCCCAGGAATCATGAAGACCGAACATGTGAAACGCCGCCCCTTTCCGGTCGTTGCGTCGTAGGTGACGGGCGTGCCGCCCAGCGCATCGCGTTTTCCGTATTTCACATTGGCGATCGCGATCTCATCGGAAGAAGCAAGGCCTAATGTTTTCGCTGTCGAATTCTGCACATCGATCATGTTCATCTGCGTGGTGCCGCATGCAGTAAGGACAGCCGCCACGCCGGTCGCCAGCATTACCATCTTTAAACGGTTACTGTTCATCATTTTTTAAGAGTTGAATTATGGAACGCACGTCATTGTCGCAAGCATTTTGTTTGGCGAAGAGGAATTGCGTCTTAGAGAAGTGGATTTGCGTCCACGCATCGTTTGGCGCGCGTTCGACCCCGATGCGGGCGCCAAACGATTGCCTCCTTCGGTATAGTGAGGGTCAAGCGCGGAAGCATCGATACCGCATGCGAATCTCGCCCGACACGACACGACACGATGCTAGCGACTCATGGATTTCGTCTCGACTTTCACGTTCCGCACCGCCGACTATCCCGAACGGGATCGATTCGCGCTCTGGGTGAAGGACAATTTGTGCGACTGCCGCTTCGACGATGACGGTTACGGGCCATTCGATGCCGAAGCGACCGGGGCGGCGCTGGGTCCGCTCGTCGTTGCCGGTCGACATTGGCCGGCGCGCGCTCGCCCGCTTAGCTATCTGATCCATCGAACCGACCGGCGCATTCGGCTCGACGGCCAGGACTCCCTTCGCTTTACGCTGCTGCTGGGTGGACGACTGCTCTGTCGCTCGACGCGTCCGCAATCGATTCGGACCGCCGGCGATTTGATCGTTCACGACGTCGCGCAAATCAACGATTGCATGGTCGAAGCGGGCGACGTCGTCAGTTTGGCCGTTCCGCGGCATTTGCTGCCAGGACATACGGCGCTCCTTCACGGGCAGACTTTGACGAGCGGCGCGGGACGTCTGTTTGCCGACCATCTGCAGTCGCTCTACCGCAACCTGTCCGGGCTGCGTACGCAAGACGTGCCCCATGTCGTGCAAGCGACGCTGCTGCTGCTCAGCGCCGCAGTTTCGCCCACGGCCGACGCCCTGCACGCGGCCGGCGGCGTCATACACCATGCGCTGCGCGAGCGGATCGAACGCTATATCGATACGCATCTGCTCGAACCCGATCTCACCCCGGACCGAATCTGCCGTGCGATAGGGCTGTCGCGCGCCAAGCTGTATCAATTGTTCGACGGGGAAGGCGGCGTGATGCGCCAAATCAGGCACAAGCGGCTACGTCGGGCTTATCACGCGCTCGCCGACCCGCGACAGGCCGGCGTACGCATTGCCGAACTGGCTTGGGCCCATGGGTTTACCGACGTGAAATACTTCCATCGTGCCTTTAAAGCGGAGTTCGGCCACACGCCGAAGGAGACGGCGCATCACCGGGTCGGCCTGGCGCTTGCGCCATACGGCATGGCTTCGGATCCAAACCGCGAGAGCGCAATCCTGCCGGGTTGGACGCTGCCGTACGGCGGCCTCGCGAGGTAAGCTTCGCGCTGCCGAGCGTCGGGGTTTTAATGGGGCCGTGTTCGCCTCCCTCGGGGCGTGTAAACTGCTGCCTTTTTTGCTCGCGGCAATGGTGCATGTTCCCGAGCGCAAGGCCATCAGCGGGCCGGCGCTCATCCGCTTACTCGCCCGCCTGACGGACGCCCGTTTTCCAGAGTCCGAGCCGCCGCTCGCCGACCGGCTGGGGCAGTGGCTCGTCTGGACAGACGCGATCGCGTTGTCCTCGGCGCTGAGCGGCGCTCCGCCCGCAGGCGGCCCCCGGGGCGCCGCACCGGATCAAGCGGAAGACGCACTGTGCCTACGGGTGCGCACGACGCTCACGAACGCCATCGCCCGCGACCCCATGCTCATGCCGCACCGTCACAACGGCCCGGCACGCCATCGCCAGAACTTTGCCGTGGCCGGCGCGGCGCCGGACTATGCCGCCTTTCGTCAGTGCTATCTGTCGCTGCAAGAGAAGATGGAAAGCGCGATCGGCAATCTGCGCACGGCGCTGCGCGAGATGCTCTCGACCCGCGAGCCGGCCATGTCGCGCCTCGCCGCGGTCGACGCCGTGATGGAGCGGGTGTTGGCGGTGCGCGAACACAACGCGTTGGCCGCCGTCCCCGGACTGCTCGCCGTGCATTTCGAGCGCCTGCGCAGCCAAGCGCTGGCAGCGAACGGGAATGCACAGGGGGCGCAGAGCGTGGAAGACGCACAAGGCGTGGCGCGCGATGCACCCGGCTCGGCCCCCAGCGCGGCCGACACGCCGACAGTGAAGGACGGCCCCTGGCTCGACGCATTTCGCAAGGATATGCAGAGCGCGCTGCTCGCCGAACTCGAGATTCGTTTTCAACCGGTCGAAGGGCTGCGCGCCGCCCTTCGCACCTGCTAACCAGGACCCCATGTCCAGATATCGCCTCGATCTAGTCGCTTTTCTCGCCGGGCTCGCCGCCGTCTGCTGGATCGGCGCGGGCTACGCCGTCTCGAACCCGCTCGCGCTGGCCGTCACCTTGCTGATCGGCGTCTGTTATGTCGCCGGCGCAATCGAGCTGCATCGCTATCAGCAACGCACGTCGAATCTCGTGCAGGCCGTAGCGGACCTTTCGGCGGCGCCTCCCAGCCTCGACGCTTGGCTCGAGCGTCTGCACCCTGCGCTGCGCGGGGCCGTGCGGCAACGCGTGGAAGGCGGCCGCGCCGCCCTGCCCGGCCCGTCGATCACGCCTTACCTCGTCGGCCTGCTGGTGCTGCTCGGCATGCTCGGCACGCTGCTCGGCATGGTGACGACGCTGCGCGGCACCGGCGCCGCGCTCGACAGCGCAACCGACCTCGCCGCGATCCGCGCGTCGCTCGCCGCGCCGATCAAGGGGTTGAGCTTCGCATTCGGCACGTCCATCGCGGGCGTCGCCACCTCCGCGATGCTCGGGCTGCTGTCGGCGTTGTGCCGGCACATGCGCCTCGAGGCGGCGCGCGGGCTCGACGAACGCATCGCCACGTCGCTGCGAACGTATTCGCAGGCGTGGCGTCGCGAGGAAAGCTTCCGGCTGATGCAGCGGCAAGCCGACGCCATGCCGGCGCTCGTCGATCGACTGCAAACGATGATGAGCGCGATCGAGCGTCACAGCATCGCGCTGAACGAGCAACAGCTTGCGAGTCAACAGGCGCTGCACGCGAATGTCGAGCGTGCGTATACGGCGCTCGCGTCCTCCGTGGGCCGCTCGCTGCGGGACAGCGCGGCCGAGAGCGCCCGCGGCGCCAGCGCGGCGATCGAGCCCGTCGTGCAAGCGACGATGGCTGGCCTTTCGCGCGAGATGACCGCGCTCTGCGCAACGGTCACGAACGCCGTGCAACGGCAGCTCGACGGCCTGTCGGGCGGATTCGAAGCGAGCACGGCCACCGTGGCGAAGCTTTGGACGCAAGCGATCGAGGAGCAGCAGCGTTCCGGCGATGCGCTGGTCGAGCAATTACGCGTCGCGTTGGAGCGCTCTACCGCCTCGTTCGAACAACGTTCGTCGGCGTGGCTCGAAGGCGTGTCGAATCGCATCGATGCCGGGGTCGGCAGCGTATCGGCGGCATGGGACGCCGCGCTGACGCGCCAGGAGCGCGCGAGCGACACGGTGGCGGCGCGCCACGAGCAAGCGCTGGCGGCATCGGCCGCCACGTTCGAGCAGCATGCCGCTGGCTTGCTGCGCACGCTCGACGAATCGCATGCCGATCTGCATCGGCAGTTGGCCGCCCGTGACGAAACGCGATTGCGCGCCTGGACCGGCGCGCTCGACACGATGGCGCAGTCGCTCGGCGACGCCTGGCGGCAAACGGGCGAGCACACGGCTTCCCGCCAGCAGGCGATCTGCGAGACGCTCGAGCAGACGGCCAAGGAGATCTCCGCGCAAACGCAAGCGAACGCCGCCCGAACGATCGCAGAGATCGCGCAGCTCGTGCAAGCGGCGTCGGAAGCGCCGCGGGCCGCGGCCGAGGTTGTCGCTGAGCTGCGCCAGAAGCTATCCGACAGCATGGTTCGCGATACGGCGATGCTCGAGGAACGCGCCCGGCTGCTCGAGACGCTGAGCACGCTGCTCGATGCCGTGAATCATGCGTCCACGGAACAGCGCGTCGCCGTGGATGCGCTGGTCGCCACGTCGGCTGAACTGCTTGCGCGAGTCGGCGCGCAGTTCTCGGATACGGTCGATGCTCAAACCCGCAAGCTCGGGTCTGTCGCCGCGCAGATCACCGGCGGCGCGGTTGAAGTCGCGAGCCTGGGCGATGCATTCGGCTCGGCCGTGCAGGAATTCGGCGTATCCAACGAGCGCCTCGTCGCGCATCTGGAGCGGATCGAATCCGCGCTCGATCGTTCGCTCACGCGCAGCGACGAGCAGTTGGCGTACTACGTGGCGCAGGCGCGCGAGGTGATCGATCTGAGCATGCTGTCGCAGAAGCAGATCGTCGAAGATCTGCAGCAGCTTGCGTCGCAGCGCGCATCGAACGGGATCGAGGCGGCATGAGCGAGGAGATCGACGGCGGCGCGGAGCCGACCGCGCCGGTCTGGGCCGCCTTCGCCGATCTGATGTCGGTACTGGTGGGTGCGTTCGTGCTGATTTTGGTGGGCGTCATCGGGCTGCAGCTCGAACTGTCGGCGCGCCTCGAAGATCAAGTGAAAGAGCGGCAGCTCGAGGCGCAGCGGCGCAAGACGCTCGAGCAGGCGCTCGCCGGTCCGCTCGCGGCGGGGCGCGTCACGCTCGTGAATGGCCGCATCGGCATCAGCGGCAGCCTGCTGTTCGCGCTGAATTCCGATCAATTGCAACCCCAGGGCCGGGATCTGCTGAAATCGCTGGCGGGTCCGCTTACGGTTTATCTGCGCTCGCACGACGAGATCCTCATGGTGAGCGGCTTCACCGACGATCAGCAGGTACGCGCCGGCAGCCGCCATTTTGCCGACAACTGGGAGCTGTCCGCGCAGCGCGCGCTGACGGTCATGCGCTCGCTGATCGATGCGGGCGTGCCCGCGCAATCGATGTTCGCCGCAGCATTCGGGGCGCAGCAGCCAGTGAGTTCGAACACGGACGAGGCCGGCCGGGCAAAGAACCGTCGCGTCGAAATCGCGCCGGTGCCGAAGCGCTCGGACTCGGGCGCCCAGCAGCATGAGTAGTGCGAGCCCAATGACGCAAGGAGCGGATGGCGCGGGCGCCGCCGACACAACGGCCGACACGACGGCCGACGCACTGGCGACGCTCGACGCATGGCGCGCAAGCGGCGCCGATCGCGTGAACCGCGCGCGCTTTCGTTCGATCGAGGCGCTCGCGCGACGCGCGGCCGACTACGGCGGCGAGGTGCGTGGCGTGCTCGACGAACGGCTCGCTACGCTGATCGCGGCCTATTCGGATGAGGTTCGACGCATAGAGGCCGGCAATGGAGCCGATGCGGCGGACATCCGCGGTGAGGGGCAGGACAACGCGCCCGCCACCGCGGATTGCCCGCCGACGCAACCCACGCCGAGCCGCGGCCCGCTGGCCGAATTGGCCGACCTCCTCGCCAGCCGTGCGGCCGCCGCGACGCAACACGAAGCATCGACGGCACGTGACGCACTGCCTTCGCACCGACACGAACGATCGCCGGATCTGCCCATGCTCGACTACTTCCGCGAGACGTGGTCGAAATTCAGCGCAGAGAAACAGTTGCGGCACTCGCGCGAACAGGTGCCGGACAACGCAGGCCCGCTCAACACGAACAGTCTCGTGCATCGCTCGCTCTCGCTGATGCGGGAGTGCTCGGCCGGTTACCTGCAGCAGTTTCTGTCGTACGTCGAAGCACTGTCTTGGATGGAGCGGTTAGCGGGGCCCGCGGCCGTACCGTCGGCCTCCACCACCGTCGAACCGCCGCGCGCGGGCACGGCGAAGAAGAGCGCGCGGCGCAAACCGCGCTAGCGTTCCCGCCGTTGCAGCGGACTGTTCCCGGCGCTCGGCGAGCCGTTTGGTACCATGCAGCGTTTTCTGGACAGGCCGATAGCAGCGCGATGCACCGATTCATGACCACCGTACGGGATTTCTGCATCAAATGGGCTCGCCGCATGGCATGGCTGGCGGCGGCGTGTTTCCACGTGGCCGCGGCGCTGACGAGCTTGGCGGCCGACGCGGCGAAACACGTGCTCGCGACCGCCTGGCGCCACGCGCGGCATCCCACACGCCGCGGCGTTTTGCTTACGCTCGCCACACCGCCCGCGCTCGTCTTGCTCTACGTACTCGTGCTGATTCCGTTCACGCCGAGCATCAGCGACATCCGCAAGGCCCGCGTCGATCGCCCCGCGCAAATCCTGTCGGCGGACGGCAAGCTGCTTGCCGAATTCAAGCCGTCGAACCGCGAATGGGTAACGCTGAAAGAGATCTCGCCGCATATGGTCGATGCGTTGATCTCCACGGAAGACCACCGCTTCTACCAGCATCACGGCATCGACTGGAGGCGCACCGCGTCCGCGGCGTTGCACACGTTCGGCGGCGACCGTCAGGGCGGTTCCACGATCACGCAGCAGCTCGCACGCAATCTGTATCCCGATGAAGTGGGCCGCGCGCCCACGCTCACGCGAAAGATCAAGGAAGCGATTACCGCGGAAAAGATCGAGATGGCCTACAGCAAGGACCAGATCCTCGAGACTTACTTGAACACGGTGCCGTTTCTCTACAACGCCTACGGCGTCGAGATGGCGGCGCGCACCTACTTCGGCAAGTCGGCCGACGACCTCGACATTCTCCAAGCGGCGACCCTCACGGGCATGCTCAAGGGCAACAGCTACTACAACCCGGTGATCAACCCGGAGCGAGCGCTTTCTCGGCGCAACACCGTGCTCGGGCAGATGGTCAAGTACGGCCGTCTTTCGCAGGCCGCCTACGACAAACTCAAGACGAAGCCGCTGTCGGTCGACTTCGAGCGTCAGGTCGAGCCGCCGGGGCCCGCGCCGCATTTCGCGCAGCAGTTGCGCAAGTGGCTGATCGGCTGGGCCGACGCGAACGACTACAACGTGTACTCGGACGGCCTCGTCGTCCATACCACGATCGATTCGCGTCTGCAGGCGATGGCGACCGCGGCGGTCGCGCTGCAGGGCCGGCAGTTGCAGTCGATCGCGAACGGGCAATGGAGCGGCCGGGCAGGCTGCTCTCCGGCGAACGATCTGTTCAAGACGTTCATGCGCGAATCCGCCGAATACCGCAGCGCGCGGGCCGCGGGCCAAAGCGACGCCGATGCGCTCAAGCAGCTTGGCGCCGAGCGCGACTTCGTACGCAAGCTCTGTCATGACAAGACCGAGATTCAGGCGGGCTTTTTGGCTATCGATCCGCGCAACGGTCAGATTAGGGCCTGGGTGGGCAGCCGCGATTTCGCCGATGAACCGTTCGATCATGTGCAGCAGTCGCGCCGCCAGCCGGGCTCGACGTTCAAGCCTTTCGTTTACGGCGCCGCCTTCGCGAGCGGCATGAAACCGACGGATACGTTCATCGATCAACCCGTCGAGATCCCGCTGAAAGGCGGCGAGATCTGGCGTCCGGACGATGACGTACCGCCGAGCGGAAAACCGATGACGCTGCGCGACGCCCTCGCCTACTCGCGCAACCGCATTACCGCACAGTTGATCCAGCAGGTCGGCCCGGAGCGCGTCGCCAGTCTGGCTCGGGCGATGGGCGTGCGCGACAGCAAGCTCGATCCCGTGCCGTCGCTTGCGCTCGGTACGAGCCCGGTAACGGTCAAGGAAATGGTATCGGCCTACGCGACGATCGCGAACGACGGCGCGTATCTCGAGCCGCGCATGGTGACGAGCATCGACGACCACCAAGGTCACGTACTCGCGCAATTCGAACCCGCCGAGCCCGAGCAAGCGTTGCCGGCCGCGGCGGACCGCACGCTGATCGACGTCATGCGCGACGTCGTCAATCGCGGTACCGGCGCCGGCATCCGCTCACGCTTCGGGATTCGCGCGGACGTGGCGGGCAAGACCGGTACGACGCAGGACAACACCGACGGCTGGTTCATCCTGATGCACCCGCAGCTCGTCGCGGGCGCGTGGGTGGGGTTCGACGACGGCCGCGTGACGCTGGGCGGAAGTTATTGGGGCGAGGGGGCGCACAGCGCGCTGCCGATCGTCGGGGACTTTTATCAGCGGGCGCTGCGCGCGCGGCTGATCGATTCGCGCGCGCGGTTCGACACCGAAGTTCAGCCGAGCGGGTTCGACGTATTCCGCGACAAGCTGCGCGCTTGGGTGGCATGGCTATCCGGATCGAAGCCCCAGGCGCCGACGGCGCCCGCGCCCGCGCCGGCGCATCGCGCGCCGCCGGCGAAGCCTGTCGAGGAACCGTCAGCCTCCGCGCCGGCGTCGGCGGCAACGCCGAGTTCGGCGGTCGTGTTGCCGGGGGCCGGCTCGCAGGCATCGGCCCCTGGGCCGGCCTCGGAACCGCCGCTGATCGGTGTGCCGGCAAGCGGCGCGACGGGGAGTTTGCCGAGCGCACCGACGCCGGGCGCCGCCAGCGGCGTGCCGGCGCAGCTCGCGCCGACGATCTTGCCGCCGGGCTCAGGCGAGCCGCCCAGCGGCGCACCACGCACAACGAGCGGTTTCCCGCCCGCGGGCGCGGGGTCCTCGCCGACACCGACGCCCGATGTGCCGGATGCGGGAGGCGACAATTCGGGTGCTGCGCGGTGAGTCCGTCTTTATCTACTCGCCGGGCCTTTCTGTTTCAGCGCCAAGAAGGACTCTGCGCAGGATTCGTCCCGTCAAAGCGTCCTATCTTTTGGATCAACATTGCTTGCGGGGACTGAAGCGCGCTAAGCTCTTCGCTCTTTCTTCCCCGAATGTCGCAGGTTTCCCCGCGAGACATGTGCCGAGCACCGGTAGGGATACCAACTACGGACCGGTGCGTGTCCTTGCCCATCTTTCACCATGAGCCAACGAACATTCTTTCCAATACCGATCGAGCACGAGGAGCCGTACTCGGATTCAAAGGACTTGAAACTGATTGGCTACACGAAAGACCGAATTAGATACGCGATCAAGCGCGTGCAAGATGGCGAGCTCCTGCCCATCTCCGAGTGGATTGGCCATAGACTTTGTGAGCTATGTGGAATCTCTGTGCCCGAATACCATATCGTTGCTTGCGTCGATGGGCAGTTGGCGTTCGGATCGCGATGGGAAGATGCGGCAGAACAGATCGACGGTGGCACGGGACCCGTGCGCGCTCTGGAACTTCTCGCCAGTCATGCCGCCGACATTTCCGCCATATTTGCGATTGATCAATTTTTTCCCAATCCGGACCGACATGCCGGGAACTATCTGTTCGTACGTCGCGCGGAAACACCGATGTGCCTTGCAATGGATTTCTCTCGCGCCGGACCGTCAGACGAGATTCCGATGGGCGCCCTTCCGCTTGATCCTGTCTGTAGCACGCTCGTCGTGATCGAAAGGCTGATTCGCGATCGCTTAAGGAAGTTTGACTCCACTTCATTCGGCCGCGCGAAGGCGCGATTGGCCTCCATCAAGCCCGACGAGTTCTACGCGATCCTCAACGACGCGCCTGACGAGTGGTTCGTCGTGATGACTCGCGATGAGTTTTGCCGATGGTGGGATAATGAGAGTTCGATCCGCGTGGACGGGATTGCACCATGACATCGCACATCGCTCGGTACTGCACGCTTCAGTTTCAGCCGCATCACAACAGGACGGAGCACGTCAACTACGGAATCGTCGTGTTTATGCCGAACGGAGGTGTGCGGGTCCATATCGCCAACGGCCTACGTAAGATCAAAGCACTTGCGCCAACCGCCAGCGTTGAGAGACTTCGCGCGCAGGAAGCGGAGATCCCCAAGATCGTCGGCGATGCGAGATGCGACGAGGCGCTTCGCCTTCTCGAAGTACTTCAAGTGCTTCGACCACAAGCCGTTGCTCGGCTCGGTACCTTTCGATTCGAAACCGAAGCCGACTACGTCAAGCACGCCAAACTTGCGTTAGCGACTCAATGCGAAACCCCTGTCGCGCGGGGCCGTGCGCGCGAGCCTCGCTCAAGGCTTTTCTACGACGTACGGGACCGCTTCCAATTGCTTGGCATATTGGCCGAGGACAAGGCGGCGCTGCCTGACCACCAAGTCGTAGAGCACTACACCCCTGACGCCGAAGCAGATGTCAAGGTCGAGTTCGCATTGCAAAACGGCATCCTGCGTGTGGCTCAAACGATCGACTTGCGCACCGATGCTGCCGAACTGGTCAGTACCCAACATAAACACGCGGCCTACAGCAAGGCGTATGCGATCCACTACGCTAAGACCCAATTGGAATCGGCGAGACTTCGAAGCTACGTGATAGTGGCGGGAGCGCATTCCACCGCAGCCGACAGGGTTCTTACAGCGATTCGCGCCGATGCAGACGATGTCCTGGATTGGGAAAACCACGCGGATATGGAGCGCTTTTTCGGCGAGTGGGCCGAAGCAGCCGGTCGTCCGCTTCCTTCACTGCCGCTCAACTAGCTTACCGGTCCCCCTATCGATCCGAGCGATAGCCGCCAAGCGAACTTTCCCCCGTGCCACTAGAATGGCAGCTTTGCGGGTTAACCCCGCTTGATGACGGCACGCGGCGATGCACCAGATTGAAGCAGCAAAGAACAAAACGGCCTGGGTTCTCTTGGCTTTGGCAGTAGGCGGCTTCGCGATCGGCACGACCGAATTCGCGACGATGAGCGTCTTGCCGCTCTTCGCGCACGGGCTCGGAATTACCGCGCCCGTGGCCGGCCATGTCATCAGCGCGTACGCGCTGGGCGTCGTGGTGGGCGCGCCCGCGCTCGCCGTGCTCGGCGCCCGGCTCGATCGCCGCGATCTGCTCATCGCCCTCATGGCGCTGTTCGTCGTCGGCAATGCCTTGAGCGCGCTCGCGCCCAACTATCACTGGATGCTGTTCTTCCGTTTCATTAGCGGGCTGCCGCATGGCGCGTACTTCGGCGTCGCGGCGCTCGTCGCCACCTCGCTCGTCCCCGAGAACCGCCGTACCGTCGCCGTCGGCCGCATGTTCCTCGGCCTCACGGTCGCCACCATCGTAGGCGTGCCGTTCGCCAACTGGCTCGGCCATGCGATCGGCTGGCGCTGGAGCTTCGGCTTCGCCGCCTTCATGGGCGCCGTCACGATGACGTGCGTGCGCCTGTGGGCGCCGTCGACGCCCGCCGCGGCCGGCGCAAGCCCGCTACGCGAGCTGAGCGCGCTCAAACGCGCCCAAGTCTGGTACACGCTCGGCATCGGCGCGATCGGTTTTGGCGGCCTGTTCGCGGTCTATACGTATCTGGCCAATGTACTCGCCTCGGTCACGCATGCCTCAGTCGGCACCGCATCGCTCGTGCTGAGCGTCTTCGGCATCGGGCTCACGGCCGGCAACCTCGTCGTACCGATGTTCGCCGACCGCGCGGTCATGCGCACGGCCGGGCTCCTGCTCGTCTGGAGCGCGGTGATGCTGCTCGCCTTCCCGTTGGCCGCGACGAACGTCTGGACGCTCGCGGTGGACGTCTTCCTGATCGGCGTCGGCGGTGCGCTCGGCACCGTCTTGCAAACGCGCCTGATGGACGTTGCGGAAGATGCGCAAGGCCTCGCGGCCGCGCTCAATCACTCGGCGTTCAATACGGCCAACGCGCTGGGGCCGTTTCTCGGTGGGCTCGCGATCGCAGGCGGGTTCGGCTGGACTTCCCCAGGGTGGGTAGGCGCACTGCTCGCCGTGGCCGGCCTAGGCGTATGGGCGATGGCGGGCTTCGCGCAACGTGGCGCCGATCGAAAAGCCGCACGCTTGGCGAGCCGCGCCTGCTTGGAAACGCAGGGGCGGTGAGGATGCGCGGCTTCCGCTCACATTGAGCGAATCGCGACAATGGATGGCCGGAATACAACAACGCGGGCCCCGCGCACTGCGCATAATTCCTCCATTGCAATTTCACGCGACCCGCCAAGCTCCATGAAGACCGCCGCCTGTTTGCTCAGCCTCTTGACCGGCTTGACCCTCGCCGCCGTCTCGCCGGCTCGCGCCGCCGACTTCCGCGTCACCACCGACAGCCAGCCCGACGGCCATTTCGCCGGCCCGCAATACAGCGGGAGCTTCGGCTGCCACGGCGCCAATGTGTCGCCCCACATCGCGTGGCGCAACGCGCCCGCCGGTACGAAAAGCTTCGTCGTCACCGTCTACGATCAAGACGCTCCCACCGGCTCGGGGTGGTGGCACTGGATCGTTGCCGATATCC
Source organism: Trinickia sp. (assembly GCA_035492395.1). Lineage (GTDB taxonomy): Bacteria > Pseudomonadota > Gammaproteobacteria > Burkholderiales > Burkholderiaceae > Trinickia. Next base: position 7,933 of record DATJJH010000269.1, on the reverse strand, counting down.
CCGCGAATGTCGACGAACTGGCCGCGGGCGCCGGCAGCGCCGACGGCACATTGCCCGCCGGCGCGAAAGCCGTTCACAACGATGCCGGTCAAACGCGCTACCTGGGCGTATGCCCGCCCGCGGGTGAAACCCATCGCTACCTCATCACCGTCAATGCGTTGAAGGTGGACAAGCTCGAGCTGCCCGACGGCGCCACGCCCGCGATGGTCGGCTACCTGACTCACGTCAATAGCCTCGGCAAAGCCACGACCACGGCTTTGGCCAACCGTTAACCGCCCCGCCAGGGCCTTCATGGAACCGCGCATCGCACAACGCGCCGGCATCGGCGCCGGCGGCCTCGTCCAGCAGCAGCAAGCGCTGGAATTCAAGCGTTTGTTCATCGATAAGCCGATGCTCGTCGTGGTCGAGCGCGGTTCGAAAATCGTACGCTGGGCCGGCGGCGAATACGTGATCCGCGCGGGCGAGGCCGTCGCGATCGCCGGCGGGCAAACATTCGACGTGATCAACCGCTTGCCCGAGCGAGGCGGGTACCGCGCGCGTTGGCTCACCTGCGACGAACCGCTCATCGCCGCGCACGCCGCGCGATATCCACAGCAGCCGGTCATTCGTCATGCACAAGCCATCGTCGAGCCATGCGCCGCATTCGGCCAGGCCTTCGATCGCGCCATCGACGCTATCGACGACGCAAACCTTCCCACCGTCATCGCCCAGCACCGCGTACAGGAACTACTCCTTTGGATCGGCATCAAGGGCGGCCGTTTCGGCGAAGCCGCTGCCGAAACGCTGTCCGCGAAAGTCAGGCGGCTGATCGCCGCCGATCTCGCGAACGAGTGGAGCGCGCCGACGGTGGCCGCGTCGCTCGCCATGAGCGAATCGACCATGCGCCGCAAACTTGCTGACGAGAACGCGACGCTCACGGAAATCCTCTCCGACGCGCGCATGTCCTTCGCGCTCAATCTGCTGCAATCCACCCACCACAGCGTGACGCAGATCGCCGGCGACGTCGGCTACAAAACACTCTCGCATTTCGCCGCGCGCTTTCATCGGCGCTTCGGTTTCTCGCCCACCGCCATTCGGCGCGGCCTTGCGCGCAGCCATCGGGAAACGCGCGCGCCAACCGCCTGACGCATCGAGCGCCTCCCTCCGCACCGCTTTCCGACGAAACAATCTAGCGTAGTCGGCCATTTTGTTTCCATCTCCCTCCCCACAGCTTCACGAACGGAAACAATGGCGGCCGCCGATTCTTTTTAAATCTTGAGCCGCAAGTCACCGTGCTAATCTGAATGCGCATTGGGCATAGCGAATCGTGCACCAACGAATACAGCTACAGGGCAATAAGAATATTTCTGAGAGAGCAGTACTCGCTATTTAAGCAGGTACTTTCATTCGCATTCCGATGACAGACCGAACTTCACCTTGATGTGCCGGCGTTCGCGCGCGGCAGGCGCACGGACGTCCCTTGTTTTATCCGCCTAACGGCGGCCGAATCAGCACGGAGAGCGGAGGGCGACGCACGCCTATGCGCAACGCCGAACCATGGCGGACGCGCCGTCGCCCGTACAGAACCATGTCCGGCTCGGTATTTACCGCGCCGGATGCGGTGGGTATTCCTTTCTCGAGGGGAAAGGAAGTTGTCGCTATGTCATTTACGTCTAGAGGTCTATATGAAACCCACATTCGAGTTCTCGAATGATGAAAAAGGCGAGCTATTCGACGTACTACGCAGCATCAAGGAAAGCCCATATCTGGATTACACCGGCTTTCACAATCGGATCAAATCGCTGATAGCCGATCAAGAAATTCCGCAATTCTTCATCAACGTGTGCGAAAAGGTGCGCTCCGAGCGGCGCAGCAAGAAAAGTTATTCGCACCTGCTGCGCAACGTGCCGCTTGACGAACACATCCCGATGTTCGACCAGGACGATCCCGTGCACGACAAATACGAGAAAAAGAAATCTTTCGTCGGCGAAGCCTTCTTAGAACTCTTTGCCCAATTGACCGACAGTCCGCTTCTCGCGTACCAGACTCGCAACAACGGCGACTTCTTCCACGACGTCTACGCGCACAAGAAGTACAGCCAGACGCAAACGCAAAAAACCGACGGAGAGCTGTTCTTCCACAACGACCGCACCGCCCACCCCGTACGCGCCGATTACCTGAGCCTGCTCGGTATGCGCTGCTGCGAATCCAACCGGATCTACACGGGCTATCTCGACGGGCGCATATTGCTCGACCATCTCACCGAAGAGCAGCAAGCCACGCTGCGCAAGCGGCTTTTCGTGACGCCTTACGATGAGTACTCTCGCGATTCCAACAAGCAGCAGGTGATCTCCGACTCGCACGCGATCCTGGAAAACGAGCACAGCTTCCGCTACTACGACACGCGCACGACCTATGCGCCGGGGGCCCCCAACGAAGCGATCGACGCCCTGCTGGCGCTGAAGAACGCCATCGTCAAGGCCAACAAGGAACGCGTGCAGATCCTCACGGGCGATCTCTTTTCGTTCGCCAACCAGGACGCGCTGCACAACCGCGAGCTGATCGAAGTGAACGACCCGGAACTGGCGCTCAAACGCTGGCTGCTCAAGACCTACAGCTTCCGCGACCAACACAGCCTGCAACGCTACACCGACTACTTCACGCGCGAGCAGCCAGGCTTGGTGAAGGAATCCGCCGCTAGGAACTAAGCCGGCGTACGTCTCCCCTTAAGTCGTGCCGAGCACGCGCGCCGAATCCGCCGGCAGCGCGATCGGGTCCCCTTTTGCGCGAATCGCGCGCATGTTGCGCTACGCCGCCACCTATCCGGTGAGTGCGCGTCGGGACTCGCGGCAGTTCGAAGCCCCTCAACCCGGGTTATGCGTTAAGCGCGCGTCGCGCCGACAACGCAGGCCGATTCTTCAGGCCCACTTCGATGCGGATATTGATCCTCGCAGGAGCGCGCTACGACGCTCCAATCGCCCGTCAAACCTTGGCGGCGCTAGAAACCCTCAATCAGCAGAATAACGGCCTTCACGAGGTGCGCGTCGCCTCCAATGCCGACGATGCGCGCGTCATGGCCGAAAGCGAGACGCTCGACGCCATGCTCGTCGTACCGGGCGCGGCGACGGCCCGTCAGATCGAGCGGCTCGCGATGCGCACAGGCCTTTTCGCGGCGGTCCACGCGCTACGCGGGTCGTCCCCGGGCGGGCGAGCCTTCGACATCGTCGTCGTCGGCGACCCGTTCCAAGGCCAAGGCCAAAGCGAAGGCGAGCGCGGCGTGATCGCGCAGCGCTACGAACTCGTGGGCGCCAATACGCTGCGCTACACGGAGACGAGCATTCGCCGGCTCGCGAAAGTGGCGCTCGACGCAGCCCAGCAGCGCGCGTGCCGCCTCACCTCCGTCGACCAGGCCGACCGGCTCGAGACGATGGAGCTGTGGCGCGACGTCGTGGCCGAGGCCGCGAGCCGCCACGCAGATATCGCCGTCGAGCATCGACTCATCGAGCAAGCAGTGATCGAACTCGTCGCCTCGCCGCAGCGCTTCGACACCCTCGTCGCAGGCGGCAACCTCGGCGGCATTTTGGCCGCGCAGATCGGCGCGCTCACCGGCTCGCCCGGCACGTGGGCCCGGGCGCTCGTGGGCCATGGACGTTTCGCGATCTACGAGATCGCCGCCGCGCATCACGCCTGCCTCGGGCCGGACGTGCCGCCCGACGTTTGCCCGGCTGCCGTCCAAAGCGCGCTGTCGCTGATGTTCCGCTACGCCGGCAACGACCCGCGGCGCCATACGCCAACTACGCACCAAGACGCCCCCGTCGCACACGAGCACGGGCCGTTCGGCCTCTGACTTTCCATTCGAGGCTCCTCGCGCGAGGAGCCTTCGTACGACTCCCCACCCACTCCTTCAAGGAGATCGACATGAGTACCGTATCGAATCGCCTCCCATCGGGCGAGGCGCAGACATTGAGCCGCGCCTACCGCTCGACCATGGCGCGCACCCTTCCCTTGCTGTTCATCTGCTATCTGTGCAACTACCTCGACCGCATCAATGTAGGGTTCGCCAAGCTGCAAATGCTCGACGATCTGAAAATGAGCGAAACGGCGTTCGGCCTCGGCGCGGGCATTTTCTTCGTCGGCTACGTGATTGCAGGCGTACCGAGCAGCCTTGCGTTGCGCAAACTTCGGCCGCGCCAATGGATGGCCATCTTGATGATGATCTGGGGTGCGCTGTCGGCCTCGTTGCTGTTCGTGAGGACAGCCGAATCGTTCTACGTGTTGCGCTTCTTGACGGGCATCGCCGAGGCCGGATTCTTTCCGAGCATCGTCATGTATTTCGCACAGTGGTATCCCGCGAAGCGGCGCGGCGAAGTGATGTCGCTCTTCATGGTCTCGATACCCATTTCCGGGCTGCTCGGCGGCCCCCTTTCGGGTTGGATGCTCAAGCAATTCGCGTCCGCGCCCGGCGGCATGGCCGGATGGCAGTGGCTCTATCTTCTACAGGGTGCGCCAACCATTCTTCTAGGTTTTGTCCTGCTAGCCTTGCTGAAGGACGAGCCGAGCACGGCGCGCTGGCTGAACGAGACCGAGAAACGTCTGCTCGCGGCCGAGCTCGCCGAGGAAAACAGCGCGAGCGCCGCGCCGTCTTCCTCCCGCGGTGCGTCGCAGTTGAAACTCGCGCTGCTCAACTCGACGGTGCTGACGCTCGGCATCGCGTACTTTTTCATTCAGATGGGCGTCTACGCGCTGAACTTTTGGCTGCCCTCCATCGTGCGCTCGCTCGGCTTTACCGATCTGGGCGTGATCGGCTGGATCAGCGCGGTCCCGTACTTGTTCTCGGCCATTGCGATGGTGGTCGTCGGCAAGTCGTCGGATGCGCAGCGAGAACGGCGTCTCCATCTCGGCTTGCCGTTGCTGACGGGATTCGCGGGGTTGTTGATCGCGGCGAATGCGAACGGCAACGTGGCCGGTGCGATCGCCGGCCTCACGCTCGCGACCGCGGGGACGCTGACGGGGCTCGCGATGTTTTGGCCGTACGTGGGCAGCGTGCCGAAGCGCAGCCCCGGGGCTGCGGGGATCGCATTGATCAATTCGGTGGGACAGGTCGCGGGTTTCGTCGGTCCGTCGGTCGTCGGCTTTCTCAAGGACACGACGCACAGCACGACGCCCGCGCTTTATCTTCTATCGAGCGCGCTGGCGGTGGGCGCGCTGATCGTGGTGCGGGGATTCCGCGCTGAAACGTCGGGGGCGGTCGCCGGCGTCAACCCGGTGGCGACCGATTTGGCGGAAACGCGCTGAGCAACATTGAAGTTGAAGGCCGCCTTTCATACGACAGGCGGCCTTCCGAGATGAAACAAACAACCGGTCGAGCGATTTAAGCGATCAAGCGTGCACCGCCTGCAGCGCGTCGAACGTGGTGATCCGCCCGGCCAGCGCGCTGGCGGCCACGGTGTAGGGGCTGGCGAGCCAGACGTTGCCCGGACCCGAGCGCCCCGGGAAATTGCGGTTGATCGCGCTGATCGTCACGTCGCGCTCCGATGCCGACTGCCCCGGGCCGCAATTCGCGCACGAGCCGCACCCCGGCATCACAAGCGTGACGCCGACCTGCTCGAACGTCGGCAGATACCCCCGTTCGTCGCAATAGCGCCGCACATCCTGCGTGCCGAACTGGAGGAACAAGCGCGTGCCCGCCGCGACCTTCAAGCCGCGCGCGAGGCCCCACTGCAGCACTTCGTGATAGAAGTCGAAATCCGCGCGCTTGCCGGCTGTGCAGGAACCGCCGTAGGCAAGATTGATCGCCACGTCCCCGTCCAATTCGCTGGCCGCCACGCCGTTGCCCGGGTCGCCCGGCCGCGCGAGCATGGGCTCGAGCCGGTTGGCATCGATGCGAATGACGTCGCGGTAGGCTGCGCCGGCGTCGCTCTTCATCCAAGGCTCGATCACGAAATCCACGCCGCGCCGCTCCTTCAAGAACGCGACCGTCTTCTCGTCCGGCTCGACGATGCCCGTGAAGCCGCCCAATTCCGCGATCATGTTCGTCAGCGTCGCGCGCTCGTCGATCGAAAGCGCACGCACGGCCGAGCCGCCGTATTCGAAGACGAGGCCGATCGCGCTGCCCGAACGGATTTCATCCATCTTCAACAGGTGAAGCACGATGTCCTTCGCGGTCACACCGGGGCGAAGGCTGCCGCTCACTTCGATACGCAGGGTTTGCGGCACGGTGCAGCGCACGTAGCCCGTCACCCAGCTGTTCGCCATCTCGGTCGCTCCCGCGCCGAACGCGAGGCAGCCGAGCGCACCCGAATGCGGCGTGTGCGAATCGGTACCCGCCACGACCTGCCCCGGCAATGCATAGCGCTCCGTCATCAGCGAATGGCAGATGCCCTCCGAGCCCGGCTCGCCGGGCAGCGCGCCGTGCGAGCGCACCGGATACTCGCGCGAAAAGTCGGTGTGGCCGCGCGTGAGGTTGGCGACGCCGGGCAGCAAGCCGTCGCGCACGTGCGGGATGCTCTGTTCGGCCAGCACCAGATGGTCTTGAAACGCGACGATATGATCGGCCTCGACGAGCGGCGCCGGCTTGCCGAACGCGCGGTGCATCAAGTGCGCGCACATGCCGGTGAAATAGTCGTGGCTGAAGCGCCAATCCGCGGCGACGAACACGCCCTCGCCGCGCGAAGCGTCCGCCATCGCCGGATGCACGTGCCGCTCGAGAATTTTCTCGACGAGCGTGCGCGGTTCATCATCGCCCTTACGCGACGCGCGCGCCGCATTGCGTGCGCCCTTGTCCGGCCACTGAGCAGACTTGCTGTAGGCCAGCAGCCCGCCGCTGCGAATGATCTTTTGCGTAAGCGCATCGCGTCCCGCCAAGAATGCCTCGATGGGGACCGATTCGCCGGCGAGCAGCCGATCGAGAATCGAAAAATCCGTGGTGGTGAGGATCCCGATGTTGTCGCAATTTTGCTGATAGATGCGCTCGAAGCTCTCGGCCACGATGAGCCCAATGCCCGCCGACAACTCCGCCAATGGCGCCGATTCGCGAGAGGAACCCTTGCCGTAGCGCTTGCCGGCCACCGTCACTTGGAAGCCTCCCTTACGCACGGCGTGATTGCCGATCGGACGACGGTCGCCGGCCTTGAAGCCGACATACGGAAATTCACCCAACCGCTCGTCGTAGGTGAGCATCACCGTGACGGGCGTGATCTCGTCGGTGGAGACGTTGTCGCGCAGCGTCCCCGCATTCGCGCGCGTGAGGTCTTGCCCGGCAAGCTGCGCATCGATCAGCGCGGGATCATCGGACAAATACAACACGCGGCCGGTCAAACGAAACGAATCTTCCACGACATCTCCTTTCAAGCAGCTTCATCGATATGTGAGGGTGTAGCGGGCGCTAAGGTGCTAAGGCGCTTTGGCGACCGGTTGCGCGTCGAGCTTCCGAGTCAGCCACGCGGAAACCAGCGCGGCGACCTCGTCCGAATTACGGTCCATCATCAGCATGTGCGAGTTGCCGTGCATCCCATGCTCGGGCAGCGACAGCATGTCCACCGTGCCGCCCGCCTTGATCGCCGCTTGCCGATACTGCAGCGGCGCCTCGATCAGGCCACGCCAGAACGGCGAACTGTCGAGGTTGTCGCCCCAGACGAATAGCTGGGGGATGTGCTTGATCGTCGATAGGTCCGGTGCGTTGTCAGGTGCGCCGGTCGGCTCGAGTGCGACGATCGCCTTGATCTTGTCGGGCGCATGGAGTGCAGCCGTGAAGGCGAAGTTCGCCCCTTGGCTGTGCGCGATCACGACGCAAGGGCATACGCGCTGTACGAGCGCATCGTAGGCGGCCTGCGTCCAAGCATCGTTCGTCGCCCAGCGCGGCACGAACTGTTTGCTGAAATCGTCGAACGCGTCGAGCGGGAACTGCGACCCTGGAAACGCCTTGCGCTCGGAGCCTTCGTCGCCGTAACTCGGG
>DATJJH010000268.1:0-8820 GCA_035492395.1 Trinickia sp. | reverse complement strand
GTAGCGCGCGGCGAACGAATCCGGTTCGGCGTTGATCAGAAAATTCATCGCGCCCTGCCGATACAACGTCACCGCCTTGCTCACGTGCCGCGCGATCGCCTTGAACCCGAGTTGCTCGAAGCGGCGACCCAACTCCGCCGGGGTCCGCGTGGCGAACTCGACGAATTCGAGCCCGGCCATACCAAGCGGATTGAGAGGGTCGGGCAAATGAGGCGAATCAGGCAAATGCTGCGATTGGGGCGAATCCTGCGAATCGTCAGACTGTGAAGCGACAGGGCACATTCGGGGCTCTCCGGTCGTTGTTGCGTCGATTTTAACCAAATCGTTCATCTTGGAGCAGTGCGAGCTCGGCCGCCGCCCTGCGAAACCGCGTCGGGGCAAACCCGAAATCCGTACGATCATCGCTCTCGATTGCGCGATAATCGCGCACTTTCCACCCTACTCGCATTGCGGCGGCACCCTCGCGGCCCTATGCTGCAAGGACTCGATACCAAGGCCCTTGCAACGCACCGCGTGCGATTACGCGGGAAATGCAGCCACTACAGCAACAGTAGGAGACGCCCGGATGACCCCCAATCTCGACACCCCGAATGCCGTGCATACGGCGAGCCGTCAACCCGCCCAGGGCCAGGCGCAGCGAGCCGCCCTCGGCAGTTTCGTCGGCGCGGTCGTCGATTGGTACGACTTTCTGCTCTACGGCATCGTGGCCGCGCTCGTTTTCAATGCCGCCTTCTTCCCGAAGGTCAGCCCGACGATGGGCACGCTCGCGGCGTTCGCAACATTCGGCGTGGGCTTTCTGTTTCGGCCGCTGGGCGGCATCGTGTTCGGTCACTACGGCGATAGGCTCGGGCGCAAGCGCATGCTCGTGCTGACCGTCATGTTGATGGGGCTCTCCACCGTCGCCATCGGTCTGTTGCCGACGTTCGCGACGATCGGCTGGTGGGCCCCCGCCTTGCTCGTTACGTTCCGAGCCATCCAAGGCTTCGCCGTAGGCGGCGAATGGGGCGGCGCGGCGCTAATGGCCGTCGAATCCGCGCCGCGCGGCAAAAAGGCCTTCTATAGCAGCGGCGTGCAGGTCGGCTACGGCGTCGGTCTCGTGCTCGCCACCGGCCTGGTCTCGCTGCTCAGCCACGGGCTAGGCGACGCCGCATTCCGTTCCTGGGGTTGGCGTTTGCCGTTCGTGTTCAGCATCGTCCTCGTGGGAATCGGCCTGTGGGTGCGCGCGAGCATGGACGAATCGCGCGAGTTCGTCGAGACGGTCGAGCATCGACACCGCAAGCTGAAGCTGCCCGTCATCGAAGCGCTTACGCGTCACCCGAAGGCGTTTGCCTACATCGTCGCGCTGCGGCTGGCCGAGCTGTTTTCGATGTACATCGTGACCGCTTTCGCGCTGAGCTATTCGACGGCCAACCTCGGCATGTCGCGCGATCTGTTTCTCAACATCGGTCTGCTCGTCGGCGCGATCAGCTGCGTGACGATCCCCTGCTTCGCCTGGCTCGCCGATCGCTTCGGGCTCAAGCGCATCTACGTCATCGGCGCGACGATCGGCCTGCTGAGCGCGGTGCCGTTCTTCCTCGCGCTCGAAGCCCGCGCCACGGTGTGGATCGTGTTGTTCTCGGTGTTGCTCGCGAATATCGCGCACGACATGGTCGTCAGCGTGCAGCAGCCGCTCTTCACGGAACTGTTCGGGGCGGAATACCGCTACAGCGGCGCGGGCGTCGGGTATCAGTTCGCAAGCGTAGTGGGCGGCGGTTTCACGCCCTTCATCGCCGTGGCGCTCACCTCGTTCGCGGGCGGTTCGTGGCATCTTGTCGCCGGCTACCTGGCGATCGGCTGCCTGCTCTCGCTCGTCGTCGGCGCACGCATCAAGCCGGAATGATGCGGTAACGCACGGCTCAATCAGCGGACGCCGCCGTGACTGAAAAGAAGAAAGCCGCGCTAGACAAGCGCGATTGGATCGCGGGGCTCGAAAAGGGCCTGGCCATTCTCGAAGCCTTCGACAACGAGCACGCGCGCATGACGCCCACGCAAGCGGCCGCCCGCACGGGTTTGTCGCGCACGGCCGCGCGCCGCTATCTGCTCACGCTCGAATCGCTCGGCTACGTCTATACCGACGGTCGGTTGTTCGGCCTTACGCCGCGCGTGCTGCGCGTGGGCTGGTCGTACTTCGATTCGGCGCGCCTGCCGCGAACGGTCCAGCCATACTTGCAGCAACTGAGCGCTTCCATCAACGAATCCGCCTATGTCAGCGTGCTCGACGATTGGGAGCTCGTCGTCATCGCTCGCAACGGCGTCTCGCGCGTCATGACAACCGGCTTCGTGCTCGGCGCCCGCGTGCCCGCGCCGTTGATTTCGCCGGGCGTTGTCTTACTCGCCTATTACGACGATCCGGATGCCGTCGCTGCATGGCTCGACAGCGTCGAGCTGCCGCCTTATACGCCCCACACGTTGACGGCTAAATCAGGCCTGCGAGAGAAGATCGATCGGGCGCGCGTGGATGGCTATGCGCTAATCGAGCAGCAGCTTCAAGTGGGGGTACGTGGAATCGCCGTGCCGCTCAGGAATCGGCACGGCGAGGTGGTCGCGGCGCTAAGCACGAACATGCCGATCGGCAATGAAAGCGCCCACGCCGCGCTGAAACGCGTATTGCCGCGGTTGCAGGAAACCGCGGTCGCGATGCTGAACGTGCTTTGATTCGCCCGGTTCGCCCGAACGGAGACCGAATCTCCCGTCGAGCTAACCGAACGAATCGGATCGGGCATTGCAGCAAGCACACTTCCGAAATCGCGGCCGGAAATTCCCCGGCCGCCAAACACCAAGCACCCGCTCGGTCATCGTGCCGACACTTGATCGGCCACCTCATCCACGGCTTCCTTCACGATCGCGACGATCTCGTCCACTTCGGCGCGCGTCGTGACGAGCGGCGGCGCAAAGCCCAAGATGTCGCCGTGCGGCATGGCTCGTGCGATCACGCCGCGTTGCAGTGCTGCCGCCGATACGCGCGGCCCCACTTTCAACGCGGCATCGAACGGCTTGCGTGCGTCGCGGTCCGCCATGAATTCCAGTGCGGCCAGCATACCGGCGCCGCGCACTTCGCCGACGAGCGGGTGCGCATCGAACGAAGCATGCAGCCGATCGAGCAAGTACCCGCCCACCTCCGCAGCATTGCCCGTGATGTTCTCGTTCTCGAGAATGCGCAGGTTCGCGAGCGCGGCAGCCGCGCAGATCGGGTGTCCCGAGTACGTCCATCCATGGCCCATCGGTCCATGCTCCTGAGAGCCGCGCTCGATCACGCTCCACACTTTCTCGCCGACGATGACGCCCGAAAGCGGCGCGTAGGCGCTCGTCAATCCCTTCGCTACCGTGATGAGGTCCGGTTCGATGTCGAAGTGCTGCGAGCCCATCTTCGAGCCGAGCCGGCCGAAGCCGCACACCACTTCATCGGCGATCAGCAAGATGTCATGCTTGCGCAGTACCTGCTGAATGGCCGCCCAATACCCCTTGGGCGGGACGATGATGCCGCCTGTGCCCATCACCGGCTCGGCGATGAACGCACCGATCGTGTCCGCGCCTTCGCGGGCGATCAGTTTCTCGAGTTCGTCGACGCAGTAAGCCACGAATTGCGCTTCGTTCATGCCGGCCGGCGCCTTGCGGTACCAGTGCGGACACACCGTATGCTTGACGCGCTCGATCGGCAAATCGAAATGCTGGTGAAAACTCGGCAGCCCGGTCAGGCTGCCCGTGACGATGCCCGAGCCGTGATACCCGCGGTCGCGCGAAATGATCTTCTTCTTGTTCGGCCGGCCCAGCACGTTGTTGTAGTACCAGACGATCTTGATCTGCGTCTCGTTGGCGTCGGAACCCGACATGCCGTAGTAGACCTTCTTCATCCCGACAGGCGACCAGTCGATGATCTTCTTCGACAGCTCGATGATGGCGTCGCTCGAATGCCCAACATACGTGTGGTAATACGCCAGCTGTTTCGCTTGCTCGTACATCGCATCGGCCACCTCGGTGCGACCGTAACCGATGTTCACGCAGTAAAGGCCCGCGAAGGCATCGATGTACTGCTTGCCTTGATGATCCTCGATGCGAATGCCCTTCGCGCCGCGAATGATTTTGCCCGCCAGCGCACCCGACGCGTGGTCGTGGGCGTGTGTCGACGGATGCATGAAGTGAGCCCGGTCCTGCTGAAAGAGTTGCTCGAACGATTGCGTCATGATGACCCCTCGAAAATAAAATGCGTCAAACGCGTTAGGCGATGGCCGTGACAGGCAGGCCGAGATTGCCGAGGCAAAAGTATTTGGTTTCGACGAACGGCTCGAAGCCTTCGAAGCCGCCCTCGCGGCCCAGGCCCGAGGCCTTCATGCCGCCGAATGGGATGGGGGCGCCCGTGAACTTCACGCCGTTGACCGATACCATCGCGAAGTCGAGCCGGCGCACGAGTTGGAAGATGGTGTCGATGCGTGTTGCACACACGTAGGCGGCGAGTCCGTATTCGGTATCGTTCGCACACGCGATCGCTTCGTCGAGCGTATCGAACGGCGACACGGCGGAGATCGGCGCGAAGTTTTCTTCATCGTAGACGCGCATGCCAGGTTGGGCATCGGCGATGACGGTGGGCTCGACGAACCAGCCGCCGCGCTCGTGCCCGCCACCGCCCGCAACGATGCGTGCGCCCTTCGCGCGTGCGTCGTCGATCCGTGCAAGGGTGCTGTCGAATGCGTTCTGATGCATGAGCGGGCCGACGTCGACGTCCGGTTCGAATGCGCCGCCCACCTTCAACCCACGCACCGCTTCCGCATAGGCAGAAACAAACCGTTCGTAGAGCGGCCGTGCAACGAGGATACGATTGGCCGCGCAGCAGTCTTGCCCCGACGTCTGGAACTTCGCGGCCACTGCGATGCGCACCGATGCTTCGAGATCAGCGTCCTCGGTCACGATGAACGGCGCGTTGCCGCCCAGTTCGAGCGCGAGTTTCTTGATGCCGGCCTGCGCCGCGGTCTGCGCGACGAGCTTGCCTACGCGCGTCGACCCCGTGAAGCTGACCGCACGCACTCGCGTGTCGGAGACCAGCGTCTCCATCGCCATCTGCGGATCGCCAAGCACGACGTTGAACACGCCGGGCGGAAATCCGGCTTCTTCAGCAAGTTGCGCCAGCGCAAGCGCCGTGAACGGCGTTTCGTGCGCCGGCTTGACGACCACGGTGCAGCCCGCGGCCAATGCGGCCGCAGCCTTGCGCGTGATCATCGCCACGGGGAAATTCCAAGGTGTGATGAGCGCCGCGACGCCCACCGGCTCCATCACCGTGCCGAGATGTGCACCGTCGATATGCGTCGGAATCGTGCGGCCCGCCAGGCGTTTGGCCTCGCCCGCGAACCAATCGACGAAGCTCGCCGCGTAGCGCACTTCGCCGCGCGCCTCGGCCAGCGGCTTGCCTTGCTCGAGCGACAGCAGCGCAGCAAGGTCGTCGGTGTGTCGCTCGATCAGCGCGTGCCAGCGCAACACCGTCGCACTGCGCTGCGCCTGCGGCGTCCAGCGCCACTTCGCGAACGCGCGATCGGCCGCATCGACCGCAGCGACGATCTGCGTGCGTTCGAGCATCGGCACGTGGCCGATTACCGTTTGGTCGGCGGGGTTCTGAACGGCGATGGTCGATGCGCTGTCGCTATGCGTCCAGTGACCGTCGACGTAGCACAGCGATTTGAACAGCACGGGATGGCCAAGCATCATGTCAGTACCTCCTTCCTCGACAAGATTGGGATGCCTTCATTCTGTCTCGGCCGCCTCTTCGACAATTTCCGTTTTGCGGAGGCAATCCACACGTTTTTTCTGTGTGTGGACGCGCCTACGCGAATTTTTAATCGCTGCTCGGCAGCAGGTCGGGGGCGTCGAGCGCGTGGCTCGGCGCATCCTTCACGACCTTCGTCACGACGTAGGTGAAGTACCGCTCGATACCGAGGTCTTCCGATAACAATGCGTCGATGAAACGCTGGTAGCGGTCGATATCGCGCGCCACCACATGCATCACGTAGTCGACGCCGCCGCCCGTCGCATGGCATTGCACGACTTCCGGCGAGGCCAGCACGCGCGTCTCGAAGCGACGCATGTCGTGCGCCGTGTGGCGCGCGAGCGTCACCTCGACGATGATCCGGCTACCGCTGAACGCGCCCACCCAGTCGATGTCGGCGCGATAGCCGCGGATCACGCCGCTCTCCTCGAGCTTGCGCACGCGCTCCCATGCCGGAGAAATCGAAAGGTTGACCTCTTCGGCGAGCTTCGACTTCGTGATCCTGCCGTCGCGAGCCAGAATCCGCAGGATCGCCACATCGTATCGGTCGAGCTTGATCACGTCGCCCTCGATTCAGCGCGCCACGCCGATCCCGCGTTCGACGACGTCCGCCACGACGGCGATCGTGTCGCCCGCTTTGACGAGGCCCGGGAAATGGCGCGCGGCGACAATGCCGTCGCGCTTCGCGCGGTACTCGACGCCGGGCGTACCTAGGCGGACGGTGTCATAGACACGCGCGAGCAGATCGCCCCGCGCCACCGTTTCGCCCAGGTCGCGGCACATTTCGAGCAGCCCTTCGTGTTCGCTCGTCGTGAAGCACGAGCCGTCGGGCATGTCGAGCAGCGTTGTCGTGCGCGGCGCGGCGTCGGCATCGTTCGAACCGTCGTCCCGCAGCACGCCCGCATGGCGCAGAAAACCGCGCACCCCGCGTTCGGCGATCGCCACGCTTTTCGCGGTGGACGTGCCGCCCCCACCGAGTTCGGTGCTGACGAACACCTTGCCCGCTTCCTCGACCGCGCTATCGAACAACCCCACGCTGTCGAGTTCGAGCATCCGCATCGAATACGGCGCGCCGAACGCGAGCATCGCGCGTTCGCACCTCGCCTGCTGCTCCGCATCGGGCAACACATGAATCGCGGCGAAGGGCACGAAATCGAGCGTGCGCCCGCCCGCATGGATATCGAGCACGTAGTCCGCCATCGGCAGCAGATGCCGATGGAAGTAGTCGGCGATTTTCTCCGTCACGGTGCCGTCGGGCTTCCCGGGGAAGCTGCGGTTCAAGTTGCCCGCGTCGATCGGCGACGTGCGCGTGCCCGCCCGAAACGCCGGATAGTTCATGAACGGCACGACGATGACGCGCCCGCTCACGTCGCTGACCTTCAGCTTGCCGGCGAGCTTGGACAGCGCGACGGGACCTTCGTACTCATCGCCGTGATTCCCGCCGGTGAGGAGCACGGTGGGCCCGTCGCCGCGCTTGACGACCGTGATCGGGATCATGATCGCGCCCCACGCGGAATCGTCGCGCGAGTACGGCAGCTTCAGGAAGCCGTGCTGCTCGCCGTCCGCGTCGAAATCGACGGTCGGCGTGATGGGGGAAGCACGCATCGCATCACTCCTTGACGAACAGCTTGCGCGGCGTGTTGCAGAACGTCTCGACGCCCGTTTCCGTGATCAAAATGCTTTCCGTGATTTCGAGGCCCCAATCGTCGAGCCACAGGCCCGGCATGAAGTGAAACGTCATGCCGGGTTCGAGGACCGTCTGGTCCCCCGGACGCAGGCTCATCGTGCGCTCGCCCCAGTCGGGCGGATAGCTCGCGCCGATCGGGTAGCCGCAGCGGCTGTCCTTCTCGATGCCCGACTTGCGCAGCACCGCGAAGAACGCATTGGCGATGTCCTCGCAGCGGTTGCCCGGCTTCGCGGCCGCGAGCCCCGCTTCGATCCCTTCGACCACCGCTCGCTCCCCATCGATGAAATGCTTCGGGGGCTTGCCCAAATACACCGTGCGCGATTGCGGGCAGTGATAGCGCTTGAAGCACCCGGCGATTTCGAAAAACGTCCCGGCATTGGTCGTGAACGGCGTATCGTCCCAGGTCAAATGCGGTGCGGCGGCATCGGAGCCCGTGGGCAGCAGCGGCACGATGGCCGGATAATCGCCGCCGTATCCGTCCACGCCGGTGATCCCCGCCGAGTAGATCTCGGCCACGAGATCGCTTTTTCTCATCCCCGGTTCGACCACGTCGACGATGCGCGCATGCATCTTCTCGACGATCCTCGCGGCGATGCGCATATAGTCGATTTCGCGCGGCGATTTCACGGCACGCTGCCAATTCACGAGGCTCGTCGCATCGATCCACGTCGCGCGCGGCAAGTGCTGCTGCAACGATCGGAAGGCGGCGGCGCTGAAGTAGTAGTTGTCGAGCTCGACGCCGATGCGCGACGCGTCCCATCCGGACGCTGCAATGACTTCCTTCGACAGGTAGTCCATCGGATGCCGAACCGGCGACTGAACGTAGTGATCGGGATAGCCGACGATCCGATCGTGCGTCATGAACACCGTGCGTTTCGCGCCGTTGGCGTCCTGCCCGCGGCCAAACCAGACGGGGTCGCCGTCCATCGGCAGCAGCACGCATTGATGCACGTAGAACGACCAGCCGTCATAGCCCGTCAGCCAGGCCATGTTCGTAGGATCGGAAACGATCAACAGATCGATCCCCGCTTGCTGCATCGCGCGGCGCGTCTTGGCGATCCGCGCCGCATACTCGCTGCGTTCGAACGCGAGGCGAGGTTCGACGCGGGTTTCACCCGCCGCATGCTCCATCTTCATAGACATCTGTACCTCTCAGGCTGTCATGTCGTTGTGGAAAATCGTGCCCGCGCCCGCCGCGCGGGCGCGCTCGAGTGCGAGGACGGCGATGGCCGTGTCTTGCGCGCCGGTGCCGGTCAAGTCGCACACGGTGATGTCGTCGGCGCTCGCTCTACCCTGCGCAACGCCGGCGACGATCTGGCCGAGTTCGGGGAACGTCGTTTCG
>DATJJH010000267.1:0-4080 GCA_035492395.1 Trinickia sp. | reverse complement strand
ACGCCCTGATTCGCTTGCGAACCGGAATTGGGCTGAACGTTCGCGGCCTCGGCGCCGAACAGCGCCTTCACGCGGTCGATCGCGAGCTGCTCGACCACGTCGACGTATTCGCAGCCGCCGTAATAGCGCTTGCCGGGGTAGCCCTCGGCGTATTTGTTCGTCAGTTGCGAGCCTTGCGCGGCCATCACGGCCGGGCTCGTGTAGTTTTCCGACGCGATGAGCTCGATATGCTCTTCTTGGCGGTGATTTTCCTGCTGGATGGCGTTCCAGATCTCGGGATCGACGTTGGCGATGGTGCTTTGGGCTCTGTCAAACATACGTGTTCCGTAAAGGGTGAACAGGTTCGCCGAATCGCGCGCGAGACACGCGAAACGCGTATCGATCGTACGATTGCGCTGCTGGCGAAGGGCCAGCCCTGACGTGGCGGAGGAATCCGTTACGCGGGCAGGACAACCGCTGGCGGCGCAAACGACGGCGCGCGAAACTCGGCTGCCCAGGCGAACGGCAAAACGGCACCCTGCGCTTCACGGTGGGTTGCTCCACCTTGACCCCGGAGGGTTTTATCGCCAGTCACGCAGGGATGAGCGCGATAGTGTATTGGAAGCGCACCCAATAGGCAATTGGGGCGGCGATGGGTGTGGCGTTCGCCCCAGGTGTCCGGTCGAATCTACGCATTTTCGAGACAGCGCGCGCGATCCGGTAAAATGCCGGCCCATGAACCAGCCTATCCATCGTTGCGGCGTGCAATTCGGCTTCGACTGGCCGATCCGCGTCTACTACGAAGATACCGATGCAGGCGGCATTGTCTTCTACGCCAACTACCTGAAGTTCTTCGAGCGCGCGCGCACCGAATGGCTGCGTGCGTGCGGCGTCGATCAGCGCGGGCTCGCGGAGCAAAGCGGGATTCTGTTCGTCGTCAGCGAGACGGCGGTGCAGTATCGCGCGCCGGCCCGCTTGGACGACCTGCTCGTGATCGCGAGCCGCATCGAGCGGCTCGGCAAGGCGAGCGTCGAATTCGCCCAGGAAGCGCGCCGTGGTGATGTCGTCCTAGCAGCGGGCACGATCCGCGTCGGCTGCGTGGAACATGCGACCCTTAGGCCCGTCGCACTGCCGTCGTCGGTATCGGATGCGCTGCGCCGCGAACCGGGTCTATTTCAGCAGGGGATGTCAACGACAACCGCCTGATTTCCGTTGAGACTACGTCCGTGAACTTGTATCGTGCCGGTCGATACCAAGCGGGGTTCGACGTTGCCGGGTCGACGCTTTCAAGTGGCCGACTAAAACCTTTTTGCGCCTTGCGAGTGCCCTGTCCCTGCCCGTTCTGACGCATAAGCACAATTTTTATGAACAACGCACAAGATTTGTCGATCGTTTCGCTGGTCCTCAATGCGAGCGTGCTCGCACAAGCGGTGATGGGGCTGCTTTTGCTGCTCTCGCTGATGTCGTGGACCTTCATCTTCCGCAAGTGGTTTGCCATCCGGCGCGCGCGGGCGCAAACTGAGCAGTTCGAACGTGATTTCTGGTCGGGCGGCGACCTGCAAGCGCTTTACCAAAGCGCGGCGAACAACCGCCATACGATCGGCGGGCTCGAGCGAATCTTCGAATCGGGCATGCGCGAATTCCTGAAGGGCAAGGAGCGCCGGATCAACGATCCGGGCGCGATCCTCGACGGTGCGCGCCGTGCGATGCGCGCCGCGTTCCAGCGCGAAATGGACGTGCTCGAGGCCAACCTCGCCTTTCTGGCCTCGGTCGGCTCGGTCAGCCCGTACATCGGCTTGTTCGGCACCGTCTGGGGGATCATGAACGCGTTCCGCGGTCTCGCCAACGTGCAGCAGGCGACGCTCGCGAACGTCGCGCCCGGCATCGCCGAAGCACTGACCGCGACGGCCATCGGCCTGTTCGCCGCGATCCCCGCCGTCGTCGCCTATAACCGCTACGCGCACGACATCGATCGTCTCGCGATTCGCTTCGAAACGTTCATCGAAGAGTTCTCGAACATCTTGCAGCGCCAAGCGCATTAAGGAGTACGCGATGGCCGGCTCCACCAATCGCTCGAGCATGCGCGGCGGCCGTTCCCGCCGGGCAATGGCCGACATCAACGTCGTGCCGTACATCGACGTCATGCTCGTTCTGCTCGTCATCTTCATGGTGACGGCGCCGCTCGTCGCGCCTTCGATCGTGAATCTACCCACGGTCGGCGGCGCCGCGCCCCAGCAGCAAACGCCGCCCGTCGTCGTCAACATTCGCGGCGACGGCAAAATGAGCGTGCGCTACAAGGACGACGGCGGCGGCTCGCAGGAACAAGAAATGACGCGCGCCGATCTAGGCACGTTCGTCACGCAGCGCGAAGTGTCGCATCCGGATCAACCGGTCGTGATCGCGGCCGATAAGAGCGTCAAGTACGAAACCGTCATGGACGTCATGTCCGACTTGAAGGCGCGCGGCGTCAAGCGCGTGGGTCTGCTCGTCAAACCGCAATGAACCGCAAGCAGTCCGTCTACCCCCTGCAACCGCCTCGCGAGCGCGGCACGTGGCGCGCGTTCGCGCTTGCGGTCGTGATGCACGTTTTGCTCGGGCTGTTCCTCTATCACGGCATTCACTGGCAGAACAGCACCCCCGCCGGCGCCGAGGCCGAACTGTGGACCGATATTCCGCCCACGCCCACGCAGCCGCCCCCTCCCCCTGCCCCGCCCGTACGTGTGCAGCCGGCTCCACCCGTCGACCAAGAGCAAGCCGACATCGCGCTGCAAGAAAAGAAGCGCAAGGAGCAAGAAGCCGCTCAGCGCGCCGCCCAACTGGCCGAGGCGCAGCGACAAAAGGCGCTGCAGGAACAGCAGGACGAGGCCAAGCGCCAGGCGGCGCTCGCCCGCGAACAAGCGGCGAAACTGGCCGCGCAAAAAGCTGCTGCCGAGAAACTGAAGCAGCAGCAAGCGCAAGCCGAAAAGCTCAAGCAGCAGCAGGCGGAACAGCAAAAGCTGGCGCAACAGAAGCAACAGCAGCAGCTCGAAGCCCAGCAAAAGGCCGAAGCGGAGAAAGCGGCCGCGGAAAAGGCCGCAAAAGCGAAGGCGCAGGCCCAGCAGCAAGCCAAGCAAAAGCAGCAGCTCGAACAAGAGCGGCGCGCGCGGCTCGCCCAGCTGCAGGGCATGGCGGGGCAAAGCGAAGGCGGCAACGGGCTCGCGAAAAGCGGCACGGGCAGCGGCTCGGGCGGCACGGCGGCCTCGCCCGGCTATTCGGACAAGGTGCGCCGGCGCGTGCGGCCCAACATCATTTGGGCCGGTCCGACCGAAGGGCTGGAAACGGTCGTCTCGGTGCATTGCGCGCCGGACGGGCAGATTTTGTCGGCTTCGATCCAAAAGGGCAGCGGCAACGCTCAATGGGATTCGGCCGCGCTCAATGCCGTCAACGCGTCCAACCCGATGCCGCTCGACATCAACGGCAAGGCGCCCGCGTCGTTCCTCATCACGCTACGCCCCGCGGGGTGAGCCTGCGGCAGAGGAACGGGAGAATGGGTGCGAAGTGGTCAGGAACGATTTGTGCGTCGGGCAGTCTCTTTGCTGTCGTGCCATTTTTTCGTTTTTTGGGATTTCCAGCATGAGTTTGATGACGAAACTAGGCTTTAGGACGCTGCTCGCGTCGTGCCTGATTGCGTCGGCCGGTGCGGCCCACGCCCAGTTGAACGTGCTCGTGACGGGCGTCGGCTCCACGCAATTTCCGATCGCGACGGCAAATTTCGCCAATGAAGCGAGCGCGCCGCAATCGGTGAGCGAAATCGTCCGCCAAGACTTGCAGCGCAGCGGCAAATTCTCGAACATCGACGCCGGTTCCTCGCCCGTGTCCGAAAGCGATTCCGTCGATCTGGGCGCCTGGAAGGCCAAAGGCGCCAACGCATTCGTCGCCGGCAGCGTGACGCGCACGGCGAACGGCCAGTACGACGTGCGCTTTCGGCTGTACGACACGGTCAAGGGGCAAAGCCTCGGCGGCCTGTCGTTCACGACCCCGCCCGACAGCCTGCGCCTGACCGCCCACAAGATCTCCGACTACATCTATCAGAAGCTGCTCGGCACGCGCGGCGTATTCGCG
>DATJJH010000266.1:0-25687 GCA_035492395.1 Trinickia sp. | reverse complement strand
GACTTCCTCTCGCAGCCCGGTGCGATGAAACCGCACCGTTTGCTGCGCAAGCTGGGGCACGAAATACAAATCGTCCATCAACACCAGCGAATGCGACTTACCGTCCTCCGCCTGCTCGAAGCGGCCGAACGCCCCCGCCTCATCCAAGCTGCGATGAACGAAATTCCAGTCGTCTTCCCATTGCACACGGTTCGAGTACTGCGGCATCGCTTGCCGCAGATCGAACCGATACGCGCCTTGCGCTTGCGGGTGTTGGTCGAAGACATCAGCCACGATTTGCTCGCCCGTCTGCTCCTGCCAATCGCGTATGTCGCGCCGTAACGGCAAGAAGCACATCCAAGACGAGAAGCGCAATTGATAAAACGCCAAATACCCGTCGCTGCCTAAACGCGAGAACGATTTCACATAGCCGTGATGAGGCAGATAGTCGCCGTCGGACTGCTGAAGCCAAAGCGTGACCGGTTGTGCGATAAGTACCTTCAAATCGAGACGATCGGCGTACGACGTAGCCACATCGACGACGAACTCGTAGTC
The DNA here is from genome assembly GCA_035492395.1 of Trinickia sp. Taxonomy (GTDB): domain Bacteria; phylum Pseudomonadota; class Gammaproteobacteria; order Burkholderiales; family Burkholderiaceae; genus Trinickia. Next base: position 25,153 of record DATJJH010000266.1, on the reverse strand, counting down.
GCGCCCGAGCCTCGACCTGCCCTTCGCGTACATCGGCACAAGCCAATCTTCGCCCAACGGCGTATCGAGCCGGATCAACCGATTGTGCTGCGCATTCCCATAGAAAAGCGCATCGAATAGCAGGCCAAACGCCATGCCGCACTCCTTTCCTATCCGCGGATGCCAGATTTCTGAAGGGTGCGATTTTAGTTGAGCAGGATGACGAAATCGATAGATAAACGGTCAAATTAAGCTAAATCCGAGGAATAGACGGATCAGTGCTGGCATTAATTACCGAACATATATCGCAAAATACCAAAAAATCGACAAATATACCGATTCGACGGCAACCGAATCCACGCTAGCGTGCCGGGAGGCGAACCGATCCCGTTCCGGGGGCAGTTCGCCCCCGCGCAACGAACCGCCGACCTCAATCCCTTCCTCGCATGAAAGGTCGAACACTCCGATGGGGATAGATCGCAACGATCGCTCCCCATCTCCGGCCGTCGGCGCTACCAACCATTGAAAGAAGCGCTCCACGAAGCTCACACTGAAGTAACCTCTCGCGTTTTCCGTTTTCTTGCTGATGATGCTTGCAAGCGCAGGCTACGGGCTCTATACCCTCAACCAGTCCATCCGCGAATACCAATCCGTCGTGCAAGGCGAAGCGGCCAACGAGCGCGCCGTGTCCAGCGCGCTGTTTCACTTCAAGATGCAAGTCCAAGAGTGGAAGGACATCCTCCTGCGCGGCGAGGATCCGGACAAACTCACGCACGGATGGGACGCCTTCGAAATCTAAGAACGCACGGTCGACGAAACCTGCAAAACACTGCTGACCAAGTTGCCCGACGGCCAGGCGCGCCAACTCGTGCAGCGGTTCCTGACGGCCCACGAGACGATGGGACAGGGCTAGCGCAAAGGCCTCGATGCGTTCACGGCAGCGCAATTCGATCCCACGGCCGGCGACCATGTCGTCGCCGGAGTAGACCGCGAACCGTCGACGCTGCTCTCGCAGGCCACTCATGAAATCGCGGCGCTCAGCGCCAACGCCTCCGTGCAGGCAGCCACCGATGCACAGCGCGCGTCGGCGATCAGTTTGTTCTTGGTGCTCGTCGCGCTCATCGCGGGTTTAGCCGGCGCGGTGACGTTCAGCCGAACCATCACGCAACCGCTGAATCGCGCTGTGGGCGTCGCACGCACCGTCGCTACGAGCGACCTGTCGACAGACATTCGCGCTCGGCTCCGACGAGATCGGCGAGCTGCTTTCGACGCTGCGAGAAATGCAAGGCAATCTCTCCGTGAGCCGAGTGACGAGCATCGTCGCCGACATCTCGGCCGCCTGTAACGATCAGACGATGGGCATCGAACAGGTCAACATGGCCGTGGGTCAGATGGACGAAGTCACGCAGTAAAACGCGGCGCTCGTCGAGCAGGCGTCGGCCGCCGCGCAAGCGATGGCCGAACAGGCCGAGGCCCTTCGCACGACGGTCGAGGTGTTCAAGCTCAAGGCCGCTTGAGCAATGGCGTGGCGTCATTCATCGTCAGAAGGACCGCGCATCCGCTAGCAAGGAGCAGCATGGCCAGCAGGTAGAGCGCCAGGTCCATGCTGCCCGTATGCATCTTGATCTGGCCTATCACCCATGGGCTTACGATCCCGCTCGTGATGCCGATACTGCTTACGAGCGCGATCCCGGGCGCCGCGGCGTCTTTCGACAAGCAGCCCGCGGGCATCGTCCAGAAGATCGGCAGCGCGGCGAAAATGAGGACTGTCGCACACGACAGGATCGCGAGCATAGCGGCAAAGCTCGGCAAATGCGCGGTCAGCAGCACCAGCGCCGCGCCACCCGCTATCGTGCAGAACGCGAAGTGCTTGCGGCGTTCGCCCGTGCGATCCGAATGCCGCGCGATGGCGATGAGCCCCACGACGCCCAATGCATTCGGGACAGCCGTGCAAAGGCTAATCGAAACAACGTCGGTCATGCCGAAGTCGCGGATCATCAGCGGCATCCAGAAGTTCAGCGTCAGCGACGCGCACGTCAACGAAAAGTAGATAAACGCGAGCAAGTACACGCGCGGCGTACGCAACGCCTGCCCGAGCGCCCCACGTGAATGCGCATGCTCCTCGCGCGCCGCATCGCCGCGCTCATCGTCGAGCGAACGCGCCACCCGTGCGCGCTCCTGCACGCTTAGCCATGCGGCATGGTCGGGGCCTTCGACAAGCCAAGTCAGCGAGAGAATGCCCAACACCACCGCCGGCATCCCTTCGATCGCAAACATCCATTGCCACCCGGCCAGGCCCAGCACCCCCGCCATGTCGCGCATGAGCCATCCGGAGAACAGCCCGCCGAGCACGCCGGCGACCGCTACACCGGCGAAGAAAATGGAAAGGATTGCCGCCCGCCGCGGCCCAGGAAACCAGTAGGTCAGATACAGCACGATGCCCGGGAAGAAACCGGCCTCGAACACGCCCAGTGCAAAGCGCAAGATGTAAAAGTGCGCCGCAGTGCTCACGAACATCGTGCAGACCGAGGCTACACCCCAAAGCAGCATGATGCGGGCGAACGTGCGTCGCGCACCGAAACGCGCGAGCAACATGTTGCTCGGGACTTCACATAAGACGTAGCCGACGTAGAACACCGCCGCCCCCAGCCCGTACATCGCGTCGCTGAATCCGAGGTCGTGCTTCATCTGCAACTGCGCGAAGCCGATGTTGATTCGGTCCAGAAACGACACGACATAGCAAAGAAACAAGAACGGCACGACACGCAGTGCGATTTTGCGGTATAGCGCGTCGTCGGCAGGCAAAGCGCCGCCCGCCGCGTCTGCCGCGGCATCGATCGATTGAGTCATTTGTCTCGCTCCAAGAAGTGAAAACGCTCGCCTCGGCGTCTCGCGCACCGATCGACGAAAGCTACATGTTCAGCAGCGCAGCCTCATGCGGCAGCAGCAGCCCTCTCCTGCGTCGCCATTTCAAGCACGCCTCCGCGCGCCATGCGCATTGCCTGCATAAGCGTTGCTTGATCGCCAATATGATTCGCGAGCAGCAAGATCAACTGCGCGTTGGCGGCAAGACTTTGCTCGTCGCGCAACTCGCGGTGCATGTCGATCAGCGCCTCGTAAAAATCGTCAGGATGGGTCAGATTCGCGTTCGTGTTGAGCATTGTTCGTTAGTCATCCTAAATAGATAAACCGGACTTCGTTCATCGTCTGTGCCTATCGTTACGCCGCGCCGTTCACGCCCAGCGCCCGCTGGAGCGCCGCGTGGATATCATCCGGACGGACTTTCCGCCAACGCGCGCAGACATGCTGGTCGGGCCGCAGGAGATAGACCGCGCCGGCGCTGGCGTCATAACGCTGCGCGGCGAGGCCTTGTACATCCCGCAGCACCACGGCGCCTATGTCGCCGGCTTCGGCGGTCAAGCGTGCAATTCCGTCGTCACTGCCCGATGCCACCGGAGACGCCACCGCGACCAACACGACATCGACGACCACACCAAGCGAACGAGCGCGATCGATTGCGGCGCGCTCGTCCTCGCCCACGCCCACGCCCACGCCTTCAAGGCAGGCAAATACCAACACCGTGAACCGCCCGCCGATGTGAGCGAGCAACCAATCGTCGCGCCCCTCCACCTGAACTGGCGCATCGACACACGCCGCACCAGGCTCCATTGCCCCGTCGAATCGATCTCGATCCGGCGTATTGAGCGTCGATTCCCGCAGAACGGCCGGCACCGACAGTCGCCCGCTATTAACGAGCCGCCGAGCGAACGCGTGATGGCGCGCGAGCGTCAGCGCGGCGTCGCGAAAGACACGGCTTATGGGGCTTTTCGGCGTGATGAAGTCGGTCGAGCGCGTCGAATTGAGGATGTTCTCATCGGCCGCGTACTCGCGTTCCCGCGCGTAGGTGTCGAGCAGGCTGTCGGGTGCGCGGCCCGCGAGCACCATCTCAAGCTTCCATGCAAGGTTCTCGGCATCCTGAAACCCGCTGTTCGCGCCGCGTGCGCCGAACGGCGATACGCCATGCGCGGCGTCGCCGGTGAAGAGCACGTTCCCGTGGCGGAAGCTGTCCATGCGAAGGCACGAAAACGTATAGACGCTGACCCATTCGATCTCGAACTTCACATCCGGCCCGAGCAGCGCCCGCACCCGGGGAATCACGCGCTCCGGCGTTTTTTCGAGCGCGGGGTCGGCATCCCACCCGAGCTGGAAATCGATGCGCCATACGTTGTCGGGCTGGCGATGCAACAAGACCGACTGATTCGGATGAAACGGCGGATCGAACCAGAACCAGCGTTCCGACGGAAAATCCACCTCCATCTTGATGTCCGCGATCAAGAAGCGATCCTTGAACGTTCGGCCCTTGCTTTCGAGGCCCAGCAAGTGGCGCATGGGGCTGCGCGAGCCGTCCGCCGCGACTACGTAGCGCGCTTGGAGCGCGTACTCGCCGTCGGGCGTGTCGAGCGTTAGCGTGATAGGTGCGGCGCTTTCATTCGCAACCCCCGGACGTTCGATGCCGACGACCTTGTTCCTCCAACGTATCTCCAGATTCGGCAATTGCCGCGCCCGCTCGATCAGAAAGCCTTCGACGTAATACTGCTGAAGGTTGATGAACGCGGGGCGACGGTGGCCGCTTTCCGGCAGCAAGTCGAACGAATAGACCAGATCGTTCTGCAGGAACACCTTGCCCACATGCCATTGCACGCCCTTCTCGACCATCGCGTCGCCGCAGCCGAGCCGGTCGAGAATGTCGAGCGATCGTTTCGAAAAGCAGATGGCGCGCGAGCCCGTGGATAAACAATCGTCGTCATCGACGAGCACGACGTTTACGCCGCGCTGCGCCAAGTCGATCGCCGTCGCCAAACCGACGGGGCCCGCGCCGACCACGACCACCGGGTGCACGTGCACCGGCGCATCGCGTTCCTGCTCCACGTGGCGCCCGTAGCTGAAGCGCAGCGCCTGGTAATCGATTGCCATCGTTCTCTCTCCCTCCCTCAGCCCTGCAGCGCGGCCCACATTTCCTTGTCGCGTTCGGCCGTCCAAATGCGCGGATGAACGATGCCGCTGGCTTCGTCATAGGCGCGCGTGACGTCGAACGGCAAACAATGTTCGTAGATGAACACCTGGCCGAACTTCGGATCCATGGCCTCGCGCGTGAGCGCCATCGCGCCTTTGAGGTCCAGCTTGCGCGCCACGGCCTCGCGCCCGCGATCGAGCAGCGTCGTGACGAAATCGCGCGTGTAGCCGATGCCCGCTTTGACTTGCGCGGAACCGATCAGCGCGGGGCCGCGGCCCGGCACGAGCTTCTCGGCGCCCAGCGCATCGAGCGCGTCGAGCGTCGTGGGCCACGCCGCGAGCTGCGCGTCGCCGCAATAGCAGGCGGCGTCGTACTCGACGAGATCGCCCGAAAACAGCACCTTCTGCGAGGGCAGCCAGACGATCGTGTCGCCCTTCGTATGCCCCGCGCCCAGATGCATGATCTTGACTTCGAGCTTGCCCAAATAGACCGTGATTTCACGTTCGAACACGAGCGTCGGCCACGTGAGCCCGGGCACCGTCTCCACACCGGCGAACAGCCGGGGAAAACGCTCGATTTCCGATTTCATGTCGGCTTCCCCGCGCTCGACGATCATCTCGTACGTGCCTCGGCTCGCGATGATGTTTTGCGCGCCTTCGGCAAAGTACGCCGATGCCCCGAGCACGCGCACCGCGTGGTAGTGCGACAGCACGACGTGTTTGATGGGCTTGTCGGTCACCGTACGAATCTTGGCGATCAAATCGCCCGCCATGGCCGGCGTGGCCGTCGTATCGACGATCAGCACGCTGTCGTCGCCGATGATCACGCCCGAGTTCGGATCGCCTTCGGCCGTGTAGGCGTAGGCGTTTTCCGAAAGCTGCGTGAACGTCACCTTCTTTTGCTCGAGATCGGCTTGGGATGCGAAGGCTTTTGCCATGTTTGTCTCGCTGGGGTGGGAAGCGTCTAGCGACGCGGGCACGAGCACGACACGGCACACGCACGAGCAAAGGCTCGCGCGGCTTGCATGGCGTCTCGCTCCATCGTTTTATCGTACTGCTGACTCTTACCGATCGGCTGCGGCTGCACGCCGAGTCGAAACCATAGTAGGCTTCCGTTCAGCACTTTGTCAACAGCAAATCTATTTGCTATATACAAATCGCATCAAGACCGCATGCGGTTTCGTCGGATAAGATCGGGCTTTCGATTCTCGAGAGGTAGGCTTGACCACGGATTCCCTTCCCGCGTCGCAGGGCAAAGCATCGCGCGGCGTGCAAAGCGTCGAGGTCAGCGGCAAGCTGCTCGATGTGCTCGCGCGCCGAGGCTGCGTGGGCTTGGCGGACCTGGCCGCCGCGGCCGGCATCGCACCCGCGCAGGTCCATACCTATCTCGTGAGCCTCGTGCGGCTCGGGCTCGTCAAGCGCGAAGCCGTGCTTGGCGACTACGAACCCGGCCCGCTGTCGCTGCGGCTCGCGCTACAGCACCTCGAACATCAGAGCGCCTATCGCGCCGCGCTCGACGAAGTGGCCGTGCTAGCGCAGCACTGCGGATGTTGCGTGGCCGTCTGCACGGCGGGGCCGCATGGGCCCACGATCGTTCATTACGAAAACGCCGGCGCGCCGTTGCATGTGAACTTGCATGTCGGGTCGGTGATGTCGTTGACGGCGACGTCGACGGGCCGTGTGTTTTCCGCATTTCTGGGCAAGTCGCAGCGCGAGGCGATGCAGCCGCCGGTCGATTTCAAGCCCGCCGAGCGCAAAGCGTTCGAACGTCGCCTTGAAACGATCCATACTCGCGGCCTCGAACGAGGCATCGATGCGCCGACGCCCGCGATCAGCAGCATGAGCGTACCTGTGCTGGACGCGGCGGGCGCATTGCAATTGACGCTCACGGCGATCGGGCCGTCGAGCACGATCGATGTCGCATGGGACGGCCCGGTTGCCCAGGCGCTTCGTTCGTCGGCAACGCGCATCGCCGAAAGGCTCGGTTCGGCTGCGTATGAAAGCCGCGTTGAATGCAGCCGCGAATGGGATGTCGAGCCAGGCGCAGAGGATACGGGGCAACGCGGCATTCGAACGCTCGATACGACCGGCGAGCTGCTCAATGGGCTAGTGCGCGCGGGCCGCCCATTGATTCTGCGCGATCTAGCGGCTTGCGCGAACATGCCGGCCGCCAAGGCGTTTCCTCATCTAGTCAGCCTCGTCGCCATCGGCCTGCTCGCGCGCGACGAAGCCGGCGCGTTCAATACGGGCCCGCTGGGTCTGCAGTTGGGATTGATGGCGTTGCAGCGGCAAGCGCCCGAGCGCGACGCCGATCATGAAATCGCACGGCTGGCGTCCGAAACCGGCTTGACGGTGGCCGCCGCGGTGCTCGGCCCGCTCGGGCCCACCGTCATCCGCCTCGCGGAGTCCACGCAGCCGGTCCATGTCAGCTTGCGCGTGGGGACCGTTCTGTCGCTGCTGCACACGGCGATCGGGCGCGTATTCGCCGCCTATCTCGGCGAAGAACCGCTGCGCGACATGCTCGCCCTCGAAGCGCTGCGTCTTGCAGGTTCGGCGCCGGGCTCGGCCGTCGATGCGCAGCGAACGAAAAAGCCGCCGGCGGACATGCTTGGGAGTCCTGATCGATTGCTGCTCGAGCGCATTCGCCGCGAACGGATCGATGCCGCGCTCGGTGCGCCGATTCCGGGTATCGACGCACTGGCGGCGCCCGTGTTCGATCACACGGGCGCGGTTCGCCTCGTGCTCGCGCTCATCGGATCGACTGGAAGCTTTGAGAGTGGCTTTGAGGGGATGCCTGCGCGGCGGCTGGTGCGGGCGACGCGTCAATTGTCGTGGCGGCTCGGTTGGGCGCCTGTTGCGAAGATTGCCGCGTGACGTCTTCGCTGGCCACCGGGCGCCCGAAGATTGCGCCGAGCAAGCCCGTGCGCCAGGCGAAAACCAGCAGCGTCGTCGATAGCGTGCCCTCGCCGATCACGCGCGCCGTCGCCATGCCGATCGCGCCGAAGTGCGGCGCAAGCAGCAGCGCGGACGTGAGGTTGGCGCCAGCCGACATCAACCCCGCCACGGCCATCAATCGATCCTTCTTACGCGGCAGAAACACGTAGAAGCCCACGAACTGATTGAACGCCGAGAACGGAAACATGAAGGCGAAACGCTGGAGCACGTGCGCACTGGGCGTGAAGGCCGCCCCCAAGATCAGCGGGAGAATCAGCGGCGAGAGGATAAGCGCGCCGCCCAGCGCAAGAAAGCCATAGCTGAACAGCAATGCGGCGCCCCGGCGCGACGTCGCACGCGCGCCTTGGTGGTCGTTCTGGGCGATTTGCCGAGAGATCGTCGGAATGAACACCTGCGCGGCCGGCCCCATGAGACTCAGGCCGATCGTCGCGAACCGCTCGGCCGCGCCGTAGTAGCCGACTTGCGTCGGCGTGGACAGCAGCGTGAGCAGGTACGTCGACGCCGACGTCAGCACGACCGAACCGGTCGAGTACAAGAACAGCATCGTCGAATCGCGCATGAGCCCGGGCACGCCGCGCCAGTCGAGCCGCGGCCGGCCGACATCCCTCAATGTCAGCCAATAGGCGATGGACGTGGAGCAAACGCAAGCCATCAGCAGGCTCGCGAGCACCCAGGTCGAATCGGCGGGGCCTCGCACGAGCGAGAGCACCAGCACGAGACTCATCGCGAAGCCCACCACCTCGAGAATGATCGGCGTGCGGAATTGATGGCGGCCTTGGAACAGCCAGCTCAAATTCCATCCGTTGAGAATGCCGAGCAGCATCGCGAGCACACCGATGAGCGGACGCTGCGACAGCACCGGCGAACAGAACGTAGCCGTGAGCCCGACAATGCCGCCGATCGTGCCCATCATCAAGCGCGCACTCAAGTGCAGCGAAAAGATCTCGTTGTACTCGCGCCGTTCATGCGCTCTGGACACCTCGCGCATGCCGACGAACGTGAAGCCGAAGCTTACGAGCATCCAGATGACGTTCATCAACGACATGGCCGCGAGCACGCGGCCGTACTCGGTCACGCCGAGCACTCGCCCATAAAACGGGATGACCACCAAGAGGTACAAGTACCTCATGATGTAACCGCCGTACACGAAAACGAGTACGCGCGTGTTCTCTTTTTTGTCCATAGCAATAGTTCATAGTCCGCCGCCCTTGAAGCGACGCGTACGCGGAAAGGCCCTGCGACGCCGGCGTCAGGGCGCGGCGCTGCCTCTGCGTGCTAACGGATTGGAGATGAAGCGCACCACATAGTTCGACAGCGGCGCGTACGGGACGAGGCAGAGGCACGAGAGGCCTAGCGTGCCGATTTTTTTCACCGGTCCCCAAAACGGATTGGCGAGGATGGAGTGCAAGTAGTCGCGCGACTCGAACACGAACCAGCGCCACCGATCGGAAAGCGGCGCGCCATAAACCTCGCTGCAAAAAATAGCTTTCTCGTGCGAAAAATCATGAAATGACGGCGGCAACTCGACGTTGAGTCGATTGTTCGCCACATGCCGCAAGATATTCCAGCGCGCCGTGTAGGCCTTGGGCGCCTTGTTACTTTTTTCCGAATTGGCGAAGGACACATCCTCGGGCGCGGAATTATGTACTCGATATGCGCCGAGAGGAAACGAAATAGAGGCAACTTGACCGACGAGCGCTACGCCATAAATCGCGAAAAAATCCGCGCCGTAGCGGCCTTCGGTGGTTTCGGGCATCGGGAAGATCTTGCACAGCGCGCTCTTCTTGTACGCATTGCCCGATGCGGGCGGCGAAGGATACAACCAACCCGCGCGCAGCAGGCTACCGCAATCCTTCGGCGCGTCCGAATGCGGCACGGTGACGCCCATGCCCTCGCCGTCTTGGGAAATGACGTCGAGCCGGAATTGCACCTTGGCGTAGTCCCCCGACGAGAAGCACCGCATGACTTCGGTCACGGCAGCGGGATACAACAAATCGTCGGCGTCGAGCAAGATCAGGTACTCGGTGTCAACCTCTTCCAGTGCACGGTTGTACGCCGACACTTGTCCGCCGTTCGGTTTGAACACGGCGCGAATACGGGAGCCGTACCCTTCGATGATCGCACGCGAGCGGTCGGTGGAACCGTCGTCAACGACGAGCACCCGGGTCGCGGGGTAATCCTGCGCCAGGGCTGAATCAATGGCATCGGCCAGATACCGCTCGTAATTGTAGGTGCAGATCGCGATCGTTACGGCCTTCATCATCTGAAGCTACTCCTCTTGGCAATCGATAACTAAAGGATCATTATTCGTCGGCAGTCTCCGCGTCGCCGCGCTCGCTATCCTCGCCCAAGCGGATAAATCGCAGCCCCTCTTGTGTTGCACTGCAGAATAAACGACAAAAAAAGGTGCGGTACGAAGCGGGCTGAAAATCCCGAGGTCTTGACCGAATAGGTTGACAGTTCCCGCTCGATTGCACAAAAGGGGAGCAGCGAAAATAGCGCGGCCAATTCACCCTCGGGGTTATCGATGAATCACACGATGTTTATCGCGCGCTCACGCGGGCCTGTCGCAATGCGCAGCCCGCGCCTCATGCTCAGGCCCATTTCACTTTCGATTCTTTCCGCCCTTGCGCTGTGCGTTCCCGCGGCCTATGCAGGCCCCTTGCCCACCGGCGGCGCCTTCGTTGCGGGCGCGGGATCCATCGCGACGACAGGCGCAACCGTGACCATCGACCAAACGTCGAACCGAGGGGTCGTCGATTGGACGAGCTTCTCGATCGGCAGCAGCAATCACGTCGTCTTCAATAACGGCACGGGCGCCACGCTCAATCGCGTCACGGGCACGAGCGCATCGAATCTGTACGGCACACTATCGGCCACGGGCAGCGTCTATCTGATCAATCCTCAAGGTGTCGTGGTCGGCTCGAGCGGCGTCGTCTCGACAGGCGGCAGATTCGTCGCATCGACGCTCGACACCCCGAATTCGGCGTTCATGCAAGGCGGCGCCCTCATCTTCGCGGGCAATTCTAATGCCCGCGTCGTCAACTTCGGCAAGATCGGTTCAAGCGGTGGGGATGTCATTCTCATTTCGCGCAATGAAGCCGCGAATATGGGCTCGATCAGTGCACCAAAGGGCACCGCGGAGCTTGCCGCCGGACAACAGATTCTGTTGCAAGACTCATCCAGCGGCAAGCAAGTTTTCGTGCAGTCGGGCAGCGGCGGCACCGTATTCGATACCGGCGCAATCTCGGCCGCTCAAGTCAATCTGCAGGCCGCTGACGGCAACGTCTTCGCCCTCGCGGGCACGCATAGCGCGATCCGCGCGACCGGCACCACGACACGCGACGGCCACGTGTGGCTCGTCGCCGATCGCGGCAACGTGGTCATCGGCGGCGCCGTCGGTGCGGTCGATGCGAATGGCAAAGGAGGCGTCGTCGATTCGTCGGCGCAAACGCTATCGCTGTGCGATTGCAATACGCCGACGGTAACCGCGGGGCAATGGAACCTCACTACCCCTTCTTTCACGGTCGATTCCGAAGCGGCGACCGTCCTTTCGCGCAGCCTCGGCGCCGGTACGTCGGTCAACGTCGCGACGACGGGCGCGTCGGGCGATGCGGGCGACCTCGAAATCGGAGCCGACCTGCGTTGGCAGGGTTCGGCTTCGCTCACCCTCGGCGCGCAGCACAACGTCATCATCGATCAAGGCGCGACGATCCAGAACCGGGGCAACGGCAATCTGACACTGCGCGCCGACGCATCGGGAATCGACAACGGCGGCAGCGTACTCAATCAAGGCACGATCGATTGGTCGGGCAGCATGGGTATCGTCAGCGCGCTGTACGACATGAACGGAACGTACTCGCCCGGCACGTTGCTCTCGAATCCGGGTTGGGTCGCGGCGCCTTATAGCGGATTGCTGTCGCAGATCACCGCCTACAAGCTCGTCGATTCGCTGGCCGATCTGCAAAACGTTTCGCTCGATTTGGCGGGCGCCTATGCGCTCGGCAAAGACATCGAAGCGTCGGGAGCGGACTTCACGCCGCTTGGCGATACCACCACCGCATTCACAGGCCAGTTCGACGGCATGGGCCATACGATCGACAAGATATCGCCGCAGCAGCAAGCGTTCTGGCAGCCCACGGGCTTGTTCGGCGTCGTGGGCCAAGCGGGCGTCGTACGCAACGTAGGCGTCACCAACAGCAACGTGGGCTACGACGATGCCCCCGCGGGCATTCTCGTCGGCGACAACAAGGGGCTTGTGACAAACAGCTATTCGAGCGGCATCCTTTATGCCACCAACGAGGATTCGACGACCACGGGCGGCCTGGTCGGTCAAAACGACGGCATCATCACACGCTCGTGGAGCAGCGCCACGTCGGATACCCAGGGTTTGGCAGGCGGCCTAGTGGGTAAGAACACGGGCAGTATCGTCCAGTCATATGCCACCGGCGACGTCACCGGTCCGCTGCATGTCGCGCCCGGCGGTCTCGTCGGCGACAACACGGGCTTCATTTCGCAGTCCTATTCAACGGGAATGGTCAAGGGCGGCATGGGCGGCGGCGGGCTCGTTTACTCCAACGAAGGCACGATCGACGAATCGTTCGACGTCGGCAACGTGAACATGTGGTCGCCTGCCGGAGTGGCTTATATCAATACCGGCACGATCAAATCGGTGTATTGGGATGTTGAAACCACGGGGCAAACGAACGGCGGCAACGGCCTGCCCTCGCAGAATGGCTTGACCACGGCGCAGATGAGCAATCCGGCAAGCTTCGCCTCGTGGAATTTCGGCCCCGGCGGTGCGTGGTCCATGCCGACCGGCGCGACACATCCGGTGTTGAGCTGGCAAGCCGCGCAATAACCCTGCAACGACTTTCCGTCGACGATCGGCGGCGGCGCGCATAACGTGCGCCGCCGCTTCCTACCTCAATGCGCGATACACATGAAGTGCGCGGGCGCGACCGAACCGCTCGACAATGAAGCGGTCAACGCGCCGACCCCCAACACGGCTGCGACAAAATAGACTAAAAGTGGCATTGTATGACTCCGTTACGTTGATTAATTAATCGTTTGCTTTCCAACGCAATCGCTACAAAGGACCGGCTCGCCATCTAAAGCCCCGATGAACCAGTCCTTTTGATACCGGCAATATCTCGCGACATGCCTAGGCGAGATTAACCAGGCAATTTCGAGCCGATTTTTCGGCCGTCGTCAAAATACGAGGCATTGGCGGTTTACCTCGATACGCGCGGGGAACGCGGCGACAGCGCCGCCGATCGACGGTCACCGCAAATCAGCCGCTACAATCCCGCCCTACGCATCCGCTCAAAGCCTTCCATCGACTCTTTCAACATTCGCCCCCATTCGTAGTCGTGGCTGTCGGGCGTGAAGCGCAACATTCCCGCACCGGGCGTAAACGTGAGTTCGCCGAAATACACCTCTTTGCCGATCGAATACAAGTCCACGCGAACGTAGCCGAAATCCTCGGCGAGCCGCAGCGCGACGCGTTCGATTTCCGCCCAGTTTTCCGGCCGCGGCACGGTCGCTTCGCTCGGCAAATATGGTCCGAACGTCACGTTCTTTCGACGCCACTGCTCGTCGTACAGATCGCCGCGGCAGTCGCCGAAGCGATCGGTGACCACCATCGTATGGATGCGCGGGCCCTCGGGGCGGCCGCCGAAGATATGCAGCTTGATGTCCGACGGTATCCTGCCCGTGCTTTCGTCGAACAAAAGCTTTTCAAAATAAATTCGAGGCTTGATGTAGCGATAGTGCCGCTCACGCGACGATCGAGAAAAATCGATCGACAACCAATGCTTAGCGAGCTGGCTCAATTCCTCGAACGTCGTGGTCGACTTATCGTGCACGACCTTGACGTACGCGCAGCCATGATTGGCCTTCATGACAAAAGCCGCAGGCAGTGCGTCGAAAACATCGCGAGTGAATCGATCCGGCGCGGCAATCAGTGGAATCAAATGCGCCTCGCCCACCTTTTCCCGCACGTAGTCGCGTACAGCCAGTTTATCGGTCAGCTCGACCCATCGCATATCCGGATGCAGACATCGAAGCAAAATCGACTCGTTGAATGCCTTCGGACGCCGCATATTCGGCCAGCGCCCAATCAGCCTCCGGTGCTGAATGAGCATGAAAGCATAGTCGGGCAAGAGCCGTTTGGCGCCATGCCACATTGCTTTGAGCACGCCATGCAACGCCGTATGGTCAGCGGCCGGCGCGTGAGCCCCGCTCGTGTCCGCGCCCGGCTGTGCGGCCTTTGCCGCGCGTGTCGCCCCGCCGCGCTCGCCGCGGGCGCTCGGAGCGTGGCCCGCGGCGAAACCGCCGGGGCGCTGTCGTACTTCGACTTCGTTCACGTCGCTCCTCCGTTATAGTCGGCCCGTACTGCCCGCATTGCATCAGCCACGCTCGACTCACCTTGCTCAGGCACGCTGCGAGACGACGAGATACGCGAGATGCATAGGCGCGCCGCGCCCTCCACCATTGACCGCTTCCGGAACGCGAAAGGCGATCGAGAGCCCATCCGGGCTCGAGCGAGCCGCGATCGCGCTTGCATCGGCGCTCTCGCCCGTCAACGCATCGATCATCGCCACACCCAAGCGTTCCGGCTGTACACCGGTTAAACCGCTGACCGTCACTGTCCGTGGCCCCGGACTTGCCCGCACTTGCAGAACAAGATCCGAGCCCGAACGCAATGCCAAACCGGACGCGTTCGGACCAAAAGCCAATGGCCCGTCGAAACGCGACAGCGACCCGCCCACCGTCTTGTTTAGGACGATGAGCGACTTGCCCGAGACGTTGTACGTGCGGGGGTTGCCGCGATGGGTCAGGCGGTACGGCTCCACCCCGTCCCAGTGATAGACCATCGACACGTACTTATTCGGATCGTCCCATCCGTGCGCCAGCGCCCACGTCGCAAACTTGAAGAAATACATCGGCAGATAGTGCGGATCGGTCATGTATCGATCGCCGATCTCCGTCTGCCAAATCCCGCGCGCAGCGCCAGTCGCCACATAGCGCTGGTAAAGCGGCGTCAACGCGTCGACACCGAGGTAGTGCGTATCGAGGTAATCGACCCAATCGATCATCCTTGCGTTGACGACGGGGCTGCGATATTCGAGCCATTTCATGAAGGTCTCGATTCCGCCCTGATCGGGCCAGCCTCCGTACACCACATAGCCCCCATATTTGCGCACGATGCGTGCCGCGGGTACATGGACGAGCTCGACGTAGTCCTGCATGGCCCGGTCGTAGGGTCGTGCCTGCTCGCGGTGGACGTTGTAGTTTTGACCATGCCAAAACGTCGCTTGCGGGGAGCCCCCAGTCAAGCGGCCCGCCGCCTCGTTCCAAATCTGGAAATGACGGACGTTGTATGGCGGCGCGACGTAGGTGCGTACGACCGCCTCGACATACCGTTGCCACACCGTGTCGTCCTTCGGCGCCGAACGCGAATCGCCGTCGACGGTCGCATTCCACTTGGGCGTATAGCCGAGCAGCAGCAACGAGTGAATACCGTTCTGATTGTTCGCCAAAATGGCGGGCGCCAAGTCATGGTCGAACGCGGCGCCTGTCTTGTCTACCCGGACCGGCTCGTCGGGCGAGTGGCGCTGTCCGGGGCCGACCGAATCGCGGCCCCACGTGATGCCCATCTGTTTCCACATGGCGATGTTCGCCGGCGTCACAGGCCAACCGTTGGCGCCGATCAGTTGCGTCATCCGCCTTTCGCCGCCCGAGCCGCCCGATGCGCTCACCTTGCGCGCGGCTTGCGCGACCGAGGCGCCGACACTCGAACTCACGCCGGCAGCGGCGATCGCGGCCAGCATGGCGCGACGCCGTTCGGAAAATTCGAAGCGATCCGTCATGCGTCGAGCCCCTCTTGCGCGAAAACGCTATGCGGTCGAACGAACCGCAATCGCAGGTTCCGTTTCATACGTCTCCCCTCTCAAAATCTTCATCAATTCGCGTGCAGCCCGGTCCCAACCATACCCATGCGCGTGCCGCAGACCTTTCTCTTTGTACTGCGCGCGGAGCACATCGTCGGTCAGCATCTGCTCGATCTTCTGCGCGATGTCGTCGACCGAGCGCGCGTCGCAGTACATGGCCGCCTCGCCGCACGCCTCGGCTACCGCCGGGTGCGTCGAGACGATCGCGGGACAACCGCAGAACATCGCTTCGAGCGGCGGCAGCCCGAATCCTTCGTACAACGAAGGAAACGCGAGGCAAGCGGCGTGCTCGTAGAGCGCCTTCAGTTCGGCATCCGACACATACCCGGCGCGCACGATCTGCGGGTTGGTCTCGTTCGTCGACTCGTCCCCGGCTGTTCGAGACGCCGCGCCGCGAGCGAATACCCGGGCGTTCGCACCGCCGACGACGACGAACTTCACCTCGCGCAAATGCCCGAGTTGCGCCACCGCCTCGAGCACACGCTGCAAGTTCTTGCGCGGGTCCAGACTGCCGACGATCACGCAGTACTTGACGTTCGTCAGCGACAACCGCTCGACGATCGACCGGTCCGACGGAATACGGCGGAAATGATCGGCGCCCGGCCGCACGACGCGCACCCGCGACTCCTCGGCCCCGAGCAGGGCGCAAATGCGCGCCTTCGAAAACGCCGATACGGTCAACAAGATCGGCGCGCGCCGGATAAGCATCGTGAACTTGACGCGATACCAGGTGCGAAACAGCCAAGAGAATGTGTGGGGCGTGTCGTAGACCGCCATGTCGTGAACCATCACGACATGACGTCGCTTGAAGATGGGGCCGCTGTTGCACAGGCTGAGCAGCAGCTCGCCGCGCGTGGCGAGCGGCAAGGCGATCTGCTCCCACAAATCGCCCTTGAGCCAAGGCACTTGCCGTTGCCGATCGATCGGCGAGGCCGACTCGACCGCGTTGCCGGGTACCGCTATTTCGATATCGTCCCCTGCTGCGTGGGCTGACCGGACGGCGCGCATCAGTTCGTAAGCCACGCGCTGGACACCGGTCAGGCGCTGCGCCGTGAACTTACCATTGACCACGAGATGCATAGTTCTCCCGAATAAACGAAACGACGCGGCCGCGCACGCACGCGGCCTCTCTCGGTCAGGCTGTCGCGTCGAACATCGGCTCCATATCGTCGCCCGATCCGTAGTACCCGTAGTAGCGATGGCTTCGCGAAAGCGGGATCGCGTTGAACACCGCGCCCGTGACGCGCGCTTCGGATCGCTCGAGCTTGCGCACCGTTTCGGCAATCTCTTCTTCGCTTTGCATGCCCGAGCGCAGCACGAGCACCGTCGCACCCGCATCGCCCGCGATGATCGCGGCGTCGGTCACGACTAGGAACGGCGGAGTATCGACGATGACGAGGTCGTACTCGTGCGAGAACCGCTGCAGCAGCTCACGGAAGTTGTGACGCATGAGCATCGCCGCCGGGTTCGTGATGCGGCTGCCGCACGAGAGCAGCGTCAGCCCTTCCACGCTCGTACGGCGCAGCGCTTCGTGCGGCTGCATCGCGCCCTTGAGCACTTCCGCCAATCCGCCGCGGTTCGGCTGGCCGAAGAAATAGGCGAGGTGTCCATTGCGCATGTCGGCGTCGATCAGCAGAACGCGTGAGCCGACCTCTGCATGCAACACCGCCATGTTGGCCGCGACGAAGCTCTTGCCCGCAGCCGGCGTCGGGCCCGCCATCATGACGATGTTGTTGGGCGCATGGGCCAGGTCGAGCGACAACGCGGTGCGTACGCTGCGCAATGCCTCGATCGACGGATCGTCAGGGTAGCGATCCGCGAGCACCTTCGACACGCCGCCGCCCGTGGCGGCCACGCGACCGTCCACCGCGACCGCGCTTTGCGGACGAGCCGGCAACCCCGGCGTGGAGCTGCGCGAGGCCAGCGAGCGGCGCTGCAGCGCCCCGATTTCTTGATTCAGACGCGCTTGCTGCTGGCTGTAGAGCACCTCGCCCATCAACGGCACGCCAAGACGCGCTTCGACGAACAGCGGATCGGTCACACCCATCAGCACGTGGCGGCGCACGAATACCGAGCCCACGCCGAGCAACAGACCGAGGAAGGCGCCGCCCGGCAGGATCAGCAACGGTTCAGGCTTGACCGGACGGAACGGCACCACCGCCGCATCGAGGATGTGCGCGCCGCCCGTCGTGCTCGCGCGACGAACCGACAATTCTTCGGCCTTTTGCATCATGCCGAGATAAACCTGCTCGGCCACCTTCGCATCGCGCGTCAAGTCGACGTTCTTGCGCTCCGATGCCGGCATTGCGTTGAAGCGCGAATTGAACTCGCCCTTCTGCGCTTGCAACTGACGCAGCTGATCGTCGATATTGCGCACCCACCGGCTGTCGGGCGTGTAGCGATCGAGCAATTGCGTGCGCTGGATCTGCAGATCGGCGATGCGGCGATCGAAGTCGATTCCGCCTTGCAGATACGCTTGAGCTTCGCTCGTCGGCTGCATCGATTGAGCCGTCGTTTGATAGCTCGACAGCGCTTGCTCTGCCTTCTCGAGTTCGGTGTGCAGACGCGGCAGTTCCTTGTTGATGAACGCGAGCGTCGCATTGTCGTTTTGCTGCTTGGCCGCCACGGACGTCGTCATGTACTGCTGCGAGATCGCGTTGGCCACTTCGGCTGCTTTTTCCGGCGACGAATCGGAATACGTAATGTCGACGAGGCCCGTATCCTTGACCTTGTCGCTCACCTTCAAATCGTCGCTAAAGCGCTTGATCGCATCGAGCATGGCCCAATGCTTGACCTCGAACTCCGTCCCGGGCCGCGCCGCGAGCTGGGTCACGAGCATCGTCACGCCATTGCTCGAATGCGCCACCTCGCCCACCTTGCCGGTCAGGATCGATTCGCCGCTCGGGCCGCGCAACTCGTAGCGCTCGCCTTCGAGCGCCTTCAGCTTCAGCTTGCGCTCCTCCAACGTAGGCGGCACATCGAGCTGGCTGATGTGCATCTGCTCGCCGCCCCAGGCGTACGAACTCATGCCGAACCAGGCGCTCGACGGCTGTCCGGGCTTGGCGAACTTCTGCGCGAGGTTGCCGATGAGCGGGAGTGTCTTCGGTTTGATCGTGACGTCGAACCGAAAGCGGTTGATGATCGGCTCCAAGACTGCCCGGCTCTGCATCACGGCCATTTCCGTCGACGGCGACGGCGTAGGCGGCGCGTACTGCGGCCCCTGGGACGAAGAAATGCCGAGCGCGTTGGGCTCGGGCGGGTCCACGCGCATAACCACGTCCGCCTCGTAGATCGGCGTGGCGAGGAACACGTACGCCAGCGCGAGCGCGGTCACGGCCAGCGCTACGCCGAGCACCTCGAAGATGTGATCGCGCAACAGCTTGAGCATGTCGCGCCCCGACAGTTGGCCACGTTCGCCGCCTGTCTGCACGTAGAGAGAGTTGAGAGCCAAGTCGTTCACTGGCGTGGTCCTCGAAAAGGTAGCGTTGTGTGGATCGCGTCCGTCTTCATTGCGCTTTCTGTTGCGTACTGCTCTGCTGTTCGCGGATCGCCTCTTCCAGCATCTCGAGCAGCAGCTTTAGATCGGAAACGAGGATGGCGCAGGACTTCAGTCCCAACACTTCCGCGGTCCCGATCGAATTTCGGACATGCTCCAGCGCAGCGTCATAAACGTTCATGGATCGAGATCAAAAACGGTTGCCATGTATGCTCCGCCGGAAAACGCGCCGCGGCCGCCCGCAAGACATCGCGCGCGGCCGCGCGCTTCAGTTCGCGCGTCCGTAGACATCCTCGAAGCGGACGATGTCGTCCTCGCCCAAGTAGGCGCCCGACTGAACTTCGATCAGTTCGAGCGGTACCTTTCCCGGGTTTTCGAGCCGATGCTTGACGCCGAGCGGAATGTACGTCGATTGATTTTCTCCGAGCAGGAACTGCTCTTCGCCGCGCGTGACGAGCGCCGTCCCGCGAACGACGATCCAATGCTCGGCGCGATGGTGGTGAAGCTGAAGCGACAGCTGCGCGCCTGCATCCACCACGATGTGCTTGACCTGGAAGCGCTCGCCCTTGTCGATCGAGTCGTAGCAGCCCCATGGACGCTGCACCTTGCGGTGTGCGTCCACTTCGGGGCCTTGCTGATCGGCGATGCGTCCGACGATGCGCTTGACGTCTTGCACGCGCGAGCGATCGACGACGAGCACCGCATCGGCCGTTTCGACCACCACGAGGTCGGACACGCCGACGCACGTCACGAGCCGGCTTTCGGCGCGCACGTAGCACGTGCTCGCATCTTCCATCAGCACGCGGCCCGAAGCCACGTTGCCGTTCGCATCCTTGCCGAGCGCATCCCAGACCGAGTCCCACGAACCGAGATCCGACCACGCCGCATCGAGCGGCACGACTACGCCTTCGACGTCTCCGCCGCGTGCGAGATTCTCCATCACGGCGTAGTCGATGGAATCGGACGGCACGTTCGCGAACATGTTTTCGTGCGGCGTAAAGCCCGTTGCGCTATCCTGACCCGCTTCGTACGCGGCGGCGCAGGCCGTATACGTATCGGGTTGCATCTGCTGCAAGGTCGAGAGCCACACGCTTGCACGCAGCACGAAAATACCGCTGTTCCAGAAGTATTTGCCCGATGCCAAGTAGGACCGGGCCACTTCGAGCGGCGGTTTTTCCACGAAGCGCGAGATTTTGCGTGCGGTGCCGTCGACATCGTCGCCCGGCTCGATATAGCCGTAGCCCGTTTCGGCGCGCGTGGGCCGAATCCCGAGCGTGACGATCGCACCGCGCTCGGCGTGGCGCGTGGCGACCGCCACGGCGCGCTGAAACGCCGCCACGTCGCCGATCATATGATCGGCCGGCATCACGACGAGGACGGCGTCGCCGCCGTCCTCCAGCGCATGCATCGCAGCGAGCGACAGCGCCGGAGCCGTATTGCGTCCGCTCGGTTCGATGATGAAGCGTCCACCGATGCCGAGCTGCTCGAGCTGCTGCGCACTGATCGCCCGATGCTCGGAGCCGCAGACGATGATCGGCGTAGCGTCGATATCGAGCTCGACGTCGGCCAGCCGCTGCAGCCGCCGGACCGTCATCTGCAGCAGCGACCCCGCTCCCAGCACATCGACGAGTTGCTTGGGGAAATGCTTGCGCGAGAGCGGCCATAGCCGCGTACCCGAGCCGCCCGCGAGCACGACGGCCCGCGTGCGCAGCGCCGACTGCGGCGCCAACGTATGCGGCGCACGCAGGTGCGTCGCAACTCCGACCGCGCGCGGTCGCTCCCTCGTTTCAACAGGAGTACTCATCTGCTTGTTCTCCTAGTGGGTCCGAAACCATGAAGAGCGGCAAGAAGCGCAAAAACGAGTCCGCCACCGGCCGCTTCGGTTCATGTTGCTGTGAAGCATAGCGACACAACCGAAGGCGAAATCCGGAAGGTCGCAAAAGCCCGAGGTGTTGGCGGATTTCGTTGAAACAGCACAAACATTACGAACGGCCTAACGCTTAACATCGGTAAATGGCAGCCGGATGCAATTATGCGGATCGGCAATATTTCTGATTAATAGTCGATATTTTTTACCGACCCCGCTGGCGCAAGGCCTCCAGCTCTGCCCCTTACTGCCGCAAGGGGGTGCACGAAAAAAATATCCGTTTGTAAATTTTTATAACAAAAATATAAAAAATACTTCAGCGAATATCTTTCGATGAGACGACGTGTCGCGCCAAATACACGGCGATTTACGCCAGCTTTTTCTACGAAAATCGACATGGCATCATGATGATTACGATGATGCACCGCAACACTCAATGTGTTCACCATGCGGAGGAAAGCTTCGTGGATCACGCCACTGTTTTTGCCACACCGCACGTCATGCGACGGGAGATGACCTCGCTCGCCGACGCGCGCCATATCGGGATCCTCATCTTCGACGGTCACTGCCTGTTCACGACAGGCGTGATCAGCGAGGTCTTTCAATTGGCCAACGCACTCATGCGCTTCTCGAGCGACCAGCCCCCTTATCGGGTGTCGCTGCTCTCCAAGCTCGGCGGTCCGGTCACGAGTTCGTCGTCCATCGCCGTCATGACGCAACGGCTCGACGCGTATTCGGTAGGCGACTTTCATGCGTTATACGTCGCGAGCAACGACGTGCGTGTGACATCGGGCTTCGACGTCCAGCTCGCGCGCTGGCTCTCGGGCTCGGGCGCCCCTGGACACGCCGGCGCGAACCGACATGCCTCGCCGTTCGGCGTGGATGTCGGCGTGCGCACACGCCCGAGCGTGCCCGTCTTTTGGATCGGCTCCGGCTCGATGCCGGCCTGGGCGCTCAATCAAAAGGCCGCGCAAATGGCGCTGACCCAGATCGCATCCGATCACGGCGAGGACATGTCGCTCAGGATTGCGAGCAGCTTGCCGCCCTCCGTGGGCGAAGTCGTCAAGACGCGTGTCGAAACGACGAGCCTGAATACGACCGTCGACAAGATTCACGAATCGACGCGTTGGATGCGCGAGAACTTCGGCAGCGATATCTCCGTATCGGATGCCGCGGCAGTGGCCGCGATGAGCGTACGCAACTATTTGCGCCGTTTCAAGAGCGAGTTCGGCGTCACGCCGCTCGAATATTTGATGCAGCTCAGGTTCGAAGCGATCTGCGCCATGCTCGTGGGCACCAAGCTGCCCGTCGACAAGATTGCGCGACGCTGCGGCATGGGCAACGGCGATCGCCTCGGCCGATTGTTCCGCAAGCGGTACGGCGTGTCGCCCACCGTGTATCGCAAACACGCATTGAGCCAGTAGCGCCGCGCATCCGATCGGATGCGCCCGGCTGCAGGCGAAACGCTTGACTGCTCGGGAAGAGAACGTATGCAGCTTTATTACCCTTCGCGTCGTCGATGACCTCGTCGCTGCGCGAGCCGCCTCGCGCGTGCGAGATGCCGTTCGCGGCGCCGCCTGCGCGTTGCGGACGAACGAACAACGATTGGGAGTGAAGAAATGCGAGGACTACAAGATCTATGGGCGCGCGTATACGACGTCGGCATCATCGCGCTCGGGGCCCTCATCGCATCGCAATTGCGGTTCGAAGACGTGGCCGACGGCCGGCTATATTGGGCGTTCGTCGCTTTCTCGGCTACGTTGTCGCTGCTCGTGTTTCCGTCGTTCGGGGTGTACGAATCGTGGCGCGGACGCTCCAAGATGGCGCTCGTCAGGCAACTCGCCCTCGCCTGGGCCGTCGTGCAGGTGGGCGCGATGGCGCTGATGTTTTCGCTGCACATGGTCAATCTCGTCTCGCGCCTGTGGTTCGGCTACTGGACGATGCTTTCAGGCGCGGCGATGATCGCGGGCCGGATCTGGATGCATGCGCTCTTGGGTCGCATGCGCACCGCGGGCATCAACCTTCACCAGGTGGCGATCGCCGGCTGCGGCGGCCACTGCGATGAATTGATCCGCAAGATTGAAACATCGCCGACGACAGGCTTTCGCGCTTCGGCAATTTACAACACGAAGGCCGGTGGCGCACCGATCGCGCATCCGGAAATTCCGGTGTTCGAAGACCATGAGGCGTTCGCCGCGTTCGTGCGCGAACACGAACTCGACGAAGTGTGGCTCGCGCTGCCGCTGAGCGAGGAATCGGCCATCATGACGCTGTTCAACGAGTTCAGAAACGACCTGGTCAACATTCGATTCATGCCCGACGTGCGCACGCTTTCTCTGTTCGAAGGCAGCGTGACGAACCTGCTCGGGCTGCCGACGATCAACCTGATCGCCTCGCCGGTGCCCCCGAGCGCACTGATCAAAAAGGATCTGTTCGACCGGTTGTTCGCAGCCGCCGCGCTGCTGGCGCTGGCGCCGGTGATGATCGCGATCGCCATCGCCGTCAAGCTCAGTTCCGAAGGCCCGGTGTTCTTCAAGCAACGCCGCAAGGGCGTGGACGGCCGGGTCTTCACGATCTACAAGTTCCGCTCCATGCGCGTGCATCAGCCGAAAGCCGGCGTGATCGAACAGGCCAAGCGCGGCGATCCGCGCGTCACCCGAGTTGGCGCGTTCCTGCGGCGCACGAGCTTGGACGAACTTCCGCAGTTCATCAACGTGCTGCGCGGCGAGATGTCGGTCGTAGGCCCGCGTCCGCACGCGATCGAGCACGACAACCTTTATCAGCCGATCGTTCAGGGCTACATCCATCGCTACCGCATCAAGCCGGGCATCACGGGCTGGGCGCAAGTCAACGGCTTTCGCGGAGAGACGGAGCGCGTGGAAAAGATGGAGCAGCGCGTCGCCCACGATCTTTATTACCTACGCAACTGGTCGTTCCGGCTCGACATGCGGATCATCCTCGCGACGATCTTCAAGGGCCTGCGCCATACCAATGCGTACTGAAGCAATGCCTACCGAAGCACGGAGTCCGACAATGACAAACACACTACGATTGCTCGACCGGAACGAAAGCGGCAACACCGACGACACCCCCGGCGCATCGCGTGCGCGGGCACGCGCCGCGAGAACTTGCACGGCAGCCTTGACCGTGCTCTCGACGCTGCTCGGCGCATGCGCGGTCGTCCCCGGTCAGCACATGGAGACGCCCCCTTCGCTGCCCGTTTCGTCGGCGCCAGACGGCTCGGTGCAACAGGCGGAACAGATTCCGATCCAGCCGATCGATCTGAACCTCATCAAGCAGTTGCAGGCCGGCACGAACCAGATGCAGATCGCGAACCAGCTCGACTTGTTCGCCAAACCGGGCCCGTACAAGCTCGGCCCCGGCGACGTCTTGCAGATTACCGTGTGGGACCACCCCGAACTCGCGGCCGCGCTCGGCCAGCAAGTGCAAACGAACAAGCCGGCGGATCCTACTCAAGGCTTCGTTGTCGATAGCCAAGGCACAGTCGATTTCCCGTACCTGTCGCATCCGATCCACGCCGCGGGCAAGACGGTGGAAGAAGTGCGGCGCGAAGTGCGGGCCGATCTTTCCAAGCAATTCCGCGAACCGCAAGTGACGGTGCGCGTCGCCTCGTACCGCGCTGCGCAAGTCTACGTCGACGGCGAAGTGCGCGCGCCGGGCGGAGAAGCGATCAACGACATTCCGATGACGTTGACCGAAGCGATCAATCGTGCGGGCGGGTTCACAGCGAATGCCGATCGCGCGCATTTGACGCTCATGCGCAACGGCAAGTCGTACCCGATCGACCTCACGCAAATGGTGGCGCTAGGAAAGAACCCGCAGGACATCATGCTGCAGTCGGGCGACATGCTTCGCGTCAGCACACGC
>DATJJH010000265.1:0-11165 GCA_035492395.1 Trinickia sp. | reverse complement strand
CGTTGGCGTGCAGCACGGCGGGGTCGAGATCGGGGAAGAGTCGCGCCGCGTCGATCGCGAACGTCTGCTCGGTGACACGCGTCATTTCCGCGGCGCCGACTCGGTAGGTATGGGGACGCATGGACATGGAAGGTTCCTATGGCGTTGTGCGTTGTTGCGTGCTCGTGCCCGCCGCTTGCGCGGGGCGATGGCGCATGCCGTACTTTCTTCCAATGCGTCGATGCCGTCCAATGCTTTTCGATGCGATGAGCGATGCCCTCCATGCATCGCATTCAGCCGATGCCGATCGGGCATCGCACGCCGCTTGCTTCGGCATTGGAAATATCGCGCCGTGTCGCCGATAGTCGCTTCCGACGGACAGCACATTCTTGTTCGCTTTCAAGGAGACGCAAAATGGCACAGCCGCGCAGCCTTATCCAATGCACGATCGACTTCGACTCGCCGGGTTTTCGAACCGGCACGCTGCGAGTGCCGTACTCGCACGATCGTTCCGCCTACGGGCACATTCCCATTCCGATTGCTGTCCTGAACGGCTCGCCCGGACCGACGGTGCTGTTGACCGGCGGCAATCACGGGGACGAATTCGAGGGGCCTATTGCGCTGATGAAGCTGCTTCAAGATTTACCGAGTCTCTCGATTCGCGGCCGTTTGATCGTGATTCCCGCGCTGAATTTTCCGGCGTTTCTTAAGGGCGCACGCACGTCGCCTATCGACGGCTGCAACCTCAACCGCATCTTTCCGGGGAAACGAAACGGTTCGGTCTCCGAAATGATTGCGCATTACGTCGACAGCGAATTGTTCCCGCTGGCGGACATCGTGGTCGATCTGCATGCGGGCGGCGCCTCGTTCGATCACATGCCGATGGTGCTCGCGGCATTGCCTGAAGACTCGCGTCGTCATGACGAATACATCCGCTTGATCGACGCCTTCGGCGCGCCGCACACGATGCTGATGGACTTGCTGGGCGAGGACCGGACCTACGGCGCCGCGGTCGAGCGTCACGGCAAGCTGTTCGTTTGCGGCGAATTCGGCGGCTTCGGCACATGCAACGTCGACGGTTTGAGGATCGTCGAGCATGGCCTCGCCCGCTTGCTGCACGCGGCCGGCGTGACGGATGCGGCGTCGGCGCCCGACAGCCGCGGCACACGCCTCATTCGGGTGGACGGGGCGCGCCACTACCTCTTCGCGCCCGAGCACGGCGTATTCGAACCGATGTTCAAGCTCGGCGATGCGGTAGAGGCGGGGCAAC
This sequence comes from Trinickia sp., assembly GCA_035492395.1. Taxonomy (GTDB): domain Bacteria; phylum Pseudomonadota; class Gammaproteobacteria; order Burkholderiales; family Burkholderiaceae; genus Trinickia. The sequence goes on along the minus strand of DATJJH010000265.1, from coordinate 9,916 downwards.
CGGCCGGGCGGCTGTTCGATCCCTATGCGCCATGGCAGGCGCCGCGCCTGCTTCGATTCGAGTCCGACGGCATGGTCGTTTGCGTTCGATCGTTCACGGGCGTCGAACCCGGCGACTGCATCGCATTGCTGGCCCGAGACACCGGCTGGGCGTGATTCAAGGCATCAACCTATAACGATCTAGGAGACAATCCATGGCCCGAGCTCCGGTTCTTTCCCACGTTCAGATGAATGCCCCGATGCCGATGACGGCGCTACGCAGCGCCTACATCGTATTCACCTTCTTTCTGTGTTTCGTTCTTTCGTACGTCGACCGGCAGATCGTCAGCATCTTGGTTCAGCCGCTCAAGGCGACACTGCAATTGTCGGACACGCAGATCGGCATGCTGCAAGGCATTGCGTTCACGTTGTGCTATGCCACGGCCGGCGTCTTCATCGCGAAGCTCGTCGACCGATCGAATCGCGTGCGTTTGATCGCCGCGTGCGTGGCGATATGGGCGGTATCCACCGCGATGTGCGGGACGGCCCACAGCTTCGGCGAACTGCTGGTTTGGCGCGCCGGCACCGCGATCTCGGAGGCGGCGCTCAGTCCGGCCGCGCTGTCGATTTTCAGCGATCTGTTCGTGCCGCGCAAAGTGGCGCGCGCATCGAGCGTGTTCATGCTCGGGCCGTATGTCGGCGGCGGCGTTGCCTTGCTGGGCGGCGGTGCGTTGCTCGACTGGACGGCGCACTCAGGGCATGGGTCGGCGTTCGCGGCGTTGGGCCTCGAGCCGTGGCAACTGGCCTTCATCGTGGTGGGATTGCCGGGGCTGCTGGTGGCCGGGCTCATCATGCTGACGATCGGCGAGCCTGCGCGTGCAAGCGGCAATGTCGACGCCGGGGCGGGTCTGCGTGCGGACGACGCGGATGACGCGACGCCGAGCATGAAGGACGTCCTGCGCGAAATCACGGTCAAGCATCGTTTCTGTGTGCCGTACTTCCTTGGCTACACGGCGTTGATCCTGCTGTTCTACTCACATGCCGCGTGGTTTCCGACGCTGTTAATCCGCAAGTTCGGGTTGGCCCCAGGTGAGGTCGGGCGCATGGCGGGCCCGGCCTACATGATCGGCGGCATGGCGGGCGTCGTGAGCGCCAGTTTCCTGATCGGGCGCGTGACCGACGCCGGCGCGCGCTCCAAAGCCCTCCGGATCGCGATGTTCGCCGCTTGCGCGCTCATACCCGCGGCGCTCGCGGCGCCGCTGATGGCGCACGTGAGCGAGGCGCTCGTGGCTTACGGCCTATGCGCCTTCGCCGCGAGCATCGTGATGGCCTTGGCCCCGGTGCCGATCCAAGTGGCGCTGCCGAACCGCATGCGCGGCCGGGCGCTCGCCATTCTCGTGTTCTTGACGAATACGGTCGCCGGAGGGTTGGGCCCGTTCATCGTGGGTTTCCTGGCGGACCGATTCGCCATGGGCGCCGATGGTTTGGCGATGGCGCTCGCGATCGTCGGGACGAGCGCGGCCGCGGCGAGTGCGGCGCTCTATTGGCTTGCCGCGCGATAAATCTCAACATGCGCGACTGTTTGCATTTGTATCTCGGAGCCGACGTATAAGTCAGTTAAAATCGCCCCCAATTCCGAATAACAACGAAAGTGGGAGCGCGCGCCATGCGACGCGGCACGATTAAACGACAATGCAAACGGGTTGCCGCGACGGTCGCGGCGCTGGGGATGCTCTGCGCCACCGCGTGGCAAGCCGACGCCGCGCGCATCACGCGCGTATCGCCGCAGGGGACGGTGTCCAAGGTTCGGCAAGTCGTCGTGAAGTTCGACGAATCGATGGTCGCGTTCGGCGGCCCCGATTCCCCGGCGCCGGCCGCCGTCAAATGCAACGACGCCGCCTCCAGCGCCGGGCAGGCGCGCTGGATCGACGATAAAACCTGGGCTTGGGATTTCAACGAGGATCTCCCCCCAGGTGTCGCTTGCGCAGTCGATTTGAAGGACGGCCTTAAAGCGTCGGCCGGTACGGCGCTCACGGGCCCGAAGCACTACACATTCCAAACGGGCGGCCCGTTCGTTCAAAGCATCGAGCCTTACGGCGGCGAAATCGAGGAAAACCAAGCCTTCGTTGTCCGGCTCAACGGGCCCGCCACCGATGCCTCCGTGCGCGACTTCGTCTGGTGCGAATCGAGCGCGCTCGGCAACCGCATCCCGATCAAGAACGTCGATCCGGCTACCCGGAAGGCCCTTCTCAAGCGCTTCGATCTGCAAAAGCAAGCTTCGCGCGTCCTGACGCTCCAATGTCAACAAGCGTTGCCTTCGGGTACGAAGGCGCAGCTCGTCTACGGCAAAGGCGTCGCTAGCCCGAGCGGGATCGCGAACGATGTCGAGCGCCGCTTCAATTTTTCGGTGCGCGACCCGTTCGCGGCGAGTTTCAGTTGCGAGCGCGAGAACGCGAAGGCGCCTTGCACGCCGCTGCGCCCGCTTCGATTGACCTTCAACGCGCCGATCTCGCGTAGCGACGCCGAGCAAGTCCGCGCGAAGGGGCCGAACGGCGACATCAAGCCGTCGTTCTCGGAAGACGACAAAGATCCTCAAACCACCACGGTCGAATTTGCCGCGCCGTTGCCTGAGCGCGCCGAGTTGACGATCGTGTTGCCGTCGAACCTGAAGGACGTCAGCGGCCGTTCTCTCTCGAACGCCGATTTGTTTCCGTTGAAGACGGCCACCGCGCCGTTGCCGCCGCTCGCCAAGTTTTCCTCTGGTACGTTCGGGATCATCGAGCGTTTTGCGGAGCCGGGTATGCCGGCGCTCGTGCCCGTGACGCTGCGCAACGTCGAAGCGGATTTGCACATTGCCGGGCTCAACGCGGGCAGTGCGCAATTCACCGAACTACGTGTGGAAGCCGACACGGATATCCGCCGCTGGATGCGCAGCGTTGACCGTTTCGACGGGTTCACGATGACCCGCAACGAAATCGATCGGCAGATGCCGCAACTGCTCGCGCACAACCCGCACCCGGTGATCGTGCCGCGCGACGATCAGCAGCAAGACGACAAGGAAGACCGAAAGAACCCCAACATCGACGTTCGCTCCCTGTCGCTGCTGGCCGGCCAGTCGAATGTCGAAACGCTGACGCTGCCGAAAGCCGACCCGAAGACGCTGCGTCCGTTCGAAGTCGTCGGCGTGCCTGTGGCGAAGCCCGGCTTTTACGTCATCGAGCTTTCGTCTCCCGCGCTCGGCGCTTCGTTGCTCGGCAAGCATGCGCCGATGTTCGTGCGTACGGCGGTGCTCGTGACGAACCTCGGCGTTCACTTCAAGCAAGGGCGCGAAAACAGCGTCGTTTGGGTGACGACGCTCGACAAGGGCCAACCCGTACCGAACGCGGACGTACACGTGAGCGATTGCAACGGCGCGGAGCTCGCGTCCGGCAAAACCGATGCGCACGGTGTATTGACGATCTCCGGGGCGCTCTCGCCGCGTGCGGAGTGCAAGGACGACAGCTTCGAAGGTCTGTTCGTTTCGGCGCGCATCGACGATCCGAAGACGGGGCACGACATGGCGTTCGTGCGCTCCGATTGGAATCGCGGCATCGAGTCGTGGCGTTTCAACGTGCCGACCGACACGAGTGTCGAGCGCACCGTGCGTGCGCAAACCGTTTTCGATCGCACGCTGCTGCGCGCGGGCGAGACAGTGTCGATGAAGCACTTCATTCGCGTGGAAACGATGCATGGGCTGGCTTTTCCGAAGGCTTATCCCACGCGCCTGACGATCCGTCACATCGGCAGCGGTCAAACCTGGCATTTCCCATTGACCTGGGCGGCCGATCATACGGCGGATTCGACGTTCGTCATTCCGGCCGCGGCCAAGCTGGGCGAGTACGACGTCACGCTCGACGACGGCAATGCAACCGCGGCCTCGGACAACGCAGGCGAAGGCGGCGATGACGAAGCATCGCCCGCGCACAGCTACGATTCGGGGAGTTTTCGCGTCGAGGAATTCCGGTTGCCGGTATTCAGAGGCTCGATCGGCGTGCGCGACGAGAAGGCGCATCCGCTCGTCGCAGCCAAACAGGCGCCGCTGACGTTGCAAGTCGAGTACACGTCGGGGGGCGGCGCATCGGGCCTGCCGGTGCAGATTTCGGCCTTGATGAAGACGACCTATCCGTCGTTCTCCGACACGTACCCCGACTTCAGCTTCACGCCGTACGTCAAGCCGAAGCAGGATGCGGCGTCTTCGCCGTCGGACGACGAAGCGCAAACGGAGCAGCAAACCGAGGACGATTCGTCGAAGCTCATCGCCGACAAGGAGCCCGTCACGCTCGATCGCAACGGGTCGGGCGCCTTCACGCTCAAGAATCTGCCGCAGGTGGACGCGCCCAAGCGCCTGACGCTCGAGGCGACGTTCGCCGATCCGAATGGCGAAGTGCAGACGATTAGCGGCGACGCCGCCTTGTGGCCCGCGGCCGTCGTGGCCGGCGTGAAGTCGGGGCAATGGGTGTCCGTGGGCAACACGGTGCCCGTGAAAGCACTCGCCGTCGATTTGCAAGGCAAGCCGCGCGCGGGCGTGCCGCTTGAAGTGCGAGGCGTCGCGCGCATCACGATCTCCACGCGCAAGCGCATGGTCGGCGGCTTCTATGCTTATGACAACCACACGGAAACGAAAGACCTCGGCACCCTCTGCAGCGGCAAGAGCGACGATCACGGCTTGATGACGTGCGACGCCAAGCTGAAGGAGGCGGGCAATGTGGATCTCGTGGTCACCGCGAAGGACGGTGACGGCCATGTATCCACGGCGACGACGTCGGTGTGGGTCACGCGCGAGGAAGAACTCTGGTTCGGCGGCGAGAACACCGACCGGATCGACGTCTTGCCGGAAAAGACGGCCTACGAGCCCGGTGAAACCGCGCGATTCCAAGTGCGCATGCCGTTCCGCTTCGCGACGGCGCTCGTGGCGGTGGAGCGCGAGGGCATCATCGAAACGCATGTCGTGAAGCTCGACGGCAAGGATCCGACGATCTCGCTGAAGGTGGATGCCGCCTGGGGGCCGAACGTCTATGTTTCGGTACTGGCTTTGCGCGGGCGCATTCACGAAGTGCCGTGGTACTCCTTCTTCACATGGGGCTGGAAGGCGCCGCTCGAATGGGTGCATGCGTTCTGGTACGAAGGCCGACGATACGAGGCCCCCACGCCGCTCGTCGATCTGTCGAAGCCGGCTTACCGCTACGGCTTGGCGGAAATCAAAGTGGGGGGCGCCGCGCACAAGCTTGCCGTGACGGTGACGCCCGATGCAAAGACTTACACCGTGCGCGGCAAGGCGCACGTGAAGGTGCGCGTGCAGATGCCGGGCGGCAAGCCCGCGCCGGCCGGTACGCAAGTAGCGGTCGCGGCCGTCGATGAGGCATTGCTCGAACTGATGCCGAACGATAGCTGGGCGCTGCTCGATGCGATGTTGCAGCGGCGCGCCTACGGCGTCGAAACGTCGACGGCACAAATGGAAATCGTCGGGCGCCGGCATTTCGGCCGCAAGGCGGTGCCGGCGGGCGGCGGCGGGGGACACAGCGCCACGCGCGAACTCTTCGACACGCTGCTGCTGTGGAACCCGCGCGTGACGCTCGATGCGAACGGCGAAGCCGCCGTCGATGTCCCTTTGAACGACGCGCTGACGAGTTTCCGCATCGTCGCGATCGCGGCGGTGGGCGACGGCACGTTCGGTACCGGCAGCACGTCGATTCGCAGCACGCAGGATCTGCAGCTGATTTCAGGGCTGCCGCCGCTCGTGCGCGAAGGCGACCGCTTCCGCGCGCAATTCACGGTGCGCAATACCACAGCCCGCGCGATGAAGGTGGTCGTCACGCCCAGTGCGTCGGGGCTGACTTTGGACCCGCAAACGGTGGATGTGGCGCCCGGCTCGGCGCGTGAGGTTGCATGGACCGTGGCGCCGCCAGACGGCTTGTCGGAGGCCACGCCGGCCGCATTGACTTGGAGCATCGCCGCGGCCGAGCAAGGCGGACCGCATGCGAGCGATGCGCTCAAAGTGACGCAGCGCGTGACGGCCGCGATTCCCGTGACCGTGCAGCAGGCGACGCTGACGCAGGTCGACGGTACGTTCACGTTGCCGGTCGCCGCGCCGGCCAATGCCACGACCACGCAAGCCGGCGCGGTACGCGGCGGGATTGCCGTGTCGCTGCAACCGAAGCTATCGGAAGGGCTGCCGGGCGTGCGCCGGTGGTTCGAACGCTACCCTTACGGCTGTCTCGAACAGCTGAGTTCGCGTGCGCTCGGCATGACCGATGTCGCGCAGTGGCAGGCCGTGATCGCGCGCATGCCCGTGTACCTCGATCGCGATGGTCTGGCGAACTACTTCCCGCCGAGCGACGACAGCGGCAATACGGGCAGCCCGACGCTGAGCGCCTATCTCTTGGCTGTGAGCGACGAAGCGTCCAAGCTCGATTCGCGCTTCGCCTTGCCCGACGACTTGCGCGCAAAGCTCGAAACCGGCCTGACCAACTTCGTCGAAGGCAAGATCACGCGCAATTATTGGTCCCCGCGCAAGGACCTCGACCTGCGCAAGCTCGAGGCGATCGAGGCGCTGTCGCGCTTCGGCGATGCGCGCCCCAGTATGCTCGAATCGATCGAGGTCGCGCCGAATCAATGGCCCACTTCGGCGGTGCTCGACTACTACGCGATTCTTAGCCGCGTGAAGGATATTCCACAGCGCGATCAGAAGCTGGCGCAGGCCGAACAGATCATCCGTGCACGCCTAACCTATCAAGGCACGCGGCTGACATTCTCGACGGCCGACAGCGACGACTTGTGGTGGCTGATGACGGGTTCGGAAACGAATGCCGCGCGCACCGCGCTGACGTTCGTGGGCACGCCCGGGTGGAAGGACGAAATGCCGCGTCTCGTCGCGGGCTTGCTTGCGCTGCAGGACCACGGCGCATGGTCGACGACCACGTCCAACCTTTGGGGAATGCTGGCCGTTCAGGCGTTTTCGCGCGCGTTCGAAAGCACGCCCGTCACCGGGCAGACGAAACTGCAATTGGGTGCGACGGCGAAGTCCATCGATTGGAGTCAGCCGGCGTTGGCGGCGGCGAATGCAGCATCCGCGACGGCCATCACGAAGACCGCGAACGTGCGAAGTCAATTGCTGCCTTGGCCTGCCGATGCACGTACGTCTCCCGCGTCGTTGACGCTCACGCAGCAGGGCACGGGCAAGCCTTGGGCGACGATCGAAAGCCTTGCCGCCGTGGCGCTCAAGGCGCCGTTCGCGGCCGGATATCGAATCACGAAGACCGTGACGCCGGTCGATCCGGCCGTGAAGGGCGTCTACACTCGGGGCGATGTCGTGCGCGTGCATCTGGACATCGATGCGCAAACGGACATGACGTGGGTCGTGGTCAACGATCCGGTGCCGGCCGGGGCCACGATCCTCGGGTCGGGTCTCGGGCGCGATTCGGAAGCGGCGACCTCGGGCGAGAAGCCGCAAGACGGCGCATGGCCCGCGTTCGTCGAGCGCAGCTTCGAAGGCTACCGCGCGTACTACGACTATCTGCCGAAGGGGAAATTGTCGATCGAATACACGATTCGATTGAACAATGCAGGCACGTTCGGCTTGCCGCCGACTCGCGTCGAGGCGCTCTATGCGCCGTCGACGTTCGGCGTGATGCCGAATGCGAACGTCGTCGTCCAGCAGCCGGCGGCGGCGAAGCAATAGCGAAAGGTACGGCTAAGGCAATGGCAGGGGTTTCAATGCAATCGATGCTGGGCGCGCCGCGCGTGCGCGCCATGCTGGGGATCTTGATGCTCGTGGCGGCGTCGCATGCCAACGCGCTGCCGTCGTTCGATCGTGTCCGCGCACAATGGCGCAGCTCCGATTGGCTGCTGGTTTCGCGCGACGGCGTGACGCTGCAGCGAACCCGCATCGACAAGCAAGCTCGGCGCGGCGACTGGGTCGCGCTTGCCGATGTCTCGCCCGCGCTGCGCGAGGCGATCGTCGCTTCCGAGGACAAGCGCTTTTACGAACATAGCGGCGTCGACTGGCACGGGGCGGCGGCGGCCGCATGGGCGAACCTTTGGAACACGCGCACACGCGGCGCATCGACCGTCACGATGCAATTGACAGGACTCCTAAACGATGACCCGCAGCGCTCTGGGCAACGGTCGATCGCGCAGAAGGCGGAACAGGCGGTCAGCGCGCTTTGGCTCGAACGGTCTTGGCGCAAGGATCAGATCCTTGAAGCGTATCTGAACCTCGTGCCGTTTCGCGGAGAAACGGTGGGCTTGTCGGCGCTGTCGTTGACGCTGTTCGGCAAAGCGCCGTCGGGTCTCGACGAACGCGAGGCCGCGGTCGCGGCGGCGCTGATCCGCGCGCCGAACGCGCCCTATGCGAAGGTCAGCACGCGGGCCTGCCGGATTCTGCGCGATATGAAGGCCCCGCAGCGATGCGAGAACCTCACGAGCTACGTGCAACTTGCGTTTGCTCGACCGGCGCCCGCGCAGCTTGCGTTTGCGCCCGATGCGCAAACGCTGGCGCCGCATTTCGCGCGGCGTGTGGCCGACGAAGCGCATCCTGCCGCGGGCTCGCGTATCGTGACCACGCTCGACGCGCGGCTGCAGCGTTTCGCCGTGGATACGCTGCGACGCACGCTGGTCGAATTGAACGCCCCAGCGCACGCGCGCAACGTGCATGACGGCGCGGTCGTCGTGCTCGACAACGCCACGGGCGACGTACTTGCATGGGTGGGTTCATCGGGTGGCTTGTCGGGCGCGCGCGATGTCGATGCGGTGCTCGCGAGCCGTCAAGCGGGCTCTACGCTCAAGCCGTTCCTGTATGCCCAAGCCCTTGACGAGCACCGGCTGACGACGGCGTCGCTGCTCGACGATGCGCCGCTCGATCTGGCGGCGGGCGGCGGGCTTTATATCCCGCAGAACTACGACAAAGACTTCAAGGGCTGGGTCAGCGTGCGCACGGCGTTGGGGTCGTCGCTGAACGTGCCGGCTGTGCGAACGCTGGTCATGGTGACGCCGCATCGATTCGCGACCACGTTGAAGTCACTGGGCCTGCCGTTGACCGAGAGCGGCGACTACTACGGGTATTCGCTTGCGCTCGGCAGCGCGGACGTGACGCTGCTGTCGTTGACGAATGCCTATCGCGCGCTCGCGAACGGAGGCGTGGCGTCGCCGACGCACGACTTGCCGTCGCCGCCGGCGAAACGAGGCGGCGCTGTAGGGCCGGACGATTCGCATCGCGTATTCAGCGCCGACGCCGCTTACATCATTACGACCGTGCTGTCGGACAACAACGCCAGAACGCGCACGTTCGGCTTCGACAGCCCGCTGGCGACGCGTTTTTTCTCGGCGGTGAAGACCGGTACGAGCAAGGACATGCGCGACAACTGGACGATCGGCTTCACCTCCCGCTATACGGTGGGCGTGTGGGTGGGCAATGCGGACGGCGATGCGATGTGGGACGTTTCCGGTGTAACAGGCGCATCGCCGATCTGGGCCGCGATCGTGGGCTACTTGCATCGGCACACGGCGAGTACGCCCCCGCCCATGCCGAGCGGCGTCGTTCGAACGCGCGTCGCATTCGAGCGCAACGTGGAGCCGTCGCGCGACGAGTGGTTTTTGAAGGGCACCGAAGTCTCGACGGTCGGCCTTGCCGCGGATGCGGCGGATCGGCCGATGCATGGAACCGACGGCAATGCGAATCGCGCCGACAACGCCGGCGGCCCTGCGCCGGATCGCGCCAGCGGCGCGCCGCGCATCGGCGCTCCGACGGACGGCACGCTGTTCGCACTGGATCCGGACATCCCGGCAGCCCGCCAACGGATCGTATTCGAGCGCGTGAGCGGCTCGTCGACGAGCAGCGCGTGGCGTCTGGACGGCAAACTGCTCGGGCATGCAGAGCGGGTGCAATGGCTGCCGTGGCCGGG
>DATJJH010000264.1:0-8747 GCA_035492395.1 Trinickia sp. | reverse complement strand
GCAACCAGTGCCTTGATGCAGGCCTGCGCATTCGGCGAGCCGCGCCCGAGTTCGTCGGCCCACGCGATCGCCGCGTCGCGCAACTGCGCCGTTTTGACGAGCCGGTTGACGACGCCGAGGGCGTGAAGCCGTTCGGCCTGGACCGGTTTGCCCTCGAGAAGAATTTCGGTCGCTAGCGCGCGCGGCAGCGCTTGGGCCAAGAACCAAGACCCGCCGCCGTCGGGCGTCAAGCCCACGCGGGCATACGACATGACGAACTTCGCATCGTCGGCCGCGATGATCAGATCGCAGGCGAGCGCCAGCGAAAATCCCGCACCGGCGGCGGCGCCGGCCACAGCCGCGATCACGGGTTTGCTCGACGTGCGAAGGGCCAGAATCCACTGCGCCAGCAAGTCGATGCTTTGGGCTTGCACCGATGGATCCTTCGCGCGGTTCTCCAGCAAACGATTCAGATTGCCGCCGGCGCAAAAGAAATCGTCCGCGCCGATGACCACGATGGCGCGAATCGACGCGTCGCGTTCGGCCGTCTCGAGCGCTTGGATGCCGGCCGCGTACATGTCCGGGTGCAGCGCGTTGCGCGCCCCCGGATTCGATAGCGTTAGGACGAGAGTCGACTCGCTCTCCGGCGGTCGCGATGCGAGCAGTTCAGCGCTCATGATGATTTCCGGGGTTGTTTCAACGTTGATCGGACGTTTTGCTTATGGCGTCCTCGCCGGCCGCCGTCTCTCAAAGCAGCCTCAAAGCCGTGCGAGCCGTTCGAGCGCGGCAGCGAGGGTGGCTTCGCGCTTAGCGAAGCAAAACCGCACGACGCCGGATTCATGCGGTGCGTGATAGAACGCGGAAACGGGTATGGCCGCCACGCCGATCTCGCTCGTCAGCCATTTCGAAAATTCCGCTTCGGGCAAATCGCTGATCGCCGAATAGTCGACGCACTGAAAGTACGTGCCTTCGCACGGCAGCAGCTTAAAGCGCGTGCCCGCTAGCCCCGCGCGGAAGAAGTCGCGCTTGCGCTGATAGAAGGCCGGCAATTGCGCATAGGGCGCGGGATCGGCGAGGTACTCGGCAATCCCCACCTGCATCGGGGTATTGACCGTGAAGACGTTGAACTGATGAACCTTGCGAAATTCCGCCGTCAATGCGGCTGGTGCGGCAACGTAGCCGACTTTCCAGCCCGTTACGTGGAACGTCTTGCCGAAGCTCGACACGACGAAGCTGCGCCGCGCGAGTTCGGGATAGCGCGCGACGCTTTCGTGCGGCGCGCCGTCATACACCATGTGCTCGTAAACTTCATCGGAAAGGATGAGGATGTCCGTGCCGCGCACGATGTCTTGTAGGCGCCGCAGGTCTTGCGCATGCCAGACCCTGCCCGTCGGGTTATGCGGCGTGTTGATGAGAATCATGCGCGTGCGCGGCGTGATCGCGGCCGCCAGCCGGTCGAACGGTATCGCATAGTCGGGCGCCTCGAGCGTGACGAATACGGGCTTGCCGCCCGCGAGTTCGATCGACGGCACATAGCTGTCGTAGGTCGGCTCGAGCACGACCACTTCGTCGCCGGGGTGCACGGTGGCGAGAATCGTCGTCAACAGCGCTTGCGTGGCGCCGGCCGTGACAGTGATTTCCGTCAGAGGATCATAGGCGCGGCCGTGGATCGTCTCGATCTTGCGCGCAATCGCCTCGCGCAGCGCGGCAACGCCGGCCATCGGCGGATATTGGTTGTGGCCGTCGCGCATGGCTTGCGAGACCGCGTCGACAATGCGCGCGTCGCAGTCGAAATCGGGGAAACCTTGACCGAGGTTGACGGCGCCTCGCTCGTTGGCGAGCGCGCTCATGATCGTGAAGATCGTCGTGCCGACGTTCGGCAGACGCGAAGCGAGCGCGAAGGGTAGCGGGTTCGTTTGTTCGTGCGGTGCGTTCATGGCGCGATCAGGCTTGAGCATTGGCAGGGGGAGACGAAAAGCAAGCCGACGCGAAAGGCGCCGGCTCGGCGATACGAAATCCGAAATCGCGCGTCGTGCGCTTGTTGAGCTTGAGCAGCGCGCGGTCCTTGGAGACGAGCCACTGCACCTTCGCCGCGTGCGCGAGCTCGAGGAATTTTTGATCGTCGCGGTCTTTGCACTTGGGCAGTGGCGCGCCTTCCGCATGCGCCGTTTGAGCCTCTTGCGCGGGGGCGAGCGTGGCGAGGCGCGCCACGTGCGCCAGCGCCGCTGCTTTATCGACGGCGCGCGCGACGAACTGCGGATAGTCGAGCACGCGCGTGAGTTCGGCCAGGCAGCGCGCATCGATCACGGCATGCAGTTCGCCGCGCTCGAGCGCGGCGCGGATCGGGCGCGCCGCGTCGTCGTCGAACACGAGGATGTCGATCCAGACGTTCGAATCGAGCACGACGCGCGGCGCGTCTTTCAGGCTTTCGGCATCGGTAATGGGCATTCGCTACAATCGGGCTTTTCGTTTCTACCGCGCGGCACGGCGTGCCGGCGAGCCTCCATGATAATTGTTTTGTCTCCGGCCAAGTCGCTCGACTACGAGACGCCCCCGCACGTCTCGAAACACACGATTCCCGATTTTGCCGACGATGCGGCGCAGCTCATCGACGTCTTGCGCCGTTATTCGCCGCCGCAGCTCGCTTCGCTGATGGATATTTCCGACGCGCTCGCGCATCTGAACTTTCAGCGCTACGCCGATTGGTCGCCGAAATTCGGCGCGGACAACGCCAAGCAAGCCGTGCTCGCTTTCAACGGCGACGTTTACGAGGGCTTCGACGCGAAGTCGCTTTCGGCGGCCGATCTCGACTATGCCCAGCGCCATGTGCGTGTGCTTTCCGGCCTCTACGGCGTGCTGCGCCCGCTCGACTTGCTGCAACCGTACCGTCTGGAAATGGGCACGCGCTTACCTAATCCGCGCGGCAAAGATCTTTACGCATTCTGGGGCGAGCGCATCACCGATGCGCTCAATGCGCAGCTGCGCCGGGCCAAAGGCTCCTCGCGGGTGGTGGTGAACTGCGCGTCGACCGAATACTTCAAGTCGGTTCGTCCCAAGCGGCTCGATGCGCCCATCGTCACGCCCGTGTTCGAAGACTGGAAGGGCGGGCGATACAAAATCATCAGTTTTCACGCCAAACGGGCGCGCGGCTTGATGGCGCGCTTCGCGGTCGAGCACCGGATCGGGTCGCCCGAACAATTGAAGGATTTCGCCGTCGAAGGCTATGCGTTCGACCCCGCGGCATCGAACGATGCGACCTTCGTGTTTCGCCGCCGTGTCGGCGATTGAGCCGAACGCATCCCACTCGCCGAGGAAACCTCATGAGCCTTTCGATCACCAGCAACTTCGACGCGGGCGCGATCGAAGTCGTGTCCTGTGAGTGCGCCGACGATATCCGTTTGCGCGTGCGTGCGGACAATCGAGCCCAATTCGCGCAATGGTTCTACTTCCGCCTTTCGGGCGCACGCGGCCAGCGCTGCGTGATGACGTTCGAGAACGCGGCGCAGTGCGCATTCGCGCCGGGCTGGCATGGCTATCGCGCAATGGCGAGCTACGATCGGGTCAACTGGTTCCGCGTGCCGACTTCATACGACGACCGGGTTCTGACGATCGATCATGAACCCGAGTTCGATTCCATCTACTACGCCTACTTCGAGCCTTACAGCGAGGAGCGGCATTCGGAGTTTCTGGGCGCCGTGCAGCAGATGCCGCACGCGACACTCGTCGAGGTGGGCCGCACGGTGGAGGAGCGGCCGATGTCGATGCTCGTGCTGGGCACGCCGGAGGCGAGCGACGGGCGTCCGAAAAAGAAAGTGTGGGTGATTGCGCGGCAGCATCCGGGCGAATCGATGGCGCAATGGTTCGTCGAAGGGCTGGTGAAGCGGCTGGCCGGCTGGGGCGATTGGGCGGGCGATCCGGTTGCGCGCAAGCTCTACGCGCATGCCGTGTTTTATATCGTGCCGAACATGAATCCGGATGGGAGCGTGCACGGCAATTTGCGCACGAATGCCGCGGGCGCCAACCTGAACCGGGAGTGGCTCGAGCCCGATGCGCAGCGCAGTCCGGAGGTGCTCGCGGTGCGCGAGGCAATCCACGCCAACGGCTGCGACATGTTCTTCGACATCCATGGCGATGAGGCGTTGCCCTACGTGTTCGTCGCGGGCAGCGAAATGCTGCCGAGTTTCACCGAACAGCAGGCGCGGGAGCAGCGCGCTTTCATCGAAGCGTTCAAGCAGGTGAGCCCGGACTTCCAAGACAAGTACGGTTACGAGGCGTCGAAATACCAGGAAGATGCGCTCAAGCTCGCCTCGAAGTACATCGGTCACACGTTCGGATGCCTGTCGTTGACGCTCGAGATGCCGTTCAAGGACAACGACAACCTGCCCGACGAGCGAGTGGGCTGGAACGGCGAGCGAAGTGCCGCGCTGGGCGCCGCGATGCTCGGCGCCGTGCTGCGTCAACTCGAGACGTTCGCCTGATCTCCCGCCGTCGCGCGCGCGGTCTTCTGCGCGCGCGATCAGTGCTTCGCGGGCTTGGAGGACGACTTCTTCTTCTGCGTCGAATGCTTCACGGCGCTCTTGCTCGTGTGACGGCCTTTGCCCTTCTTTTTCGTGGAACGCTCATTATGCGGCTTCAGCGCCGGTACCGGATCGTTCCAACTGAACGCAAGCATCTGCGTGCCGACGTAGCCGCATCGAAACGTCAGGGGATAGGGCGCATGCGAGCTTTCGCGCGGGATGCCTTGCCCTTCGACGGTGACGACATTCTCGACCGTCACGCGTTGCTTGCCTTCGTCGAACGGCTGATTCCACGGCTTGATTTCGGCATGGGCCGAATCGAAGGCCCCGGTGGGGAAATCGACATGGTCGACTACCGTTGATGTGCTCGCGACGAAGTTGCCATGCGCGGCGCAATCGGCGACGAGCGGATCGGCATGATTGTCGTTGATGAAATGGGCGATCATTTCATTGCGCTGATCGATGAGATCGGCACGGGCGGGCGCCGTCGCGAGAAGCGGCAGGAGCCACGCGGCGGCCGATATCGCTAGCCGGCCGGCGAGCCGTTGTGTACGGCGTGAAAACTTGGAGCTATCCATCCGATAGGCGCTATTGAGACACAGGCACGTAAGATGCCCCAGTCGGAGACGGAGTTCAATGTCGAGATGAATAAATTTTGACGAACGAAGCCGGCAACGCGTTCGCGCGGGGCGACGCCGAACGATCATGGGTAGGCGAGCATCGAAGCCGAGCCGGGCGTCGGCGCCACGAACTGGCGTTCGAAGCGCTGAACGTGCGGCGTTCGGGGCTTCACGTGCGCGGTCCGCCTAACCGATAGCGTCGCACGTCGTTCGTGGTGACCCAGGTCGGCTTGTAGACTGCGATGAGCGCGGTGGACATGCCGGTAAACCACGCCTCGCCCGTAGCCAGCAAAAATACGCTGAACGCGTAGCCGATCGGGATGACGGCCGGCGAGCCGTGCGCGAGTGCGACGTGCGCCGCGGCGGCGGCAACGCTGGCGACCGTGACGGCGATTGCCGGCGACACGAACCCTTGCGCGCAAATGAACACGTACAAGTTGCGCGGCAGCCAAGCCACGCACGCACGCTGAAAGAGGGCGGAGATGCCGACGGGCATTGCACCGTAGATCAAGAAGGTGAGCGCGACGCCTTGCCATGCAGCATCGAAGACCACGGCCGCAATGCCCGACACAGCGGCCATCGCCACCAGCGCCAGCGCCCAATCGAACAATGTGACGAGAAGCGTCGCGCCGAGCAAATGCATGACGGGACCGTCGTCGAGCCATGCATTCGTTGCCCAGAGAACCGAAATGGCGACGATGACCGCTAGCCAGACATGCTGAAGCGTTCCGTCCTGCAAGCGCCGGAACGGCCGGTGCGCGAGGGCGAGCGCGAGCAAACATGCCGCGGCGGCCCAGCCACCGACGGCGACCCAAAGCGGAAGCGGCGTATACAGGAAGCCCATGGCGTCCATATTACTCGTTGGCTTGCGAAAGGGGGGAGCCCGCGCACGTGCGCGGCGACTCCGTATTCATACGTTATAGCAAGCCCTGCGCCTTGCGGTGTTAACCGGGACCTGGGGCGGCGCCGCCGAACGGCGTCTCGGGTTCGGCCGCGAGCGGCAGATCGAGTGTGAGATCACGCCTGGATAGCGGGTACTTGAACGAGGCGGGCCGACGCAGCGGTATGGCACCGCCCTGGCCCAGCACCGGTTTCGGCGCGTTTTGCCCTTCGGCGCGTAGCACCTCGAGCTGCGGCGTGAGCCAGCCGTTGTAAATTGCGACCGCCGCGGCTCGATTGGGCGCGCCCAACTGCTGGAATATGCTGGCCAGATGAATTTTGACCGTGCCCTCGCTGATGCCGAGCGTGCGCGCGATCATCTTGTTTGTGCTGCCCATATGGACGCAACGCATGATCTGCTCTTGGCGCGGCGAGAGCGTCAAGGCGAAGCGTTTGCGGCGCGGCGGCTCCGCGGGCAGCTCGCGCGGCGGCAACGCCGGGGGAATCGCGCCCTCCGGCTCACCGGCGACGAACGGCGCGTATTGTCCGCCAGCCACCACGAGTTCGAGCAGGCGGACGATCAGGAAAGGGTTTGTCGCACGTGGAATTACGCCGTGTACACCCGCATCGACGAGCGTGCGCACACGCGACGCGGCGGTGTCGTCGACGAACACCGCCACGCGCAGGCGCGGGTCCTCCGCCAATAAGGCGCGCACGGAGCCGGTGCGCATGGAGTCTTGCCAATCGACCACGAGCAGCTCGACGGGCAGACGCCGCATCGTGCGGCTCGCCTGCGGCCAATCGCGCGCTTCGCAAAACCGCGCCTGCCGATCGATTTGCCGCAAGAGCGCCTTGAGCCCGTCGCGCCGTTCAGCTTCCAAACTGAGAACTGCGAACCGCATATTTTTTGCCTCCTGTAGTCGGTACGGACAGCGCGGCGACCGGAGACTGAACGAGCCGCTCCGGACACGCTGCGCCGTCGCGCAATCATGACAAATTCCTTACAGGGGCGCGGCTAGCCGGATGGCATAGGACGCACCCGCGTTGCCGCGCGAAGCGGCGGCGGGGTGCGATAGAGGCGGGGCGGTGAACGCCGGGGAATTAGTGAAAGTGAGGCTGCGCCGGTTCGGCGTCTTCCGGCATTTCGGCGTGCACGATTTCGCCGAGCGGATCGGCGTACAGGGGAACGCCGCAGTCGTCGCAGTATTCGGGCTCGAAGCGGCCCGCGTGTCGCCGGATGTCGGTGACGCCGGCTTCCTTGAGCAGGGCGATGATTTCCTCGAGCGGGCCGCCGGTTTCCTCTGCTTCCTCGTCGATCGCGAGTTCTCCGTTTTCTCGGCCGTAAAGCGGCCAGACGACCCCGTAAATCACATCGTTACTACCGCGGCGCGTGAAGCCCACGCGGTATTCGTCGATGCGGCGTTCGCCGAAACCTGCGACGACGGCGCGTAGGTCCTGCGGCGTCGCCCCGATGGTGTCGAACAGATAGCGAATGGCGGTGCGCACGGTATGGGGCCGTACGCGCTCGTCGGCGTCCCGGCAGGCCGAGTAATAGGCATCCGGCAGCAGGCATTCGAATTCGCAGCCCGGCAGGACGAGGGCGAGGTTCGCGCCCCCTTGCGTCGTCCATTGTTCGAGACACTGGCCGCGCTCGATGCGCGCGCCGTTTTCCTCTTCCTGCCAGCGAAAGAGCGGCGCGCCGACAGGCGCCGCTACCACGGCGAGCAAGAAGCGGGGATCCGCGAGAATGGGCGAAGTCTCGGGCAGATCGCCGAAATTCATTTTCGCGGCGGTGCCGTTGACGGCGGCCTGAATCAGTTGCTGGGCGACGCGGAACGTTTCGACGTGGTGCCGCGGCAATTGATCGATGCTGTAGAGGAACGGCGCGAGCGCCACACGCGTGCCGCCGGCTAATACATGTGCGTGCAGATGGGCACGCAGGGCGTCGACCGCGTCGCCCTTGAGCGGCCCGGATGGAATCATGTAACGCGTCCAAGCTAGGACCGGCGCCGCGACCAAAAGCGCCTCGTAGGCGGTACCTTCGTGCTCGACGATGAACGACTCACTGTGCGTCTCAGCCATATCGGCAAGTGCGCCGTAGGCATCAGGATGATTTTGTTGCAGGTGGTCGAGCGCCGCGTCGAGCGTGGTTTGATTGCCGTTGCGGACGATCTTCGCTAGCAGGGTATCGAGCTTGGCTTCCCAGAAGCGATCTTCGATGCGGCTGCCGGAGGCGAACAGCGCGAGAGAAAGGCCGACCAGCTTGTCGGCATCGGGGGGGAGGCGTTTGGCGATTCGCGAGCGCATAAGGGGCTGACTTGAATGATGGATTCGATGAACCCTCCATTCTAGTCTTTTCCGTCACGCAATAAGCCGAGCTGCGCGTGGCAGCGAGCGAGCGAGGTTGCAAGCCGCGCGGCTCGATTGAAGTCCGTGCCGCGCGGCGGTTTCGGCATCGTCTGCGCGGCCGCCTGTGCGGCGTTTCGCGCGTCTGCGAATTTGTGCTTGCGGTGCGAAACGAACGCGCCTAGAATCACGCCCTTCGCGCAGTCAAACGGACAGCGCGAAGGAAGCGGGAGTCCTTGGAGCAGGCGGTTTGCCTAGGATTTGTGCGGGCCCTCGTAGCGGGTTTTTGTTCAACGGTTCGATAGCAGCGATGTTAAAAAACTGTTGACGAGATACGAAAGGTTCTGCATAATCTCGTTTCTCTGCTGCTGACGCAGCAACGCAAGACGGGCGGTGCTAGAAGGGA
>DATJJH010000263.1:0-22047 GCA_035492395.1 Trinickia sp. | reverse complement strand
GCGAGCCCCTCTAAATACGCCGCGGACGATCTGCTTCACTCCGCTACCGACCTTGGGCATGAATTCAAAACCCAGAAATAAGACGGCGCCTTTTAAATCCTTTTTTAGGATGGATTTACCGAAGTCGTAGTAAGGAATATAGAGGCCGAGGATGCTGTGGTATGCCTCCTCTATTGGAGTATCGTTGGTGACCAGTGACGTCATGTGCTCGATGGTTTTTTCTACAATCGGTTTCACGGTGTGTGAAATCGCGGATTCGACGGTTCGGGTCCGACGGTCCTCGCTCCTCGGTTTCACTTCGGTGGCAAAGCGGGCATGTGAGGGGATGGCGTCCAAATTTCGGAAAAAGAGTGCTTTTCCCGTATGTTTCATCCATTGAATCCATAGCTTGTCATTGCTCGGGATGCGAATGACGTAATCCGGGTGATGAGGGACTATGGCATACCGTTGCGTTTCACCGTCTTTTTCGATGTCGATGATGGCGCCAAGCGACGACTTGGTGTGGTGTTGCGCGCCGCCAAGTATATCCCCCGCACGCTTACGATAGTCGACTTCCCTAAGCAAAACCGTGTCTTCCCCATCGATGCCGAATTCTTCGAATTTTTGTAGAATGGCATTTGTCATGCGCTTTCTGTGATTTTTTTTCAATGGGTTAAGTGCTTCCACTGTAAGAAAATTTTCATCGCTGTTTTCTTTGTATTTTTCGTCGTTGATGAGTTGCACTAGCTTGGTTGCCCTTGGTGATTGCCCCATCAAGTGAAGACCGCTCCGTTGCGAGGTGGTGAAATGTTGGACCACTTCCGATGCGGTCAATACTTTGGTACTCCCATGATGATGTTGCTGACCGAGATAGGTGACGTCGAAGGGGAGCCCTTCGTTCGGATCGTACCCGAATTTTCCTAAGGGTTCGGCCAATAACGTTTCAAACGATGCGACCGAATTGATCAACGAGTGCATTTCCTCGCTGAGCTTCTCGGACGGGTAAATGGTTGCGTTGCGCATGCTGTGAGGGATCGGATAGCCGGCGGCGTCGACGGCTGGCGGGTGATGGATGCGGTGTGCATCGCCGCGCCGGCGATGGTGATGACGGGCATCGTGCTCGTGATGGCCGTCAGCACTTCTTTGCACGCGAGACGATCCCAGTTCGCTCTCCGGTGTCTGTGCTGGTTTCGGTAGTACGCCGGCTTCGGAGACGACATCGATCGGCTGATCGGGCGCGAGCCCAAGGGCTCGGGACAGAGGTTGGCGCGATGCAGCGCTCGGTGCGCTCGCGGGCCGCCTCTCATCGACCTGCTCGGCGGCGTCGCCGAACATTCCTTGCCCAGCAGTCGCCTTCCGGCGGTTGCCGGGGGTGTAGGGAATCTGCCGCATGTTTGTCGCGGCGCTGACATCGAGAAAGAAATTGAGCGCTACGGCGGCAAGCAGGAATTTCGCCATAGCAGTGTTGCGTCCGCTTGGCGGCGGAAGAGCCGTCCGTCTTTTGGGCCGCCGGTCGTAGTTAGGCTCGGCGATTCTGCTGCGGTTTGCCAGGTCATCGAGCTTCTCACGTGGCTTGTTGTTTTTGGTTGGCGTGGAACGCCGGACTTTAGGCCGGTGGTATTTGGATACTTGACTCGAGTAGGGGTTATTGGCCATCTGGAGCAGTCCGTGCAGCCCTTCTCGAGCGCGTCGCGCAACACGTAACGCCGATGGGCGTCGACGGAGTATGGTTTGACAACCATAAGCGGACAGTGATCGTTGCGCAACAGGGCGCTCGAGCGGCGCGCTGGATGGACGTCATGCGTTCTCACATACTGCGACGCAGCCGACCGCGGCTCGAGCGAGATGCAACCGTGCATATCGGTGGCCGCCCGGATCACGCGCGACGCTGCACAGGTGATGCGCCGCCGCGCGGGCCTGCCCGGACATGGGGTGGCGCAACCCGGCGGGCCGGGGCCCGATTGGGCTTCGGTCTGCTGGGTTTATGAGGCGCTACATCGCCGGAGGGTGGTCTTGCCGATGTGTCAATTGTTGCGCATCACGCCGTTCATTTGTGCCTGGTTCCTGCCTCTATCGCTGTTTGCCCCGTCCACGAGCTGGTTGAGCGTGTTGTAATCTGCTGATTGATTAATCTCGTCGGCGACATAGTCGGAAAATACTCGGCCTGCCGGGCCGGCAATTCTTTCGGCCGCTCCTGACAGGATTTTTTTCTTCAAATTATCCGCTTGCCCCGGGGCGTCGAGATATCCTAGCTTTTTTAGATGTTTGGCAATGGTGACGAGCTTTCCGCTTTTCAGTACTATTCCCGCGGTTTTCAGTGCGTTGGCAAATGGTCCTCCTGCCAGTGCAATCACGTCGAGCACCGCTCGCACCGCCATTTCAGAGTATTCGTGTCGCTTATAGGCGACCCAGGCGGCGTAGAATGGGACGTGCCACTGAAGAAAGTTAAGCGCTCTCTCTCTTAGAGTTTCATTGAATGCCTCGTTTTTGAATGCATCGACGATGGCTGTGGACAGCTTATCGGCCACATCTTGAATAACTAACAGGAAGTTCGCATATGCGTCGATCGTTTTCGTCGATATCCTCTGCAGCCGCCAGGGGGTTTCCAATTTTGTGTTGAAGAAGAGGTTCGCATGTCGGGTTAGCCATTCGATCTGCTCGTTCTCCTTTGTAGGAATCCGAATCAGCGGAGGATGGTGGGCAGGAGCAATGACATAGGATTCGGTGCGATGCAGCGTAGCGTCTTTGACATCCACGACGTATCCAATCGATGATGTGTCGGTGAACCGGTATTTCCCAGCAATCGGCTCTTCGACATTGATCGATTTGAGCGTGTAGGTGCCGCTGCCCATCAGTTTAGCGTAGGGCTCGTGTGTCTTGTTGTTTGCTGGTCCATACACCGGAAATTTGTAGAGATGATGTGCTGCGTTGGTGAGTTCTCGCGTTATGTTATGTTTTGCTTGAAGTTTTACCGAATCCATCAATTTCCAAAAAATATCATTGAGATTTGGAAGTTTTTCGATTGCGCTATCAATTCTGTGTGATCCGAGCCAGTCTGGTTGCTGAGAAAAAATATAAATATCGTTCCCTGTCATCATTTCCTCGATGGGCGTCCCGCCTGCCGGCGTGTAACGGAGTTTGCGAAATTCATGTGGATCTAGGCCGTACATGCGCATTATAAATTCGCCGAGTTCGCGCCTAGAAATGATCTGCGGAATTATTTGATGCAGCATCGGCTGGGTCGCGGCGGCGGTACTGTTCCGGTGATGATGATGGTGATGGTGATGGTGATGATGATGGTGATTGTGATGCGTCCCTGTCGGGGCGGCGGTCACTATAACGCGATGGCGAGCGGGAGCGGCGTCGTATCCTGGGAATGGCCATGCCGACGGCTTGTAATCGGGATCGGCGGAATTGCGCGAAAACGGGTTCAACCATTCTAGGGCGCTCAATAAGAGGGCGTTCGCCGCCGTTCCGTACGAGGTTGGCGGTACGAGCAGGCCTGCGGTTGGCCCGGGTGACGGCGTTGGCGGACTTTCGGCCGCCAAATCCGGGGATAGCGTCCTTAGTGTGGCGGGAGTTGAAGGCTCGCGGCCTGATTTGATAAACGGGTCGCGGCCATTGTGAGCATCAGAGGCGAACGTCATGTTGCGGGCCGCGCCGTTTCCGTACCGAGGCGACGTTCCCGTTATAGGGTCCATCGAGTTGGGCTGCACCGATGCCGGGTTTGGGGCCGGGTGGGCAGGCATGCCTGATCGGGCGGGTGCGGCATCGGCGCCACTGCTCGATGGCGGCTCCGGAATGATCGGGCTTTCTTTAGAGGTGTAAGGGCGTGTGCGCAGATTCATCTCGGCTTGAGCGTGGAGCCCATATTGCGTCGTCAATAAGGCCGCCAACAGTAAACCTGCGCGTGGGTTGCCCTCGCGCGGCATCTCCGCCGCATTCAGATGCCGAACCCTACGCGGCATGTCGTTGACGAAGTTATTGCTCGTACCAATTGCCCGCCGCCAATTTGCAAGTTTGGCGGGGTTGTCCGTTTTGCGAGAGGCCTTGGGCGGCTTCCATTTCTTGGCCTTGAATTGTCCGTCATGCCGCATTTCGTGGTGCCTCGTGGCAATCGAAGCCCCACCTTCCGAGCGCCCTCGGGTCTTGAGCGAAAGAGGGGCTAGCCTTCGCGTGTTCGCTCGCGCTCATACGTTATTGGGCCGGGCCCATGAATGCAACCGGGCGCGGCAGACCGGCCGGGAACGGCGCCTCTGCAACTCATATAGTGAGGAGCGGTCGATCGTTTTTGACGTGGTCTTGTCGTTTTGTGGTCAACTAACTTCGGACCGGCAGATAGTCTCTCGTTCCGTCGATTTCGCCTCAAAGGCAGCGGGCGACAGATAGCACAATGCTGACTGGCGTACTGACTTCCGCGATCCGACTGCGGCCGTGGCCGAAGGCACTTGAGCCGCGCTAGCGTGCGTCGTCCGTTCGTCCCATTCCGAGCCGCGCCAGCTGAGCTGGAACCGACTTCGCAGCCGGTATTGTCTTATACAAGCTGCCGCCAGCGGGACGCTGTGCGATGGGCGCACTGTCGCGAAGCGGCGGTAAATTGTCGATTTATTTTCGAATAATTGCTGGGAACTCGGAGGTAAGCTGCAATTGCTTCCAGTGGTCCAGGGACGTTTGGTGCAACGTCATGTCCGATAAATAAATTGCGCCTAACCGATTCGAGGAAGTGCGGTTGCATTCTGCAGCATCCAAAGGCGATGCGCTGTAGCCAGCACTTTCTTCGTGCCGGGGAGCGGAGGAGGTGTCATGCAATTCGATGCTATGGTTATTGCCGAAAGGCTGGCTCGCCGCGCGGCGGATTGGCGATTTCATCGTGAGCATCGCACGCAAGCCACGGCAATTCATCGAACGCTCGAGCGGGCATTAGGTCCGACGAATCGCGTCGACATTGAACGCGCCGATACCTATGCGCGTGAAGTGTTAGGGCATGCGTGCTATGCACCATGGCTTTATGTCTATACGGCTATCGCAGGGCGCT
This sequence comes from Trinickia sp., assembly GCA_035492395.1. GTDB lineage: Bacteria > Pseudomonadota > Gammaproteobacteria > Burkholderiales > Burkholderiaceae > Trinickia. Next base: position 17,033 of record DATJJH010000263.1, on the reverse strand, counting down.
TCAAGGAAGGCTGGATTCCTGACAATTATTACGGCCGTGTCGTCGTCCCGAAGCTCAAGGGCGGATACGGGAAGGCTGCAAGCCTGAAGGCGCTACAGCGCACGCTATTCGACAGCGCGACTTTTCCGGATGTCGCCTATTTCGTGAATGGGCTGTTCATGAAGCCAGACGGTACGCCGATTCCGGCTGACGAGGCTGCGCTCCATCTCTTCGCCGAACACGATTCGCTTGTTTTCAAGATCGACAACTCGCGGCAAGGCAAGGGTATTTTTTTCCTAGATCGCAAGAGGTTCGATGTCGAAACGATCAAGCGCCTCGGTAGTGGCGTCTTGCAGCGAAGGATCGTTCAGCACGAAGCGCTCGGATGCTTCGCGCCGCGGTCGGTCGCCACGTTGCGCCTCACCACGGCGGTGAACGACGAGGGCGTTGTCACTGTGCGCGCTTGCTATTTGCGTTTAGGGCGCGATACGGACACGCACGTCCAGTCGAGCAGTCATGTGCGGATTCCCGTTGATTGTGAGACGGGCGAACTGAACGAAACGGGCTATTTGACGAACTGGACTGTCATTCGCGAGCACCCGGACAGCAAGATTCGATTCGCCGGTGTGATCGTGCCCGCGTTTGACGCTTGTTTAACGACGGTGCTCGCTTTGCATCGAAAGATTCTATGCAATCGCTGTGTGGGATGGGATTTGGCGATTGCCGGCGACGGCCGCGTCGAAGTGATGGAATGCAACGCCGAGCATAACGACGTCAAATTCAGCGAGGCGACTCAGGGGCCTTGCTTTGCTGATTTGCGGTGGGAGCGGTTGGTGCAGCCGGAGATACATCGACAAGAAGCGGCGAGTCCGCGAATGCCCGCGAGCAGTGGTGCTCTGTAAGGTGCGGACCAAGGCGCCGCCCGGCAGCAGGCAGTGCTCTATAAACGCGCACCCTTGCGAGAGCGCACGCGCCCTGTTTCCGGCCATCAGGGCTGATTGGGTCGCGACGTGACGGCGTGTTTATGGGTTCTGACCGCGCGCTTGTGCAGAACGACAGTGCGGTCGCCCAGGTTGGTTTTGGAGGCTATCGCCGTTGACGGCTGGAACGTGTCCTGTGCCTCTCGGAAATTGGGGAAGATTCGATATTTGACGATCCCAAGAGGTATCTGGTGTTTCGCCTTATCGCGAATCGTTGTTTCCCAGTCATGAAGTGGCAGGACGTAAATGCCTTGTAGGCCGAACCGGTCGAACGAATCGATCGGTGCGTCGATGACGAAATCTTGATTGCTGCCGAATTGTCTCACGGTCACGGCGTAGTGGATTTTGGGGGGCTGTTCCGTTGCGCTTTTGCCGACCGCATTCCACACGAGCATGGCGAGCACCTCGGTCTTGTATCCGGCCTTTAGTAGTTTTTTATTCATGTGCAAGATTGCATCCAGTGGGTCCACGTCGCTCGCATTGATGACCTTGTCCTGTATCCAGTCGTCGTTGCGGATCAGTGTATCGATCGCGCGCTGATCTTGCTTTGCCGCATGCGAAAGATGGACCTCGGGTTGGTCGGACGTTCTGGATTGCTCCGTTCCCACGTCCGGCTGATCGCCGTGATTGAGTCCGAGAATGCTCCGCCCGTTAAGCCCTTGCTCAACGGGCGAGTCGATAAGGTCTTCGATCAAGTCTGGGGCATTCTTGACCAATTTCCAGACCTTCGATTTGACGAAAGTCTTCAGCCACCGGCTGTGTTTGGTGACCCATTTTATTGCCGTCCCGCCGGCGCCGCGGGCCTTCGGAAACAGCATGGCCCCTACGTTTAGCGCTAAGGTGGTGTAGTCTTCCAACTCCAAGGCTCTCTTTATATCGTATATGCCAGTGGGGTCGCATATCCCCCGTGCCATGTGAACGAATTCCTGTAGCTCGGTTTCTCCATACGCAACCCGCTTGAGTTTATTCAAAATATGTTCGACTAATGGGGTGACTGCATATGCGGTTGCCGTTATTAAGCTTGCATGATGCTCTTTGGTGCGCGTAGAAAAAGTCCGTATTGAGGTTAAATCGGTTCCGGGATCGAAAAATAAAGATGAATGATGTTTTATCCAATCCGATAAATCAGCGGATTCCGGAATCGGAAAGACCATGTCGTCGGTGAGCGGGGTAACGGCAAAGTAACGGGAGCCGCTAGTGCCTTTGACTTTAAAAATGAATCCTCGCCCGGCTCCGATGGGATCGAGAGAGTCGGCGGTATAACCGTGGATTGTTATGAAGTCTACCCTTGCGTTGGAAGCTACGCCGTATTTAGACAATTCTTGCATTACCAATTTTGCCCCGAGCTCTTTGCTGAGGGTGATGTGGTGTCGGTAAGCTTCGTTGAAGAGCGCTTCGCCCGGAAAATATAAATCGTTTTCAGTTCTTCGAGCCATGAAAGGGAGGGGGCTCGTGTCAGCGTCTAGCGCCAGTTCTATATGAGACATCATCTCGCTGATGCGGTGATTCGCGGAATTCATATTTTGGCTGAACGTTTGCCACCTATCGGTCGTGTAGTATTTTTTATCCGGATCGAGGCCTTTCTCCTTGATCGCCAATCGATAGGTGTGCTCTCTTGTCGGAGCGGTACCGAACATCGTTTGAGAAAGCAAACTGGGCCGATCGGCCGCCCATCTGATCGGCGTTTTCATGTTGGCGGCGTGATGACCTTCCATACGCTCGGCGTTTCGCTTCGATCTGAGGGTATCGAGTTCAAGCGGGTGCACCGATCCGGGGGCGTGCCCCGGCGTACGATTCGATGGGTGCGCTACATCCAAGTTCGCGGCAGGATCCACGTTCTGTGTCCGAATCGACCCGAGGGCGGACGACAAGGGGCCGGGTGCGACGACGGTCGGCGCTGCCGAGGAGCCCGCGTCGCTGGCCGGCTGCGCTCCTTCCGTGGGCCCGGGGGCCGGTCGCGCCCTTCGGCGCGGGTCGGGGGTGAACGCAATGGCCGGGGCATTGAGCTCCGCGCCGACGCCAAGGAAATAGTGCAGCGTCATGCTACATAGGAGCAGTTTCGCCATGCGCGCATCGCGCCGGCCTCCCTCCGGTAGCGGACCCCGATGTTTGGAGGGTCTCGGTTTGCCGTACTTCAAATCATTGATTGTCGCGCCATGCTTCAGCTGCTCCCCTATCTGACGGGGCTTGCTGTGATTGGCGGGTTTCGCCGGCCGATTCGCCCGCAGCTTCGGCACCTGAGTCGAGTAGGAAGATTTGCCCATGTTGACCGGCCGGCTGGTGGGGTGACGTGCGTGCCTCGTCCGATGCACGCTGCGCCTGGCACGTGAGAGAACGATACGCGTTCGTTTCGGTAGACTAGCGGCGGGGGTATCCGCATGCAACGGCAGCCTGAGGGGTGACTGCCGGCGTTTCGCGTTAACATCAAATAGTGATTCTTTTGCGGAATCGCTTTCCTGACGGCGTAGTTCGACGTAGAAGACGAACGTATAGGCGAACGCCGATCGAAACCCGGCTCAATCCTTCAAGAACAACTCATGCACTGGCGCAAAGTGCGCGTAGAGCGGCAGAATCGCCCCGCCCATTGCACGAGCATCTGCCCCGATCGTGCCTTCGATCAATTGCGGCCTGACCATGCCCTCCCATTCGATACGATCGAGCGCGCCTTGCGTGCGCCGGATGAGCTCGCGCACCAGCTGCCGATCGATCTCCCCGTCGATGACGACGGCCTCCAAATCGAGCAGCGCCGTCGATCCGGCGATCGTCATCGCGATCGCGGGGCATGCTTCGTCGAGCCAACGTTCCGTCACGGCCCAGGCGTCCGCGCCCAGGGCGCGATGATCGTGCGCGGCGGCTGCGGGGACACCGGCGGCCACGAACCGTTGTTCTAAAACGAATCCCGACGCCGTATGCAGCAATTGTCTGGGTGCATGGCCGTTGCCGAGCGCGAGCGGCATCGAGCCGACGGCGCCGGCGTTGCCGTGCGGGCCGCCGTGCAAGCGGCCGTCGATCACGAGCCCGCCGCCGATGAACGTGCCGACGAACAAGTACAGAAACGAACGGATCCCGCGTCCCTGGCCCATGACGAGTTCGGCGGCGCAAGCGGCGGTCGTGTCCTTGGCGAATTCGACGGGCAGGCCTGTCATGGAAGCGATATGCGTGCGGATATCGATCGCATTCCACGCTTCCAGCGCCGCGGGAGGCGCGCCCAGGAAATCGCGCCATCCGCCGAGCCAAAGCGGCGCGGCCACCCCGATGCCGACGACCTTCTTCGCATGCGGGCCGAGCGAGTCGGTCGCGCGCGCAATCTTCGCCTCCAGCGCCGGAAACAACGTATCGGGATCGGGGTAGGCGTACTCGAGCACATCGCGCGTGCAAACGTGCCCCGTGAAATCCATGGCCAGCACGTCGAGACTGCGCCGTCCGACTTTGATGCCGATCGTGTAGGCCCCTTCAGGACGCAGCGCGATCGGCACCGACGGCTGACCGATGCGCCCGCGCACCCGCGCTTGCTTGGCGAGCAGGCCGTCGTCGATCAGGCGATCCACGATCATCGACACGCTCTGCATGCTGAGCCGCGTCAGGCGCGCGACGTCGGCCTTCGAGAGCGGACCGTGCAGGCGCACCGCCTGCAGCACGATGCGCTCGTTGAACTGCCGCATGCCGACCTGGTTGGAACCGACGGTCCGCGCCGTATGCGAATGCGTTCGCGCGTTCATAGGTCAGGAAATCCAGTGCGACGCCGTGCGCCGATCGTCATGCGATGGCTCTGACGTCGGCCTGCTTGGCCCCCGTCATGATCGCGACGGCGTCGGACATGTGAATGTCCTTCGTATCGACGAGCGCCGCGCGCCGCCCGAGCCGCTGAATATGAATGCGGTCGGCGATCTCGAACACGTGCGGCATGTTGTGGCTGATGAGGATGACGGGCAGGCCGCGATCGCGCACGCGCCGGATGAGCTCGAGCACCATGTTGCCTTCCTTGACGCCGAGCGCGGCCGTCGGTTCGTCGAGTATCACGACGTGCCGCGCGAACGCAGCGCTGCGGGCGACGGCAACGCCTTGACGTTGCCCGCCCGAAAGCGTTTCGACGGCTTGCCGCATCGATCGAATGCCGATCTGCAGATCCTTCATGTGCGACGTGGCTTCTTCGAGCATGCGCCGCTTGTCGATCATCTTGAGCACCGAGCCGCGCCAGCCGGGTAGCCGCCGCTCACGCCCGAGAAACAGGTTCTCGGCAATCGTCATGGCCGGCGCAACGGCCAACTCCTGATAGACCGTTTCGATGCCTTTCTCGCGCGCATCGAGCGGGCTGCGAAACTTCACGGGCGCGCCGTCGAGCAGAATATCGCCCTCGTCGGGAACGGTGGCGCCCGACAGCGCTTTGATGAGCGAGGATTTCCCCGCGCCGTTGTCGCCGATCACGGCGAGAATCTCGCCCGGCATGACTTCGAAATCACAGCCGTCGAGCGCGGTCACGTGTCCGTAGCGCTTCACGAGGCCGCGCGCTTGGAGCACGGGTGTCGTCGCGGAGGGAGAGCTTGAGGTCGACATGGCGTTTCCTTGGCGAATTCAAATACGATGCAAAAACGAATGCGAGTTCGAATGGAGCGGCGCTCACCGATCGGGCGATGAAGGATCGGCGGCGCGCGGTCTGCGACGCCTCAGCCGCGCCGATGCGACAGCTTGTCCGCCGCCACCGCAAGAATCACGAGAATCCCGGTGATCAGCACTTGATAGACGGACGACACGCCGATCAACGTCAGCCCGTTGCGAAACACTCCGACGATCAACGCGCCGAGCAGCGTGCCCACGATCGATCCGCGTCCCCCGAACAAACTGGTCCCGCCCAACACGACGGCCGTAATGCTGTCGAGGTTGTCGGTCTGCCCGGCTTGCGGGTCGCCCACGCCGGTGCGCGAGACGAGCAGCAGCGCCGCGATGCCGTAGATGAAGCCGGCGAGCGAATAGACGGTCAGCAAGATGCGCTGCGACGACAGGCCCATCAAGCGCGCCGCTTCCGGGTTGTTGCCGAGCGCGTAAAGATGCCGTCCGGGCACGGTGTTTCGGAGAACGAACCACGTGGCGAGGTACATCAAAAGCGCGAGCACGGTGCCGTACGTCACTTCTGCCGGCCCGACGCGGAATGTATTGCCGAGGAACATCATGGCGTCGGGCAAGCTCGACACCGTTTCGGCATTCGAATAGATCTGGGTCAGCGCGAACGCGATGTTCAGCGTGCCGAGCGTTACGATGAACGAGGGCAGTTTGACGCGTGTCACGAGTACACCATTGAGGAGTCCGAACAATGTGCTTGCGCCGATGCCGCATAGAATCGCAAGCACCGGCGGCACACCGAGCACGACGGCGAATTTCGTCATGATGATCGAGCCGAACGCCATCACCATGCCGCAGGACAAATCGATGCCCGCCGTAAGGACGATCAACGTCTGCCCGATGGCGATGACGGCTACGACCATCGTCTGCTGAAGAATCAGCGAAAGATTTTGGAATGACAGAAACCGGCTGCTTTGCGACATGAAGAAGGCGCACGCGGCCACCAAGGCGATCAACGGGCCTGCCTCGGCAATGGTCGGCATGCGATGGCCGCGCGAGTGAGGGGCGGGGGCCGGCGCGAGCGGCCCGGCGGATTGAGTCGTCATGATGCGTCTTCTCCTACGGTCGAAATGGAAAACAGCGCCGGCGCGGCAAACGGGAATCGCCGCGCCGGTAGCGGTTGCCCGTTACTTGCCCCAGCAGCTCTCGAGGCCGAACTTCGTGTCTTTGCTGTCGACGCCTTGCATCGGCTTATCGGTGATCAGCGTGACGCCCGTGTCCGTGTAGCCGCTGACTTTCTTGCCGGTCTTCACATAATCGATGCCGGCATCGACGCCCATCGCCGCCATCTTCAGCGGGTATTGCTGAGCCGTCGCCGCAATCTCGCCTGCCTTGACGTTGCGCACGCCTTCGCAGCCGCCGTCGATCGAGACGATCAGTACGTCCTTCTCCTTGCCGGCCGTCTTGAGCGCGCGATAGGCGCCGGCCGCCGCGGGTTCGTTGATCGTGTAGACGACGTTGATGCCCGGCGCTTTCTGCAGGCAGTTCTCCATGGCCGCTTGGCCCTTCGATTGATCGCCGCGCGTGTCCTGGCTGCAGACGATGCTGGGGTCGCCTTGCTTGACGCCGAAGCCTTGCAGGAAGCCGTTATGGCGCAGCACGCCGACCGAGATGCCCGGCGCGAGGTCGAGCGTGGCGATCTTGGCGGGCTTGTTGCCGAGCGCCTTCTTGGCGTATTCGCCGATCAGGACGCCGGCCTTGAAGTTATCGGTCGCGAAGAGCGCGTCGGTCGCATTTTGCGGATCGGTGGGCGTGTCGAGTGCGATCACCATCACGCCGGCCTTGCGCGCTTTCTCGATCGACGGAACGATGGCCTTCGTATCGCTCGGTGTGATCAAGATCGCTTTCGCGCCGGCCGTCGTCATGTTTTCGAGCGCCGTCACCTGCGCGCCGTTGTCGCCGTCGTATCGGCCGGCGGCCGTCAGCAGCTTGGCGCCGCCTTTGTTCGCGGCGGCTTGTGCGCCTTCCTTCATCTTGACGAAGAACGGATTGGTGTCCGTTTTCGTCACAAGGCCGATGATGGGCTGATCGGCGAATGCGGCGCCGGCCAGCAGAACGGACGCCGCGGCGGCGCCGAGCATGGCATGCCGCGCACAAGCAAGATAGGGACGGGTCTTCATCGAACGCTCCTCCTCCAGTGATTAACAACGAATGGGTGAAGTGGCAGGCGCATATCGTCGGCTGCTCGATTAAATCAACTGCGTGGATTTAGTACAGCAGCCGCATCGGAAGGAGTCAAGGGCGCGGGATCGGTGCGGTGCGCAATGATTGGAGCTGGCGAAAAGACGCAGCCCATGCGGCGAAAAGGCGAGCGACGATTGCTGCGATGCAGCGCAAAGCGCGAGTACTCAGGGAATATCCGGAGGCGGAGGCCCCGGTGAGGAAACGCTTAATTCGGTGTTTAGTGGTGTTTGGACGACTGCCGGCTCTTGCGACTCGTAGTCGAACCGTCAAGGCGCCTTGCGGCCGCAGCATCGACGTGGCGACCCGTGGCGCGGCTGGAGCGCGGCACGGGCGGGAGAAATAGGAAGGGGAAGCAGCGGGCCTAACCCGTCAGGCAGCGCAGGCGGCCTGACCCGGCGCGGAGGGAGCGACGGCCACGGCGGGCTTCGCCGCGCTCGCGCGCTTGGTCTTGCCCGCGCGCGAAGGCGGCTGGCACGCGCCGCACACGACGTTGTGCTGAAGATCGTGCTTGTGCGCCACGAATTTGCCGCTGCAGCGGCAGCAGGGGGTGAGCTGCAGGATTTCGGCGTCGAAGAAACGCACGAGCGTCCACGCCCGCGTGAGGTCGAGTACGGGCTCGGCATCGCTGTGCTTGCAATGCTCGAGGTATAGCCGATAGCCCTTGGTCAGAGCGTCGAGATGCGAGCACCCGGCCTCGTGCTTAAGGAACACGTACGTGTTGTAGAACAGCGACGCGTGAATGTTCGCGAGCCACGTCATGTACCAGTCGGCCGAGAACGGCAGCATACCCTTCGGCGGCGACACGCCTTTGATCTCGCGATAAAGGCGAATCATGCGGTCGCGCGAAAGCGAGAGTTCGCTTTCGAGCACCTGCATGCGCGCGCCCAGCTCGATGAGCGCAATGGCGCGAAACACTTCTTGCGCATCTTCCGTGAGGCTCTTCTTCTGGACCATGACGCTGCCCCTTGTCGATTTACGCAAACTGCTCGGCCGGTTGGCTCGCGAGCAAAATCGCGGTGTGGGTGGCGGCCACTTCGGCGTTTTTCGCGGTCTGCGTCAAAGCCGAAAGCATGGCGTGATCGTTGAAGCGGAAGAAGCACAACAGTTGATCGGAGGCGGCGAGCTTGACGCACTGCGCGAGCGACAGCCCGGCGAGCAAGTCAGCCATCTCCGATGACAGGCCGAGGCGAAACATTCCGATGGCCTTGTCCTCGCGCAGCATGCGCTGCGCAAGCATGACGTACGACAAATTAATTTCGCGGATAGAGTCCAGCGTCTCGCTGCTGCGGTCCATTTCTCACGTTTCCGAAGCCCCGTTGACCCGAATCGGTATTTGCTACCGTGTATTTTTTTTCGCTCTTGTGCTCGCTATCGTTTGCGCGATCGCTCAGCACTATCTGATACAGCTAGTTACAACTTGTAACATCACTGAGGGCATTCTAAGAACCAGTTTTACCGAAAGCAATCCCTTCCTAATAAAATGTAGGAAAAAAGCACACATAGGGTTTTCGGCAATTTTTTCATGTTTGTGTAACAAGAAAAGTTGACCGAATTCAACCGAGGGTTTGCCCTTGAAATTCGTGACAAAACGCGTCGTTTCCTCGAATTGAAAGGAATTTGAAGGTTATTTGTCACATACGCGTAAAAATTACCAAACCGGCCGGTCGGGTAAATCCTGAGGCATGGCGCCTAGGGTTGGAGGTGCAGCCAGTGGCGCGCAAGAGGCCAAAGCAGCACCGCCCACGTCATCGCGCACATGATGAGCGCGACGAGTACCGCGGCGCTGCCGCAGTCCTTGGCTCGTCCGGACAACTCGTGGCGATCCAGTGAAATGCGATCGACGACGGCCTCGATGGCCGAGTTCAGCAATTCGACCAGTAGGACGAGCAGCGCCGAGCCGATCAACATGACCCGCTCGACGGGTGAGACCGGCAACAGCAACGCACACGGAATCAGAACAACGGCGGCGACGCTTTCTTGGCGGAATGCGCTTTCCGAAAGCCACGTTGCGCGCAAGCCGGCAAACGAGTGCTTGAAGGCGAACAGGGCTCTCAGCAAGCCGGTGCGCTTGGCGGCATTCAGCGGTGATTGGGGCGTGCGCGACGCCGATGAAGAATGGGTGGAGCGAGCCATCGAATGTCCCTGTCGTCGGCTGCTCAAAGGTCGCCGATATCACGGAATATTACGACAAATTTGTCAGACTTCTCTGCTATCCTTGAACGCTTTCGCGCAGCGAGGCGTTCATTCGCTTACCCGTTATGTTCGGCGCCCCGCGTGCAGCGATGCACAACGGCGCCTGCAGCCGCATGCCCAGGATCGGGGCCTGTTCGTCATCGGCGCATTTGTCGTATGTCAAAGTTCTACCTATAAAACCGTTATATATAAACGGGCCGAAATCGGCGCGCCCTTTGCTCACGCACAGTCGCCATTTCGTATGAACCGGGCTGTCAATGAAACTAGTTCTTTCGACTTACGTTTGTGCGGCGATGTTGGCAGGGTGTGGGGTGTCATCGTCGCAGGCCGCACAGCGGATCGCATCCCCGGCGGGGCAGGCACCGGCAACCGCGACGGCAAGTCCGCCAGCATCGGCTTCGGCTTCGGCTTCGCCGACGACGCTTACCTTTGCCGCCCTGGGCGCTTATCAGCCGCTTCACCTGCGCGGTCCCGACGATACGCGCACGGTTAATGTGGGCGTCCGGCTCGATCGCGTCGTCACCGCAGCCACGCTCAGGCTGCGCTATACGTATTCGCCCGCGCTCGTGTTTTCACTGTCGCATCTAAAAGTGTCGATCAACGGCGAGGCGGTGGCTACCGTGCCGTTCGACGCCGAGCATGCGGGGCGGATGCTCACGCGCGACATTCCGCTCGATCCGCGTTTCTTGACGGATTACAACCAGCTCAACGTTCAATTGATCGCGCATTACACGCTCGATCATTGCGAGGATCCCGAGAACTCGGCGTTGTGGGCCGACGTGAGCCCGACGAGCGAAGTCTTGCTCGATACCGTCCCGCTCAAACTGCCGAACGATCTGAGCTTGCTGCCTGCGCCGTTTTTCGATCGGCGCGATCCGGCGCAACTGCGCCTGCCTTTCGTTCTGCCGGCTTCGGCCGATAACGCGACGCTGGAAAGCGCCGGCATCCTTGCGTCGTGGTTCGGTGAGCTCGCCGATTACCGCCAGGCTCGACTTACCGCCATGACGACACTGCCGACGGATTCGCATGCGGTCGTCGTCGGCACGCGCGCGCAACTGCCTGCGGGGTTGGCGTTGCCCGAGGTGAACGGCCCGACGTTGCTCGTCATGGACAATCCGTCGGCGGCCGACAAGAAGCTTTTGATCGTGACGGGGCGCACCGAGGAACAGGTCAAACGCGCAGCTGACGCGCTCGTGCTCGGCAAGGCCGCGCTCGCGGGCGATCGCGCAACCGTGTCGCAAGTCGACATCGGGCCGGTGCGCCAGCCCTACGATGCGCCGCGGTGGCTGCCGATCGGCCGGCCGATCGCCTTCAAGAAGCTCGTCGACGATCCCAGCCAGCTCCAGGTGTCGGGCAGCCGGCCCGATGCGATTCGCCTCAATCTGCGCGTACCCGCCGATCTCTATTCATGGAGCGGACAAGGCGTGCCGCTCGATTTGAAGTACCGCTACACGGCGCCCACCGTGCAGAACAACTCGGCGCTGGCGATTTCGATCAACGACCTGCTGGTCAAATCGCTTCGGCTGCCGCCGGCGAAGGCCCAGGACGCACAAGGGCGCCTGCAGGTACCGTTGCTCGGCGGCTCCGATGCGCGCACGGCCGACTTGCTCGACATCCCCGCGTTTCGCGTCGGCAGTTCGAACCAGCTTCAGCTGAAGTTCGATCTCGACTCGCAAAAGACGGGGCTTTGCCAAGGCGTCGCGCAAAACCCGGTCCGCGCGGCTGTCGACCCGGATTCGACCATCGACTTTTCTCACTTCGTTCACTACGCGCGGATGCCGAACCTCGCGTACTTCGCCAACAGCGGTTTCCCGTTCACGCGCTATGCGGATCTCTCGCAGACGGCGGTCGTCTTGCCGGAGCGCCCCGCGCCGGAAGATCTCGACGCGTACCTGACCGTGCTCGGACACATGGGGCAATGGACGGGTTTTCCGGCGCTGCGCGTGCAAGTGGTGCGCCCCGCGCAAGTGCCGCGTTCCGGACAAGCCCCGCATGAGCCGGGCAAGGATTTGCTCGTGATCGGCGACAGCGGCTCGGGCGTGCTGCCTTCGGCCTGGTCGGGCGCCTTGCCGCTGGCGATCGCGGCGGGGTCGGGCGGACAAATCACGCGCACCGCGTTTTCGGTCAAGGAATACTGGCGCGACGGCGTGCATGTACCGGAAGGTAGCGCGCGGCTCGACGAAAGCGGGCCTATCGCCGCGCTGCTCGGGCTGGAACTGCCGGGCAGCAAGGGGCGCAGCGTCGTCGCCATGACGGGCACGTCGCCGGCTCGGCTTCGCGATTTGCTCGACGTGCTGGATAAGCCGGGGCTCGTCGCGCAGTTGCAAGGCGACGTGTCGCTCGTGCGCGGCGGGCGGGTCGAGAGCATGCGTGTCGGGGATACGTACGTCGTCGGCTATGTGCCTTGGTATGCCCAGATCTGGGGCCGTGCGATCCGCCATCCGATTTTGCTCGGCGTGCTCGGCGCGATCGGCGGGCTGCTGCTCGCCATCGGCGCGTTCACCGCGCTGCAAGAATTGTCCGCGCGACGCCGGGGGATTTGACGGATGGCGTGCGGCAAAGAGCGACTCTCGTTCGGAAAGGCGATCGGGTGGGTGTGCGGCGGCTTGGCCGCCGCCCTCGTGGCGAGTTCGGCATGGGCCGACGGCGCGAGCGCGGCGCGGTCGGCGGGCGCATCGCCGGCTGCCGCTTGCACGTTCGACTGGCCGCTCTGGGACAGATTCAAGCAAGGATTTCTCTCGGCCGACGGGCGTGTGATCGATGTCGGTTCGGCCGACGAACGTACCGTATCCGAGGGGCAGGGATATGCGCTGTTCTTCGCGCTCGTCGCGAACGATCGCGCCAAATTCGACGAAATCTTGCGCTGGACGGAGAACAACCTCGCGGCCGGCGATCTGACGAGTCACTTGCCCGCTTGGCTGTGGGGCCACGGGCAAGACGGCAACTGGCGCGTGCTCGACGACAATTCGGCGTCCGACGCCGATCTTTGGATTGCCTACACGCTCATGCAGGCGGGCGCGCTGTGGCACGAACGAAGCTACACGGCGCGCGGCGCGGTGCTCGCTCGTCACATCCTCGAGCAGGAAACGGCCACGCTGCCGGGCCTCGGGCTGACATTGTTGCCGGGCCCCCAGGGGTTTCATCCGAACCCGGACGAGTGGCGCGTCAATCCTAGCTATGTGCCGCTCCAGATCTTGCGCGGCCTGGCCGCTCAGCAGCCGGACGATGCTCGGTGGGCGCGATTGACGGCGTCGGCATCCACGCTGCTGCAGGACTCGGCCCCGCGCGGATTCGCGCCGGACTGGGCGCGCTATCGCACGGGGCACGGGTTCCTACCCGATACCGACACGCAAGGGCGCGGCAGCTACGACGCGATCCGCGTCTACCTGTGGGCCGGGATGCTCGATCCGACCGGCGCGGGCGCGAAGCGCCTGCTCGAGCACTTCAAGCCATTTGCCGATTACATCGCGGCGCACGGCGCGCCCTACGAATCGATCGATACGACGACGGGCGAGGCGAAGCAAACGGGTAACGCCGGCTTTTCCGCGGCGGCCGCGCCGTTTCTGGCCGCATTGGGCCAGACGGCCGCGGCCGACGCGCAGGTGCGGCGCGTGCAATCGCTCGAGGCTCAGGATCCGCCGGGCTACTACACGAGCGTGCTGACGCTGTTCGGGTTGGGTTGGCGCGATGGCCTCTTTCGGTTCAAGGCCAACGGCATGCTCGACGTTCGGTGGAGGGCGGCGTGTCCGGGCGCATCGCAATGAAGCGTCGCGCTGGCGTCGGAGCCCGTCTCGTCGTGCAATGCGCGATCTTGACCTCGCTCGCGTGGACGGCGTGTACGAAGGCCGCCCCGTCTTCCGATGCGCGTGCCTCGTCGCCCGCTCCGCAGGCGATCACCCCCGAGGCGCGTTTGCTCGCGACGGCGCGCATGTGGTCGGCGAAGCATCGCGACGACCTTGCATGGCAGGCCGTGCAAAAAGCGATGTTGATCGCGCCGGACGATCCCGTGCTGATCGGCCTGGCCGTTCGGATCAGGTTGCGTTTGGGCGATGCTCGCGGCGCGGCGGCTATGCTCGACCGGCTGAAGGCGCGTCAGCCGGATGCCTCGACCACCCAGCAGCTCGAGGACGAATTTCGTGCCGCCACGAGCGGGCGCGGCGAATTGGCCACGATTCGATTGCTCGCGCGCAGCGGGCAAAACGAGCAGGCGGTGGAGCGTCTGCATACGCTCTTTCCTCATGGTGCGCCGCCCGGCGCGCTCGGGGCCGAGTATTACCAGATCCTGTCGGGCACGCCCACCGGGTACGTGCAGGCGGTCGACGGGCTGCGCAGGCGTATCGCGGCCGATTCGAGCGATTCGGCGGCGGCGCTGGTCCTCGTCGGCTTGCTCAATCAACGCGGTGCAACGCGCGCTGAAGCGAATCGACTCGCGTGGGCGCTGGCGGAACGCAAGGACGTCGACCACACCGAGGCCATGAATGCGTGGCGAGCCGTGCTGCAGTCGGCCGGCGAAGATCCCGCTTATCTCGATGCCGTGCATGCGTACTTGGTGCTCGAGCCCGACGACAACGAGTTCAAGGACCGGGCCGCTGCGCTGGACGCAGAGCGGCAGGCCCAACTGAAGCTCGAGCGCGACCCCGACTACATCGCGCAGAAGCAAGGGCTGCGCGCATTGTCCAGAGGCGATCTGCCGGCGGCCGAAACGCTGCTTTCGCGAGCCGCCAAAGCCCGCGCAAGCGATGCCGACGCTATCGGCGGTCTGGGCCTCGTGCGCTTGCGCGAGGGGCGGCAAGAAGAGGCGCGCGCGCTGTTCCAGCGAGCCGCGGCCCTTGCGCCCGACAACCGTTCGAAGTGGGACGGGCTCGCCCGTACCGCGCTGGTCTGGGGGACGATCGCCAAAGGGCGCGAGGCCGCCGCCGCGGGGCGCCCGCAAGAGGCGCAGCAGGCGGCGCAATCTGCGCTCGTGCTCGACCCGGGCAACGCGCAAGCGAAGCAATTGCTCGCCGATGCATGGCTCGCGCAGCGCAATTGGACGGCCGCCGAGCCGTTGCTGCGCGAACTGCTCGCCAGCCGCCAACTCGACGTGGGCGCGGTGGAAAGCATGCAGACGCTGCTGCGCGAGACCGGGCGTGAAAATCAGATACCGGGCCTGCTCGATGCGCTCAGCCAGCGGTTTCGGGATCCGGCCGATCGCCAAGGTCTGGCGGGACTGCGCGCGGATGTCCTGACGCGGCAGGCGCAGCAGCTCGCGTCGACGGGCAAGCTTGGCCCGGCCGCCGAGCACTACGAGAAGGCGCTGCGTTTGGCGCCGGATGCGCCGTGGACGCGCTTCGCGCTCGCGCGCATCTATCGCGACCTCGGTTTGCCGCAACTGGGGCGGGCGGTGATGGACGATGGGCTGAAGACGAACCCATCGCCGGAACAGCGCTATGCAACGGCCCTTTATCGCAGCTCCGTCGACGATTTGACGGGGGCGCAATCGGTTTTGGCGGGCGTTGCGCCCGATGCGCGCACCGACGGCATGCGTGCGCTCGCACTTCGGCTCGAGGCGCAAGTCGCGCTGCAAGAGGCGCGCGTGGCGTTCGCGAGCGGCGACGCACAGGTCGCGGCGCACGCACTCGATACCGCACGCGAGAAAGGCGGCGGCGATCCGTACGTGACGGCATCGATCGGCGCCTTGCTCATCGACGAAGGACAAACCGATCAAGGCTTGGCGCTGATGCGCGATTGGATGGCGCGGCATCCGACCGAGACCGATACCGATGTTCGATTGCGATACGGCGATCTGCTCGGCAGTGCTCAGCGCGATGACGACTTGGCCGCTTGGCTAGCCCGGTTGCGCCGCGAGCCGCATTTGACGGCGGAGCAGAGCGCGCGGCTGGAAGATCAATCTTTGCGGCTCGTGCTGCGCCGGACCGACGCGGCGCTCGACGACAAAGACTTCGCGCTGGCGCGGCGCCGCTTGGCTGAGGCGAGTGCGGCCGGCAAACGCGACAAGCGATACGCGTTCGAACTGGCCGATCTCGAGCGCGCACAAGGCCATTTCGCCGCCGCACGCGCCGCGCTTGCGCCGGTGCTGGCGCATTCGCCGCAAGACCCCGAGGCACGCCTCGCGCTCGCGCGCGTGCTCGAAGACAGCGGTGAGCGCAGTGCGGCGCTGCGCATCGTGCGCGAGGTGCTCGACGCCGCACCGCCGGACGATATCGACACGCGCCTGTCGGCCGCGCGCCGATTGACGGCGCTGCGCCAGCCGCAAGAAGCGGCCCACATCACGGACGCACTTCGAACCGCCTATCCGGCGCGCTCCGATGTGACGGTCGAAGCGGGGCGGGTGGAAGAAGAGCTTGGACGCTACGACCAAGCGGCAGCGCTCTATCGCCGCTCGCTCGCGCAGGAGCGCGCGGCTGGCATCGTCGCGCGCGGCCCGGACGGCACGCCGGCGCAAGGCGCGTTGGCCGATCTCGAACAGCGGCGCGATCCCGAGATCGAGGCCGGCTGGATGCCGGCGTTCAAATCGGGCGACCCGGGCATCTCCGATTACCACGCGCAGCAGGTGCCGATCTATATTCAGATGCCTTACCGCTACGAGGGCCATGTTTTCCTGCACCTCGATACGGTTCACTTGGATGCAGGCACGCTGGCGGTCACCGATCCATCCACTTTCGCACTGCGCACGTTCGGCACGTTTTCGGCGTTCCCGTCGATTACCGGCGTGCCGGTCCACGTCTTGCATCAATCGGCGACAGGCGTGGCCATCGGCACGGGCTTCGTCTCCGACGCCTGGCGTTTCGACATCGGCACGACGCCGCTCGGCTTTCCGATTCACTACATCGTCGGGGGCGTCCGCTATCGTTTCGACGCGGGGCCGGCGAGTTTTTCGGTCAGTGCGTCGCGCCGGCCGGAAACCAGCAGCGAGCTCTCCTACGCGGGCCTGCGCGATCCGTGGACGAACGCCGTGTGGGGCGGCGTGCGCCGCGACGGCGTCGATTGGCATACGGGCATCGATTGGGGACGATTCAGCCTGTTCTCCGAACTCGGCGCCGGCGTGCTGACGGGCAAGCATGTCGCGTCGAACCAAGA
>DATJJH010000262.1:0-53977 GCA_035492395.1 Trinickia sp. | reverse complement strand
CACGCAGATCACGGACCCGGCCGGAGGCTTCGTGCTGTGGGCGAAGCTGGCCGAAATCGATGGGCGACGGCCCAGCACGCGCAAGTTGTTCGAACTGGCTCGGGCGGAAGGCATCAGCTTCGCGCCGGGGCATTTGTTCGGGGAAGGCGATGTGTTCGACGATTGCCTGCGGTTGAACGCGGGCAATCGGTGGACGAGTGAGCTGGAGGGCGCGGTAAGGCGGTTGGGGGAGCTGGCGGCGAATGCCACGTAAGGCGAGGCACATGCCGTCTCCGCCTTATCCCCCATGTCAGGCCGTTGATCGGTGCACAGGAGGGTACTAGGCCACCCTGCAACCCAAATTCCAGCCGAGGCGGGGCTTATCACTGAACTCAACTTTTGTTCAGTAAATAGAATCGTCGGCTCCCGCACATCCCCGTGCGATCAATGTTGATCGCCGATCCAGCGGGTTTCCCCTACTAACACCACTAAACTCTCCTGCTAAACTTCGATCAAAGTTTAGTGAATTTTGTTCGTCACTAAACATGCGCGGAAGCCTAGCGAAGCGAAGCCTACAGAGCACCGATACGGGGCAACGAGTAGGCAAATCGCCTGGCGCGCATCAACAACGGAGACGGGCAGTGGAACAACAGACACTCAAGGCGTTGCTTCGGGTAGTCGCGCAGACCGTGGTCGCGCATGCCGAGGAGTTGACTGCGCTCGATCAGGCTATCGGCGACGGCGATCACGGGCTCAACATGAAGCGCGGTTTCGAGCGCGTCGCGGAATTGGCCGACGGCATCTCGCAACAGCCGCTCCCACAAGCGCTGACTGAAATCGGCAAGACGCTCGTGATGACCGTCGGCGGCGCATCAGGGCCGCTCTACGGCACGTTCTTCATGACGCTCGGAAAAGAGCTGCCCCTCGATCCCACCCTCGCCGATATCAGCGCTACCTTCAATGCCGCGATCGCCGCCGTCGAACGGCGAGGCAAATCGTCCCCCGGACAGAAGACGTTGCTCGATGTGCTCGTGCCGGTACAGGAAGAGCTTTCCGCCGGCACGGCGAATGTCCTCGAACGCGTCAAACGCAGGGCGGCGTCGGCGGCCGACGCCACGATCCCCATGCTCGCCGTGCGTGGCCGAGCGTCGTTCCTCGGTGAGCGATCGATCGGGCACATGGACCCGGGCGCGCGCTCGTCCGCGCTGGTTATTTCTGCGGTATGCGATTTCCTTGGAGATTGAATTGTGTCGAACGTCGGAATAGTCATCGTCTCGCACTCGGCGAAGATCGCCGAAGGCGTTGCGGACATGGTGCATCAAATGGTGGGCAATGCCGTGCCTGTGGCCTACACGGGCGGGAATGCGGATGGGGGGCTCGGCACTGATGTAGGGGCGATCATCAATGCGATCGATCGGGCCTGGTCGGATGCCGGCGTGGTCATTCTCGTCGATCTCGGGGGCGCCGAAACGAATAGCGAGATGGCCATTGAAATGCTGGAAGCCGATCGGCGCAACAAGGTCCTTCTTTGCGATGCGCCGCTCGTCGAAGGTTCGATCATTGCCGCTGCGGAAGCGTCCGGCGGCGCCGTGATCGAACAGGTCAAGAGCATGGCCGAAGAGATGCATCGGCAGTGAAAGAAAGGGGAGAACGATACATGTCTCATGCGGTTGCCATCGGGAGCGCTCGCTTGATCAACGAAACAGGGCTACACGCTAGGCCGAGCGTCAAGCTCACGCAGCTCGCCAAATCGTTTCATGGGCATATCGAGTTGGCGATTTCGCCCGATGGTCCTTGGATCAACGCAAAGAGTCCGGTGAAGGTGATGAGTTTTCAGGCCGAAACGGGTATGTCGCTGTATTTTCGGGCGACGGGCGAGGGCGCTAGCGACGCCATCGCGGCGATGGTGGCGTTGGTCGAGCGAAACTTCGGCGAAGGTAATCCGCGCGGCGCGGACGGAGACAGTCATGGCTAGCTTGGTTATTCACGGGCGGCCGGCATCCGCGGGATTGGCGGCCGGCCCGCAAATGAGGCTCGCGGCAAGTGATGCGGTGTCGGGAAGCCGGACGCCTCACGCCGATTCCGATAAGGAACTAGCGGACTTGCGCGCGGCGATCGAGGCCGTCACGAGTCGATTGCGGTCGTTGACGGCACGCGCCGACCCGCACGGCGCCGAGATCATTGGGTTTCAGATCGCATTGGCCGAGGACGAGGAACTGTGCGAACCGATCTTCGCGGCGATTCGGCAGGGTGTTGCCGCCGACGAAGCATGGCGCGGTGCAATGGACGATGAGATCGAGACGTACGAGGGCTCGCAGAACGACTACTTTCGGGCTCGCGCCTCCGACCTCAAAGACTTGCGCGATCAAGTTCTAGCTTATTTGTTCGGCGTCACCGCACCGGAGGCGTTGCCGAGCGGCGCGGTGATCGTGGGCAAGGATCTGTCGCCTTCGCGTTTCCTTTCCGTCGACTGGACCCGCGGCAGCGCCATCGTGCTGACCGAGGGCAGCGCGACGAGTCACGTCGCCATGTTGGCGCGGGCGAGAGGCGTGCCGATGATCGTCGGTCTGCAGGGCAGCATTCCCGTCGATGCGAAGGACATTCTCGTCGATGCCGTGGACGGAAAGGTAATCGTAGCGCCGACCGATGCCGACCGGCAGAAGTTTCACCGACGCATGGAATGCGACGCGGCCGAGCGCGTGGCGATCGAGCGATCCGCGCACCGGCCGGCTGTCACTCGAGACGGCGTTTCCGTGGCTGTATCGATCAATGTCGCCGGCCTCGCGGAACTCGATAAGCTGAACCCCGACGTTTGCGACGGGGTGGGTCTAGTACGCACCGAATTGCTCTTTGCCGACGAGTGCGCTCAGCCAACCGAAAATTCTCAGTACAGCGCGTATTGCCGCATTCTGAATTGGGCGGCCGGGCGACCCGTCGTTGTCCGCACGCTCGATGCGGGCGGAGACAAGCCGATTGAAGGTCTGACCATCGACGGCGAGCGCAATCCGTTTCTCGGTGTACGTGGGGTGCGTTTGTCGCTCGCACGTCCGGCGCCGTTCCGTGTCCAGCTTCGCGCGCTCGCTCGCGCAGCCGTGCACGGCAATTTGAAAGTCATGGTGCCGATGGTGACAGTGCCCGCCGAGATGGAAGCGGTGCGGTCTCTGTTTCACGAGGAAGTGCAGTCGTTGAAGCAGGCAGGGGTCGAAGCCACAGTGCCCCCCCTGGGCATGATGATCGAGGTGCCGGCAGCGGCGATCGCGCCAGATGCTTTCAAGGCGGACTTCTTCTCTATCGGTTCGAATGACCTTACGCAATACGTGACGGCCGCCGGGCGCGATAACGAAGCGGTGAGCGCCCTGGCCGATTCCCTGAACCCAGCCGTGTTGCGCTTGATTGCGAGTGTGGTCCGATACGCAGAAAGCGCGGGCATCGGCACGAGCCTGTGCGGCGACGCGGCGGCCGATCCGGACATGCTGCCTCGGCTTCTTGCGTGCGGATTGAGATCGGTCTCGGTCGGCATTGCGAGCGTCGCACGCGTTAAGGCCGCGATCGCGAAGATTGATTTGAGCGCGTGACATCCGTCGCACTCGCCGCATTGTCGAACACTCTTTCAAATCTCCATCATGAATCAAGAAGAGAAGTCTCCTGCGCGACAGGATCTGGTAGCCGAATATAAGCGAGTCCTGGCGGGCGTCCTAGACAATCGGCCTTCGGGCACGCGCCAACATTTGGCTCAGGCGCTGGGAAAACATCGTTCGTTCGTTTCCCAGATCACGAACCCCGCGTATACGACGCCGATTCCGGTCGACCATCTGGACACGATCTTTTCCGTTTGCCATTTCTCCGCGGCCGAAAGGGGGGCGTTTCTCGATCTCTATCGTCGGGCGCATCCACGACGCCAATTGCCGACCGGGGGCCAGCATCGCACCCGCACGTTCAGCGTGACGCTGCCGGACCTCGACGATGCCGAACTCAACCTCAAGATGGAGCACTTGATCACCGATTTCGCTCGAACACTGACGCAGATGGCGAGCACGTTTGCCGCATCGCCAATGGATAAGGAGGAGACGCAATGAAAAAGCTGATCAACGCGCCGGAAAAAGTGCTTTTCGAGTCGCTCGATGGTTTTGCCGCGGCGCATGAGAACTTGATCTCCGTCGGGGCCGAGCACAAGTTCGTTCGCCGCAAGACTTTGACGCCCGGAAAGGTCGCGCTCATTTCGGGAGGCGGAGCGGGGCACGAGCCGCTGCATGCGGGTTTTGTCGGCGGCGGGATGCTCGATGCCGCATGCCCGGGCCAGATCTTTACTTCGCCGACCCCCGATCAAATCGCTGAAGCGATCAAGGACGCCGATACCGGGGCCGGCAGCCTGCTCATCGTCAAGAACTACGAAGGCGATGTGATGAACTTCGACATGGCGGCCGAGCTTGCCGATGGGCACGTCATGACCGTGCTGGTCGACGATGACGTCGCCGTGGAGCGCTCGACTTACTCCACGGGGCGACGCGGCGTAGCCGGCACGCTCGTGGTGGAAAAGCTGGTCGGCGCCGCAGCCGAAGAAGGTCGCACGCTCGAGGAGCTTCATGCGCTTGGGCAGGCCGTCAATAGCCGCACCCGCTCCATGGGTGTCGCGCTGAGTTCGTGCACGGTGCCGGCTGCCGGCAGCCCGACCTTCACGCTCGCCGACGATGAAATGGAAATGGGCGTGGGCATCCATGGCGAACCCGGCCGTCGACGCGTCAAGCTGCAAAGCGCCGATGCGATTGCGGCGGAACTGGTCGAGTCGATCATCGAAGACTTAAGGCCGAGCAGAGGACGCGATTGCCTGTTGTTCGTCAATGGTTTCGGCGGCACGCCGCTGGTTGAACTCTATTTGATGGTGAATGCCGCGAAGCGAATCTTGCATGGTCATGGCATTTCGGTGACGCGTTTTCTGACGGGCAACTACGTGACCTCGCTAGAAATGGCGGGTTGCTCGATCACGCTGACGGAACTCGATAGTGAATTTACAAGGCTCTGGGATGCGCCGGTTCGCACCGCGGCGCTGAGCTGGGGTTAATCCAAATCGGATGGAGACAGACATGGAAAACGGATTTGTTGGCGAGCTGGTCGGAACGGCGCTACTCGTGCTAATGGGCAATGGCGTAGTGTCGAATGTGTTGTTGAACAAGTCGAAGGGACAAAATTCCGGCTGGATCGTGATTGCCACGGGCTGGGCCTTCGCGGTGCTGGCTGGCGTGGTCACTGCCGTCGCGCTCGGTAGTCAGGGACATCTCAATCCGGCCGTTACGCTGGCCTTCTTCGCATTGGGGCATTTTCCGAAAGACGAACTTCTGCCGTATCTGTCGGGGCAACTGATCGGCGCGATTTTAGGGGCCGTGCTCGTTTGGCTGGCGTATCTCGCCCACTGGAAAAACACCGAAGATCCCAGGGTCAAGCTGGCTTGCTTCTCGACCGGCCCTGCCATCCGCGCACCGTTTGCCAACGTTCTCACGGAGTTCATCGGCACGTTCGTGCTGGTCTTCTTGGTCGTAGCGATTTTCAACAAGTCGGTCGGGACGACGGGCGTGCTGGGTCCGCTTACCGTGGCGTTGATCGTGTATGGCATCGGTCTTTCGCTGGGCGGTCCGACGGGTTTTGCCATCAATCCCGCTCGAGATTTCGGAGCCCGTATCGCCCATTCGATCTTGCCGATTCCAGGCAAGGGCTCGTCTGACTGGTCGTACGCCTGGGTGCCTGTCGTGGGCCCGATTCTTGGTGGAATCAGCGCGATCGGCATAGCCAGGGTGGCTGGGATGATGTGACCGCAGCGCCCGAGCTTTGTGATGGTTTCGCCCGTCGCTTCTCACACCTTGCCAAGGGAATGCCAATGAAGAAACTGATTAACGATTCGTCCGCGGTCGTCCGCGAGATGCTCGAAGGAATCGCCCGACAAGCGCCGCATGTTGCCATTCTCGGCGATGAGAACGTCCTGGTCCGCCGGCGGCTTCTGGAATCGTCGGAACGTCCCGTCGCCTTGATCTCGGGCGGGGGCAGCGGGCATGAGCCCGCACACGGAGGCTACGTGGGCAGCGGTATGCTCAGCGCGGCCGTGTGCGGCGAGGTGTTCACGTCGCCGTCCACCGACGCCGTGCTCGCCGCGCTTCACGCAACAGCCGGAGACAAGGGCGCGTTGCTGATCGTGAAGAACTACACGGGAGATCGTCTGAACTTCGGTCTTGCCGCTGAATTGGCGCGATCGGAAGGAATACCTGTTGAAATCGTGACCGTCGCGGACGACGTTTCGCTGCGCGGACGAATCGACCGCCATCAACGTCGCGGTATTGCAGGGACAGTGCTGGTGCATAAGATCGCCGGCGCCGCCTCAGCCGAAGGGCGATCTTTGGATGAGGTGGCGTCCATTGCACGAAAGACCGCGCGTAACCTTGGAACGATGGGCGTCGCACTCGGCGGGTGTACGTTGCCTGGCGCGGAAAAGGCGGGCTTTCATCTCGCGGATGACGAGATCGAGCTCGGCCTGGGCATTCACGGCGAGAAGGGGGTAGAGCGAACCGTTCCAATGAAAGCGGGCGAGCTCACGGAGATTTTGCTCGCCAATATCATAGAAGACCTCGCATTGAAGGCCGGCGAACGTGTTGCATTGCTGGTGAACGGCCTGGGCGCTACGCCGGAGATGGAATTGGCGGTCGTTCTGCGCGATGCGTTTGCTAGCTTGTGCCGCCGGGGCATTCAAGTCGAGAGAGCGTGGGCCGGCACGCTCCTCTCGGCGCTCGATATGCCGGGCTGCTCGATTTCGGTTCTCCGTCTCGATGATGAAACGCTGGCATTGCTCGATGCCGACACCGAAGCGCGTGCGTGGCCTGGCGGCGGGGCAGTCAATCATCATATTCGGATCGAGCCCACGGTCACGGCATCTGCTTGGGAGGGCACGCCATCGACGATGACCGATGGCGGTCGCGAATGGTCCGGCAGATTCAAGCCCGCCTTGGAAGCCGTCGCGCACGCGCTGCTCGATAAAGAGGCCATCCTGACCGACCTCGACGCCAAGGCCGGCGATGGCGATCTTGGCGCCAGCATGAAGCGCGCCGCGGAGGCGATTCTCGCCGTGCCGGGTGAAGCCCTCGTTGCACCCGATAAGGCGCTCGCTGCGATCGGCATGGCATTGCGTCGGGCGATCGCGGGCAGTTCGGGACCGTTCTACGCGACGGCCCTGCTTCGGGCCGCTCGAATCCTGGCGGATCATCCGAATCCCACTGCCGCGGACTGGGCTGCGGCCATGAAGGGCGCGGCTGATGCCATTGGCGAATTGGGCGGGGCGAAGCCAGGCGATCGTACGATGCTAGATGCGCTGGTTCCCGCCGCCGAAGCATTCAACCGTGAGCTCAATGCCGGTTACGACGCCGGCAAGGCCTGGGCGGCCGCTGTCAATGCAGCCGAGTCCGGCGCTGGCGACACGGCGCATATGACGCCGCGCGCGGGGCGCGCCAGCTATCTGGGTGCGCGTGCCATTGGTTCCCCTGACGGAGGCGCCGTGGCGATCGCATGCTGGTTGAAGGCATTAATGCCGTATATCGCCGCACGCTAGCTATTCGATCGGCGGCCGGCGAATGTCTCTACCGCATCACCCCATCGAACGCCCGCATCAAACGCTCGATGTCGGCCGGGTGCAGATCGCCCATCGTGGACACGCGGAAAAGGCGCTTCGACAAATCGCCTTGCCCGGCGTAGATGACGAACCCCTGAGCCTTCAGCGCGTCATGCAACGGCTCGTAGGCGACGCCCGACAGCAGGTCGTACGAGCGCAGCACGACCGACGATTGCTCGGGCGGGATAACCGGGGCGATGCCGCGCGACGCGAGGCCGCTACGCACTTGTTCGGCGAGCGCCGCGTAGCGCTCGTGCCGTGCGCTCATGCCGCCTTCGTCTTCGAACTCGCGCAGCGCTTCGACGAGGGCGTAGTAGGCATGAACGGAAGGCGTGAACGGCGTGTTGCGCTGCGCCTGCATGCGAGCCAACCGGGCGAGATCGAGATAGTAGGTGCGGCTTGCCGCGCGTTCGATCGCTTCGCGGTGCGCCACGACGAACGAAGCGCCCGGCACGCCGTGCAAACATTTATTGGCGGTAGCCGCCACGGCCGCGATATTGCCTTCGTCGAAATCGATCGCTTCGGCGCCGAAACTGCTCACGGCGTCGACGAGCAATCGAGCGCCGTGCGCGCGACACAGCGCGCCGAGTTCGGTCAGATCGTTGAGGCGGCCCGTCGTCGTTTCATGATGTACGACGGCGACGTGGGAAAACGGCCCCGCCGATTGAAGGCGACGCTCGATGGCCGCGAGCTCCGGTGCGCTCATCCAATCGTGCACGATCGTCTCATGCGCGATGCCGTACTGCTTGGCGATATTCGCGATGCGCTCGCCGTACACGCCGTTCTGCACGACGAGCAGCTTGCCGTCTTGCGGCACGAGCGAAGCGATCATGCTTTCCACCGCGC
Source organism: Trinickia sp. (assembly GCA_035492395.1). Taxonomy (GTDB): domain Bacteria; phylum Pseudomonadota; class Gammaproteobacteria; order Burkholderiales; family Burkholderiaceae; genus Trinickia. The sequence goes on along the minus strand of DATJJH010000262.1, from coordinate 45,507 downwards.
CCGTGCCCGAGGCGGTCATGAGCACCGCGGACCAATTGTCGGCTGCGAGCCCATAGACGTCGAGCAACCGGCTTCGCGCTTCGTCCTGCAGGTCGTAAAACTCGCTCTCGCGATGGCAAAGGTCGGGTTGAAGCAGGCTGCGGCGCACGCGTTCGGTCAACGTGACGGGGCCCGGGTTGAGCAACAGCGTTTTCATCGAAGGCACTCCTCATGCGGCGCCGATGTAGCGCATCAAACGTGCTTTGACTTCGGCGGGCGTAATCGTGGGGCGGGGCAAGCCGTCGGGCGTGCCGCGCCGTATCGTGAGGCGAGCGAAACGAGGGCCGACGCGCGCGTCCCCGGCGGATTGCCGAGCGAGCAGGGCGTCGACGATCGAAAGATCGTCGCCTTCGATCGCCGACGCATAGCCGCACGCCGCGGCGACGCCCGCGAACGATACGTTCGCCGACACGGTGGCTTGGCCTCCGGTCGAGTCGTGCGCGCCGTTGTCGAGCAGCAGATGAGAAAAATTGGCGGGCCCGTAGGCGCCGATCGTCGCGAATGCGCCCATGCGCATGAGCGCGGCCCCGTCGCCGTCCAGCGCGACGACATGAAGATCGGGCCGGGCGAGGGCAAGGCCGAGTGCAAGCGGCATCACGCATCCCATCGATCCGACCATGTAGAGCTGGTTGGGGCGGTCGTCGAGGGCGTAGAGTTCCCGTCCGCAAAACCCCGTGGAAGCGAGCACCACGGTCGACGCGGGCGGCGTGAGGGCGACCACGCGTTCGAGCGCGTCGCGCCGAGAAGGCAATCCATCCTCTGTTGCTCCGCGCCAACGTGTTTGCGGCTGGCACGGCGTGGAACGAGGAGAGGCGGAATCGGCAAGCGGATAGGGGGAGACGCTGCCCTTGTGCATGACGAGCGCATACGGCCGGCCTGTCTTGTCCATATGCGCCACGGCGCGCTCGAGCGCTGCTTCGATCGCTTCGGCCTCGCGCGGGAAGGCCTCCCACGGGATCTCCATGGTTTCGAGCAGCGATGGCGTGATCGGTCCCATGAGCGCATGCTGCGGTTCGTCGGCCACGCCCGGTTCGCCGCGCCAGGTCACGATCAGAAGTTGCGGCAACCGAAACGTCCACGTTAGCGACGTCAACGGACTAACAGCGTTGCCTAGCCCGGAGTTTTGCATCATCGTGACGCCGCGTTCGCCGTCACGCGCACCGAGCGCGACGCCGGCGATCAGCGCCACCGCATCGCCTTCATTGGCGGCGCTGACGTAACGCAGGTCCGGGTCCTGCAGAACATAGTTGATGAAGGGCGTGAGAAACGAACACGGCACGCCCGCATACCAAGTGAATCCGCGGCGCCGTGCCGCTTCGACGAACTGCGCTGCTTCGATCATGTGATATCGCCGTTGCCGCCGCGCCCGAGCGCGAACGGGGTCTGTGCATGGGCGAAATCGCCCGCGCGCCGAAAGTCCTCGAGGTCGTTCACCCCGCACCAGTGTCCGTGGACGTATTGCACGTCGATCGCTTCCCCCGCATCGATCAACGCATTGATGAGAGCCGGCGTGTCGAGCGCGTCGAAATCGGGCCGCCGCCTGAGCTCCGCCAGCATGGTTTGCAGGCGCTCGATTCCTTTGCCCCGAACGCTGAGGAGTCCAATCCATCGCCCGTCGGGCGGAGCCGTATCGGGCTTGCCGCTGCGAATGCGCTGTAGCAGCGTCTTGCGGCCGAACATCGCGCGGTCGTCCGGCGCCGAGCAATAGGCGAAATCGCGGACGGTATGGTTGGATGCGGGTGAATGCGACGAATCGACGACGACCGTGAAGGCGGCGTCGCTTTCCGCGAGGTCGCGCAGGATATAGCTGCGAAAAAGCAGATCGCCGTACGAGATGACGGTGTCGGCCGTCAATCCGCCCGCGTCCACCGCGCAGGCGAGCGAGGCGAGCTCGCCCGTTTGCGCGTGGGCGTCGTTGACGACGAGCTTGATGCCGGCCGTATCGATCGCATCGGCGCGATACCCGCCCACGACGGTGATGTCGTTGACGCCTTGCTTCTTGAAGGCATCGACGAGCCAGCGAAGCAGCGGCTTGCCGGCCACCGGCAACATGACTTTCGGACGGTCGGCCGTGACGGCTTCGAGGCCGCGCCCGCGGCTTGCCGCCAAGACGACGGCCGCGCCGGGCCGGCGGGACGCAGAAAGATAAACACGCTCTGCCGCCGCGTATTCGTCGGCGTCCTGCAGCCGAAATATTTCGCCTACGCTCGCAATGCGCTCTTCGACGTTGACGAGGGTCTCGTTGTCGTGAATGTCCTTCGCCACCGCCTGCATGGACGAGGCGGCCGCGCGCACGAGGTGATTGGCCCAGATCACGGTGCTGATGCCGGCCTTGCGGAAGACTTCCGTGGGCGTGCTGTAGTACTTGGTCGGCACAATGACGAGCGGCGCGCGTCCGGCCCATTCCCGGGCGAATGCGAGGATTTCGTCGGGGCGCGAGAGCTTGCTGTGAATCAGGATCGCGTCGGCGCCGGCCAGCCGGTAAGCCTCGGCGCGCTCGAGCGCCTCGTGCAGCCCCCATCCGGCGATCAGTGCTTCGACACGCGCCACGATGGAGAAATGCTCTTCGGACTGGGAATCCTTTCCGGCCTTGATTTTCCCGCAGAATTCGTCGATGTCGGCCAGCGGCTGGCGCTCCCCGCCGATGAAACTGTTCGTCTTCGGAAACTGCTTGTCCTCGATGCAGACACCCGCGATGCCGCGCTGTTCGAGCTTGCGTACCAGGCGCCGGACATTGTTGAAGTTGCCGTACCCGGTATCGCCGTCGAGCAGGATCGGCAGGTCGCTGGCGTCGGCCATGAATTCGAGCGTGTCGACCACCTGGGTCCAGCTCGCTTCGTTGTTGTCGCGCACGCCGAACTGCGCGGAGATGGCGAGACCGGAGGCCCAGATGCCCTTGAACCCTGCCTCGCGAACGATGCGAGCGGACAATCCGTTGTGCGCCTCCATCAAGAATTCGAGCTCGTCGCTGACGAGCATGTCGCGTAGCCGCTCGAAACGGGAGCGTGCGAAAGGGGCCGAATCGCGTGCGTTCATCGCGCCACCCCCGCCGGTTGCGCAAGGCGCGGGAGCACCTCGTTTTGCGCGCGCGCGACGTCGCCCGGAAAGTCGATTTCGATCCACGGCAACCCGGTGACGTCCGCCACTTCGTACGGGCGTCCGCCTTCGAGCAACAGATCGCGCACGGCTTCTTCGTGCGGCATGTTTTGCCGCCCGCTCGAAACGTAGCCGTCCACGATTTGAGCCAGGCGTCGCGCGGTGCCTTCGCGAAAACGGAAGAAGCCGACCGATTCGCCGATCGTGTCGTACTGCAGGCCCACCGCTAACTGCTTGCGTAGTTCGACTGGCACGCCGTCGCGCAGGCACAGCTTGACGGGCTCGTCGCCCGCTTCGAAGTCGCGGTCGATCAATAGACGGTCGGCGCCTTCTCCCTGCACGAGCGCACGCAGAATGGCCTCGTCGTACAAGACGTCCGCATCCATCAGCAACACGTCGCCGCCCCGCGTGAGTGCGTCCGCCATCGTATGCACGGTCAGGACGCTGCCAAGGTCGAAGCGTGGGTTGATGACGGATCGAGGCCGGGGCTGCCAGCCGATGCGATCGAGCTCCTCATCGATACGCTCGGGCTGAAAGCCGAGCGCGAGCTCGACCTCGTGGACCCCCAACGCGCGCAGCGCGCGCAAGTGACGCTCGAGCAGCGTCATGCCTTGAAAGCGCAGCAAGCATTTCGGAAACTGCTGCTCGGGTGGTTGTTGCAGACGCAGGCCAAGGCCTGCGGCGAGAATGATCGCTCGCATGTTCTTTTTCTCCTTGCAGAAGCCGAACGACGCCACAGCCAGTTCGCGTCAATCGGCAAGCGGCACGCCGGCCGTACGCCGGCGTCGCCAATCTCTTTCACTCCAATGCAAATAGATGATGCCGGGCAACCCCAGTGCGAGTTCGCGCGCTCGCTTGGCGAGCGACAAGGCGAGGGCCGCGTCGGGCGTCAGGCCCACGAGCGGTGCGAGCAGCAGGTAGCCGCCTTCCTGGGCGCCGAGCGACCCCGGAATCGCGAACGCGGCGCCGCGTATCGCCTGTCCCACACTTTCGAGCAGCAGCGCATCGAGCCAGCTCACGGGGTGACCGATGAACTTGAGCGCGAGCCACACTTCGCCGATGCCCGCCAGCCAGCCCACGAAACTCAAAGCGAACGAAGCGGCGGCGCGTTTGCGGTCGCGGTATAGCCTGCGCACGGCGTCGTCGATCGCATCGGCGTGCGCCGATGCCTGCGCGGCGCCGCGCGCGCCGAATGCCTTGCCGAACAAACGCGAGAAGCGACCGAACAGGCCGCGCTGCTGAGCGTGATAAAACGCGCCGACTGCCACGGCCAGCACGGCGCTTGCGGCGAGCGCGGCGACGTGCAGCGCGTGCGCGGCCTGCGCACTGTGCGCGACCGAAAACGCGGCGAACGCTGTCAAGCCAAGCAGTGCGAAGCCGATTTGCGCCACCGATTGCAGGGTGGTCGACACCGTGACGGCCGCCGCCGCGTCACGCATCGGCGTACCGCGTTGAGCCAAGTGCCGCGCCATCAACACGGGGCCGCCGATTTGCCCGGCAGGCATCAAGCTGTTCACCGATTCGCCGGCCCATCGCGCACGCAAGGCATCGACGAACGTCGCGGGCGACTCGACGAGCACCGCGAGCGCGGCCGCATCGATGACGAGCGGCGCGAGATGGAACGCCGCGACGAGCGCAAGTCCCCACCCGGCCGCTGCCAGCGTGGCCGCCACCGCGCCGGCGCCTTGCCACGCGAGTAGCGCGACGAAAAGCGCCGCCCCCAACGAAAGCAGGACTGCCGCCGTACGCGTCATGCGCTATCCTTGCCTCGGCCCGAGCGGAAGCGAAACACTTGGCGAAATCCGAAATAGGCGATCGCGTCTTTCATGTTCGAAACGAAGCGTCGCCAAGGACGCATACGTGCATCGGTCACGTACTCGAACGTCAACGAGACGCGCATCGTGCCGGTCTCGAGCGGGGTGATCCGATGGCGCAGCTTGTCGCCGTCGAACAGAACGACCGCACCCGGCGGGTATTGAATCGATCCGGCGACCGTGGCCCGCTCCGGCGTACGCGTGTGCAACTCGTAGTCGAGGCTGCACGACGTATCGTCGATGACGCCGATCAGGACCGTATAGCGGCGGCCGTCGTAATAGGAGGTGTCGTAGTGCCAGCCGATATGATCGCCTTCGCGCGTGTAGTAGTAGAGCGCGTAGGCGTGAGGATCGTCGTCGGGCGACGGCAGCAGGGTATCGCCCGTGATCGCCTCGAGCCATTCGATCAACGCGCGAGAGCGATAGAGCTCGGCGATGTCCGGCGCCAGCCGATCGATCGCGTGCCTGCTGACGCTTCCGCCTTGCTTGTGACCCGGCAGGTAGTTGCGATTGACGGCCGGGGTGAGCCGACGGGCGAGTTCGGCGAGCCGCGCGGTGACGTCGCGCGGCAGAAAGCGGTCGAGATACAGAAACGCGCCTTGTTCGACGAAGCGCGCGCGCAATGGCATAGCATCGAGTTCGCGCATCGTTGCGCGCAGGCGCTCGTCGATCGACTGTGAGGCGGCAGGCCGGTCCAACGTAGAGGCCGATGCCGGCGCCTCGCCGGGGGCGACGCGCGCATTCAACGGGACACCCACGCTTCGCCGCTGGGCGTGCTCGGTCGAGTTTTGCGCGTCACGCGGCGGTACTCGATCGTGACCCACACTGCGAAAAGCGGCGCGCCTATCGACGCCGCCAGCAGAAACGGCTCGACGATGCTGAAAAGCGTGACGAGCGGCAGCAGATAAAGCACGTCTTCGGTTTCGAAACCCGCGGCCGACGCCTGTTGCGTGCCGGCCTTGCCTGCCATCGATTCGATGCGCATCCGCAGATAAAAAATCAATGCGACGGCGATACCCGCGACGCCGCCGAGCACCGTCGACTGAGCGAGGATGCCGTCGCCCTGCATGCGCGCGACGCCGATACCCATGCTGACGAACAGCGCGATCGTGACGAGGGCATCGCTCGCGAGGTCGTAGAAGTGGCCGAACTTACTGGATTTGCCGCTGATGCGTGCAAGTTCTCCGTCGGTGTGATCGATGAAGTTCGACAGCACGATGAGCAGCGCGCCGATGTTCGTCCACACGAACGAACCGCGCGCAAGGGCCGCGGCGCCCGCAATGCCGACGACGAGCCGTAGGGTCGTGAGATGGTTGGGGGTGACACGGGTATCGATGAGCGGGGTGACGAGACGGCGCGCAAGACGAGCATCCCACGTGCGTGGGATGGGAGCGATGGCGCGAGGGAGAGATTCGACGCGATTTTCCATCCTCAGCAATATATACGTTTTTACGGAGCGTTGTCTTCCAGGGGCGCATCCGGCTTCGTGCGCTGTGGAGCGGACGCTCGTACACGACCGGGGCCGATCAAACGCGGTAAAGTGCGTGCCTGTCCCGCCCAGCGCGGTTCCGGCACGCTGCGTGCACTAGCGCAGTTCCGAATCCATCGCCATCCGTCCGGCCGTAATGGGACGTAATTTGCCGCTATGAAACGTCTAGCCCTTGTCGCTTTCATTTTTATTGCCGCGCTGCCGATCCGAGGCTTCGCCGCCGCCCTCGACGAGCCGCTTCATTGCGACCGGCCCGCGCACGAATTCATCGGAGCGCTGGAGACGAAAGGGTTGATCGACCCGCATCCGTCGCGCGTCGAACCCAATTCGATCAATGCTTTCGACCCGACGCACGGCGTGAGTCTCACGGCATTCGGCTATCACGTGTTCGCTATCGTCGGGTTTCAGAAGGATGACCCGTTGTTCGAGAAGGGAAACGGCAAACCGCTGGCCGATTCCGCTTACGGGGCGGTCGTGCTGGGGTCGAGCGACAAAGTGAAGGCGGCGGTGAGGGCGGCCGGCAGCACAGCCATCGTCCATCATGTCGGCCCGTTCATTACCGCTATCTTCTGTCAGACGGATCCCCCATCTTCCGAAGACACGCCGTAGCTTTCTATTTGCTTTCTTTTGGATCGGCGTTAGCCAAGAGTCCGTTATCGTTGCGTCTGCTTGGCAGTTTCTTCTTAGGGTTTTACCTAAATCGACGTGATTCTTACCGGAAACCGCGACGGTATCCGCGTACGCGCCGGGCCACTAGTTGGCAATAAGCAACGACTCCGCCGGCATGCGTGCACCCTAATGGACTTGGCGGTGAGGCCGTGCAACCATTCTGTCCATTCCGCTAGCGATAGCGAGCAGGACAAAAAAAGATACCGAGAGCGATTCAGTCGCCGCCCAAGATAAAAAGACGGGCGAAGCCCGAGGGCGGAATCGTTCCAACCAGTGGCCGGTTTGGAGTTTTCGATGAACAAGCACGCACTTTCTCTCGCCGCGGCGATGGCGTTCGCCGCGCCGGCGTTCGCGCAAAACAGCGTGACGCTGTACGGCGTAATCGATGAAGGTTTTAACTACACCAATAATGTGCTCGGCAACCACAACTACGAGCTCGCGAGCGGGTTCGCGCAGGGCAGCCGCTGGGGTTTGAAGGGTTCGGAAGACCTGGGCAACGGCCTTAAGGCGGTCTTTCAGCTCGAAAACGGCTTCGACGTCAATTCCGGCCGGCTGAATCAAGGCGGCCGGATGTTCGGGCGGCAGGCGTACGTGGGTTTGTCGAGCGACTTCGGTACGGTGACGCTCGGTCGTCAATACGACTCGCTCGTGGACTATCTCGCGCCCACGACGGCGAACGGCAATTGGGGCGGCTACTTGCTCTCGCACCCGTTCGACAACGACAACACGGATAACTCGTTCCGCGTCAACAATACGATCAAATACGCGAGCAACAACTATGCGGGCCTGCAATTCGGCGGCACGTACAGCTTCAGCAACGACCCGGGTTTCTCCAACAACCGGCAATACAGCATCGGCGGCCAATACCAGACCGGCGGCTTGCTGATCGCCGCGGCTTACCTGCATGCCAATAACCCGGGTATCACGTCGGGCGGAGCGATCGCGACGAACGACGCGAACTTCGCCTCGACGCGCCTGCGTATCTTCGGCGGCGGCGTCAACTATACGTTCGGCCCGGCAACGGCCGGCTTCGTTTATACGAATACGAACGTGACGAATCCGACGTCGAGCGCGTACTTGACGGCGGCCGATTCGCTCGCGCCGATCACCGGGCCGCTCGCGGGTTCGACCGTCACGACGCTCAAGTTCCAGAACTTCGAACTGAACGGCAAGTACCAGTTGACGCCCGCGTTGTATGTCGGCGCGCAGTACGTCTACACGATGGAGAATTACGACACGACGCTCGGCGGCGTAAAGCCCAAGATCCATACGTTTGGGCTCATGGTCGACTACAACTTGTCCAAGCGTACCGACGTCTATATTCAAGGCGCTTTCCAGAAGGTGGCGGGCGACAGTACGGGCTCTTCGCTTGACCATGCTTTCATACCGGGCGCCGACGATGTGTCGAGCAACTCGAAGCAGGCGGTGGCGCGCGTCGGTATTCGACACAAGTTCTAATAAGAACGAACGATTGCGGCGCGTTCCGCGTCGCGTGTTTCGTCTCGACCCATCCGTTGCACATGCACGGGTGGGTTTTTTAATGGGCGCGCCGGTTTTGGATGCGGCATGATCGATGTGGCGCGCAACTTGCGAAGCGGCGTATTCCTGGCGGCGATCGCATGATGCATCGCCTGGACAAAAGGGGAAGGAGGGAGACACCATGGCCAACGCGCAAGAACTTGCCGCACGATTGCTGCAAGCCCGTCGCGAACATACGCTGCTCGATCCGGGTTTGCTCGAGGCATGCCAGCCCGCCAATGCCGACGAAGCGTATGTCGTTCAGCAACTCGTGCTCGATCAGATGGGCGGTTGCGCCGGCTACAAGGTAGGCGCGGGCTCGCCTACCGCCGCGCCGCAGTGCGCTTCCTTGCCGGCTACGAAGGTATTCGGCGCTACGACAGGAATTCGCCTCGGCGACTACGCGCGCATCGGGCTCGAGCTTGAAATCGCGTTCAGCTTCGCCGATGACGTCGATCATAGATTGTCCGAGCAGGCCGACGAAATGATCGATGCAATCGACACGATGTCGGTAGTTGCCGAGATCGTCGACAGCCGATACGAAGGCTGGCCGAATGTCGATCCGCTGCTTCAGTTGGCGGATGCGCAGAACAATGGGGCGCTCGTGATCGGCGATACGTTGCCGTATGACCGCGCGTTCGATTTCAGTGCGCCGCGCGTGAGTTTTTCGTGTGGCGATCACGAAATCTTTCAAGGCGTGGCGCAGCACCCTGCCGGCGATCCACGGCGCTTGATCGCTTGGCTCGTGGCGCGCACCCTCGAAACCGGACATTCGATTCCGGCGCGAACGGTGTTGACGACGGGCTCGTATACGCCGCTTTACATCGCGTCCGAGCCGGGTGTCGTGCGCGGCGTGATCGAAGGGTTGGGGAAGATCGAGTTCGAGATTCGGTAGGGCGGTGCGGCGGCCTTTCGCTTTAATGCGGCGCCTTTGCTTGCTAAGGCGAAGCTGCAATTTTTCGCCGCACGACCTCCACCAGCCGGTCATCGGAAAACGACGACGCGGCGAGCGCCTCGACCTGCGGATAGGCCGCTTTCGCGATGTCCGTCAGCACCTGCCCGGGTGGCCCTTCCACGAGCAACGTTGCGCCGCGTTCGACGATCGTGGTCAGCGCGTCGAACCAGCGGACGGTGTAGCGCATGTTGGTCGCCAGATCGTCGCGGATATCGTCGGGCCTATGCAATGCCCGCGCGCGCCGGTTGCCGACGTATAGCTGCTTTGGCGTGCCGAACGGCAAATCGGCGGCGTATGCAACGAGTGCTTCCGACGCTTCGGCCAACAGTTCGCAGTGCGAAGGCACACTCACGGCAAGGCGCTTGGCCCGATGCGCGCCTCCCGCTGTCGCCTGTCTATTGAATGCATCGAGCGCTTCGTCGCTACCCGCGACCACGATTTGCCTGGGCGCATTGACGTTGGCGATAAAGACGCGAGGCCCCGAAGCGTTCGTCATCGCGCCGATCAACGTTTCGACTTGCGCTTCACTGAGGCCTTCGATCGCCGAAAGCCCATATCCGCTTGGATAGGCCTGCTCCATCAAGACAGCCCGGTGCTTCACCATGCGCAGCGCGTCGCCGAACGAGACGGCGCCGCAGCCGACCGCGGCCGCATAGGCTCCAACCGACAACCCCGCATGCATCTGCGCCTCGATCCCGGCATCGGCAAGGCGCCGCTGCGTCGCCACACCGGCTACGACGAGCGTGATCTGTACCGCAACGCTCGATCGCAGCGCATCGTTGGAATCGAGCGAGGCGACGTCGAGCGACAACGCGTCGGATGCTTCCTCGATCGTTTCCGCGACGGTACGGTGTGCGGGTAACCGATGCAGAAAATCGGCGCTTTGCGCGCCTTGACCCGGATAGAGAAGGGCGAGCATCAGCGGCTGTCCTCACGAGCAGCGCCGTCGTCCCGCCACGGGTCGGCAGTCATGCGTGGACCGCCCGCCGAGCGCGCCAGCACGCGCGGTTTGCTCGCCGCCCACTCGCTCAGCGCAACGCCGCCGGCCGGCGTTTCGAGTTGAGCATCGATGCGCACGTCGAAGGTCCGTTCGATGCGAGTTGCACGTTCGCGCAGCGCACGAGCACGCTCGCGCGCGAGTGGTGCAGGCGCGCGGATGACGATATCCAAATCGCTCGCCTCGGTGACAGTCTGGCGCATCGTCGCGAGTTCGAAGCCCACGCTGCCGGTCGGACCCCAAGCCAGCGTATCGAAGTGCGCGTCTTCGACGAGTGCGCGAAATGCGGCGAATGCCTTGAGATTGATTCGGTCCGATGAAACCGGCCGATCTCGCAACTGCGCCGGCCGCAGCACGAGTTCGACCGATTCACTTGGAGCGAAGGCGCCGTACCGCTGCGCGCGATCGGCGCCGCGAAAGCCCACGGCGACGAAGCCCGAAGGCGCCTCTGCTCGTCGCACGACAGCGAATGGACATTGAGCGAAAGCATGGCGCAACCAGGTGGGCATGTCGTCCGCCGCGGGCAGCGCGCGCAAGCGCAGCAGATCATGCGCTTCGTATTGGCCGACATGTCGGAAAGAGGTTGCGCTTTTCATCCGCCGCTCATCGTTGCCGCTGGGTTCGTTGCCTTCGCTGCGATACGGCATTCACGCCGATTCGCCCGCATCCCATTGCATCGCCATTCGCCGCCGCACTTCGATCGAAGCCGCACGCGTCGTTCGCGCGGTATCGGAATCGAGCCGGCGTGACAAATCGCTAGGTCCGCAACGGGCCGAAGCCGCCGTATCCGCGAGGATCTGCCGCACGCGCGCAACCTGTTCGTCGGTGGGCGCGTCGGCGTCCACGCCGTCGATGAGGCGATCGAGTAGCCCCAGCTTGGCGAACGCGGCAAGCGAATACGACATCGGCGTAATCGTTTCGCCCAGTGCATCGAGCGCCTCGACGCAGCGGCGCGTCACGCGCGCGGCGGCTTCCTTGCCCATCGCATGCACCATCGTGCCCGGCGCGTCGAGTGCGAGAATGCGGTTGGCTTGATACCCGTGCGCCAAAAATGCCCCCGACATGGCGGGGCCGACGATCAATGCAACGATGGGATGCCCGGCCAGACGCGCCGACGCGTAGGCATCGACGGCCGCCGCGCAGGCGAGGTGGATACCTAGCGTTTCCTCGCGATACCCGTACGCCTGGCCTTTAACGTCGACGATCGCGACGATTGGCCGGCGTCGTTCGGCGCGAGCATCGGCATCGACGACCTCGCGCACCGCGCGGGCGAGCCGCCAGCCTTGCTCGAGTCCCACCACGTTCTCCCGCGCACGCGGAAAGCGGTTATCGGCATCGGGAACGACCGCGATGAACCTCGCCGATTCGTCGCAGAGCGGGGCATCGGCATACCATATGGGCGAGACGGGCGCGTTGCCCGCCGCATCGCCCGCGAGGGCGCGAAACCATCGCTGACCGCGGGACAGGGGAGTCGTTTCGTTCATCGGGAGTCCTCAACGATCAAGGCGGCGTTCGTCGCGATTGGACGATGCGCCGCCGAACAGCGCACGCATTGCTTCCGGCGTGACGGTCTCGGGCGTCACCCCCGACAGTAGCGACAGATAGCGCTCGACCGCCTCCGAACGGTGCACGTCGGGCACCCCGGCTGCGAATGCTGCGCGCACGGCGGCTCCTATGACCTGCGCATCGTCGTCCACGAGCGTATCGGCAAGCCCGGTGGCGACGCGCTGCTCGCCGCCGATCAATTGCCAAATCCGCCGACGGTCGCTCGCATCGAGCTCCTCGATTCCGGCCTCTTGCTCGATCACTTCGGGCCCATTCATACCTAGCCTGCCTTGTCGCGTCATGATCAACCGCGTGCAGAGCGCGGCTGCGAGGGACATGCCGCCGAAACAGCCAACCATGCCGGCGATCACGCCGACGACCGGCACGTATCGACGCAACGCGACGATCGCCGCCTGTATTTCGGCGATGACGGCCAAGCCGAGATTCGCTTCCTGCAGGCGCACGCCGCCCGTTTCGAAGACGATGACGGGCCGCACGATTTTCCCGCGTTCGCAATCGCGCAGCGCGAGTTCGAGGGCGGCGGCGATCTTGCTGCCCGACACCTCGCCGATGCTTCCGCCCTGGAACGCCGATTCGATCGCGGCGACCACCGCCGGCATGCCGTCGATCGTTCCGCGCGCAACGATCGCGCCGTCGTCGGCTTGGCAGACAATGCCCTGAAGCGGCAGCCAGGGCGATGTGATGCGGTCGAACGGCCCGAGCAACTCGCGGAATGTATCGGCATCGAGCAGGCGCCGGGCGCGTTCGCGCGCCGCCAGTTCGATGAAGCTGTCAGTCGCGGCGAAGTGGGGGGCCGCCATGGTGGATGCGAGGTTCATGCGCGCGCCCCTTGCATGCCTTCCGCTTCTTCGGCGGCTTCTGCCAGCCGTAGCGCCACGACGCCCGGCGTCGCGCCGAAGTCGTTGATTTCGATCGACGCCGCGCCGTCATAGCGCGTGAAGAACCGGTCGAGCACGCTTTTCCATATGTGCCCATAGCCGTCGACGCTCGTATTGACCACAACGCGCGCTTGCATCGCATCGTTCGGTGCGAGCAGCACTTCGAGGTCGCCCGAACCCACGACGCCCACGTGCGAGCGCGCCGCAACGACGCGGCGCGCGGGGTAGTCGAACGTCAAATGCTCCATGCTGGTGTTCTCCCGTCGGCGCGCACGGGCGCCAATCCATCGATGAAGAGTGTCGCCGCGAGCAGATCGGCTGCGCCGCCCGGCGATGCATTCAATCTCAACAGCTGAATTTCGAGGCGCTCGAGCGCGGCGCGCCCGCTCGGCGTCGCACTGCCGCCCAGGGCGAGCGCTTCACGCGCGCCCGATTTCGCCGCGTCGAGCGCATCGAGCCCGGCGCGATGAAGCAGGCATGTGTCGTCCAGCGTCGCCATGATCGCGAGCAGCGCGTCGATCCGGGCGGCGTTCTCACTCGCGCCTCGCCGCCGCGCCGCACGCAGTGCGGGCAGCCCGCCGTGCAGCACGTGCGGAAAGCCTTCCTGCGCTTCGCGCCTCGCGCCGCCCACCCCGTAACGCGCTCGCACGCGCGCCCCGTTGCTTTCCGCAAGCGGGGCGCCGTGGTCGGGAAAGCAAGCGATTTGCGCCGCCGTGGCGCAGATCGCTTCAGCGTGGCCTCCCGCGGTGCGTTCGTCGTAGCCGCAAATCGTTGCACCCGCAACCAATAGGCCAACGATCCAAATTGCGCCACGATGTGCGTTGCTGCCCTGTGTCGCGTTCATCATCACGGCTTCGCCGTCGCGGCCGATTGCGGCCAGCTCGGCGCGCAAGACGGCCGAAGGGCGTTTGCCTTGCGACGCGCGCGAGAGCGCGACAAAGGTGGGTTCGAGCGAAAACGCGGATCGCTCCATGATGGCCAAGCTCAAATCGCGATGCGCGCCGCTTCCGCGCCGGTCGACGAGGGCGGGCTTCGGCGTGACGTGGGCTTCTTCGATCAGCGCATTCGTAGCCAAGCGCGCGAGTCGCATCGCATCGTCTTCAACGAGCGCGCCACCGCATGAAACGAACCCGGCGCGCGGCGCCGGGCAAACGGCATGGGCGGGCATCGTCACCAACTCCGAAAGCGAGCCGGCGGCACATAGAGCCCTCCGGACCAGGCGACGAGATCGTCGATGCTGCGCGCGGCGAGCAATGAGCGCTTCGCCTGGGCGCGCCGAATACCCAGATCCTCCGGATAGGCCACGATGCCGCGGCGGCGAAGTTCGGCCGTGCGTTCGGGTTTGGCGCGCAAGCCGATTGGCGTCACGCCGGCCACGGCGGCAACCGCCGCGCGACGCTCCTCGACACCCTCGGCCTTATGCAAATAAGCAATACCTTCCTCGGTCACCACGTGGCTGACATCGTCTCCGTAAATCATCACGGGAGCAATCGGCATCGCGCTCTTGGCGCCGACGGCAACGGCATCGAGTTCGTCCACGAAGGTGGGCTCGCCGCCCTTCTTATAGGTCTCCGCCAGCTGCACGACGAGTTTGCGGCCTCGCGCGATCGGTCCTTCGGTCGTTTTCAGGAGCTTGAGCCAAGCTTCGCTCGCATGACGGCGTCCGTGCGGGTCATGTCCCATGTTCGGCGCGCCGCCGAAGCCGGCAAGCCGGCCGCGCGTCACGGTGGACGAGTTGGCGTCCGCATCGATCTGCAATGTCGAACCGATGAAGAGGTCGACGCCGTACTGTCCCGCCAACTGGCAGAGCACACGATTGGAGCGCAAGCTGCCGTCGCGTCCGGTAAAGAAGACATCGGGGCGGGCGGCGACATAAGCCTCCATGCCCACTTCGCTGCCGAAGCAATGCACGCTTTCGACCCAGCCCGATTCGATGGCCGGAATCAGCGTAGGGTGGGGGTTGAGCGTCCAATTGCGACAGATCTTTCCCTTCAACCCGAGCTCGGCGCCGTAGGTCGGCAAGATCAATTCGATCGCGGCCGTATCGAAGCCGATCCCATGGTTGAGCGAGCTCACGCCGTACGGCTCGTAGATGCCGCGAATGACCATCATGGCCGTGAGCACCTGCAAATCGCCGATGTGCCGCGGGTCGCGCGTGAACAGCGGCTCGACGGCGAAGGGGCGATCGGCCTGTACGACGAGGTCGACCCAGGAGCCCGGAATATCGACGCGCGGCAGCGTGTCGACGATTTCGTTCACCTGCACGATGACGATGCCGTGGCGGAACGCGGCAGCTTCGGCGATCGTGGGCGTGTCTTCCGTGTTTGCGCCGGTATAAAGGTTGCCGTGCCGATCGGCTTTTTCCGCGCAAAGCAAAGCGACTTGCGGCGTCAAGTCGACGAACATGCGCGCATACAGTTCGACATAGGTATAGATCGAACCGATTTCGAGCAGGCCGTCTTCGAGCAGTTGCGCCACGCGCAAGCTCTGCGGTCCGGCAAACGAGAAGTCGACCTTATGCGCGATGCCGCGTTCGAACAACGTCAAATGCTCCGGGCGACTGATGCTCGAAATCAAGAGATGAACGTTGTTGACGATCTCGGGATCGACGCGCGCGAGCGAGCGCGACAAGAAATCGGCTTGCTTTTGGTTGTCGCCTTCGAGCGCGACGCGATCGCCCGGGCGGATGAGCGCCTGCAACGCATCGACGATTCGTTCGGACGGCAGGATGCCGTCTTCGAGCCATGGAGCAACGGTGGCGAGACGGCGTGCTTTTTCGTCGCGCAAGGTAGTCCATGAGCGAGGGACCGGTTGTTCGGCTGCGGAGATCATCGGGCGAATCGGCTCCTATACGTGGGGCGGTTGCGCACCCGGGGGCGGCTCAATCGGGGGTGCGGCGGGCGCCGCGGCGCTTGTTCGGGGCGAGCATCGCCGCCGGCTCCGAATCGTCGACGTGTCGGCGCTTGCCGTTAGGTGTTTTCGATTCCGGCGCCGGCTCGTTCAACAGACGATAAAGCAGCGCTCCGGTGCCGAGCAAATGATCCGTAATGAGCTTTCGCGCGGCGTCGATGCGTTGGCCCCGCACGTATTCCATCAGCTGGCCGTGTTCGCGATCGGACACCCGCTTATGGTCGGGCAGGCCCAATTTCACGCGCAGGTAGCGCTCGCCGCGACGATGCAGCGTGGCGATCATTTCGATCAATTGCGGGCGGGCCGCGGGCGCATAAAGGCTCATATGAAACGCCTCGTTGCGCGCCACATACTGCTCGGAATCGCGTTCGCGCTCGGCGGCTTCGTACAGCGCCTGCGCCTCGCTCAGCGTGGCTTCCGTGTGATTGGGAATCGCGAGCGTCAGCGCCAACGCTTCAAGCGCGGCGCGAATTTCATAGATCTCGCGCGCTTCGTCGGCCGATAAAGGCGCGACGCTCGCCCCTTTGTGCATCTCGACCTTAGCCCACCCCTCGCTTTCGAGCTGGCGCAGCGCCTCGCGCACGGGAATCGCGCTGACAGAGAAGTGACGTGCGACTGCGTCCTGACGCAAAGGCGCGCCCGGGCGCAAACGGCCATCTACGATCGCGGCGCGCAGGGCGTCGGCCACCATGCGCGAAGCGCTGGTGCGCGGCGCGACCGCCACCGCCGCAAGGGGGAGACCTTCGTCGGCGTCGGCCTCTAGGGGAAAACGATTCGTTGCATCATCCATGATGGTCGATATTATATACAAAATATTCGATCTAAGAATCGGGCAAACCCGAGGATGCCAGGGGTCTCGAGCCGGGCGCGGCAAGCACCGCGCGCTCGCGTAGTCATTAAACATCGGCAGTCCAAACCGTTTCACCGGAGGAGTACATGAGTTCAATGGCAGACAGCGCGCGGGTCGCGAAACAGCGAACGCCGCTCAACCGCTCGCAAATAGCGGGGTTTTGGGGTGCTTGGGCGGGCTGGACGCTCGACGGCATGGATTCGTTCATCTACGCGCTCGTGCTGACGCCGGCGCTGACGGAATTGCTGCCGCGCTCGGGTATCGAGGCGAGCCCCGCGAACATCGGCCTTGCCGGCTCGATCTTGTTCGCATTGTTCTTGGTGGGCTGGGGGCTCTCGTTCATTTGGGGGCCGTTGGCCGATCGCTTCGGGCGCACCAAGGTGCTGGCCGGAACCATCTTCACGTTTGCCATTTTCACGGGATTGGCGGCGACCGCGCACAGCGTGTACGAACTCGGCATCTATCGCTTCTTGGCCGGAGTGGGCATCGGCGGAGAGTGGGCGCTGGCCGGCACCTATGTAGCGGAGGCGTGGCCCGAGGATCGCCGCAAAATGGGGGCGGGGTATCTGCAAACCGGGTACTACGCGGGGTTCTTTCTGGCGGCGGCGCTGAACTATACGATCGGCGTTCACTTCGGGTGGCGCGCCATGTTCCTGACGGGCGCCGTTCCCGTCGTCATCGCAATCCTGGTCTTGCTGCGGGTGAAGGAGCCCGAGAAGTGGAAGCAAGCGGAGGCGCGCGTCGTGCATGCGAAGCCGCTCGCTCAAATTCTCGGGCCGGGGTATCGCCGTCGCACTTGGGTCGCCTGCGCGCTGTTGACGATCGCGATCGTCGGCCTGTGGGCCGGCGCCGTGTATGAACCTTCGGCCGTCATTCAATTGGCGATGAAGTCGGGCATGGACAAGGCGGGGGCGATCAAGACTGCTTCGCTCGCCACCGGCTTGCTTTCGATCGGCACGATCCTCGGCTGCCTGGCGCTGCCGCCGCTCGCCGAGCGGATCGGGCGCAAGAAAACGCTGGCCGTCTATTTCGCCGGGATGGCCGTGTCGATCGTCGGTAGCTTCGGATGGGCGTTCTATCAGCCGAACGGGCTGGCCCCGTTCATCGCGTGGTTGTTTGCGCTGGGTTTCTTCGGCGGGAATTTCGCGCTGTTCAGCCTGTGGTTGCCGGAACAGTTCGAAACGCGCGTCCGTGCGACCGCGTTTGCCTTCTGCACCTCGTTCGGCCGGTTCATCGGGGCGGGGGTGAACTTCTTGCTCGGCGCGGCCGTGCTGCATACGCATACGCTCGGGCTGCCGGTCGCGCTGACGGCAGTGGCGTTCGTGGCGGGCCTGCTCATCATTCCCTTCGCCCCGGAGACGAAGGGGGAGACGTTGCCGCAGTAGGAGGGTCGGGTCAGGGCGTGTCGCCGCAAAGCCGGTGCTGTTCGACCGCGCGGCGCCACGCTACGCTCCTATGCCCAGGTCAGCCATGCGTTGGCTGATTGCCGAGGTGCCGTTAGTCGGATTTTTCGCCTCTGATGGACCGTTGCCGTCTGTGCGGTGGTAGAAGAGTAGCTTTTAAGCTACAAGTGTGTCATGATCCAACTTCTACGGTACTGCATGGATGGTCGAGAGCCCTTCTCTGAATGGCTGCACTCAATCAAAGACAAGGTCGCTCAGTCGCGCATTCGTATTCGGATGCGCCAAGTTGAAGCGGGCAACTTCGGCGATTGCGAGCCGGTGGGCGGAGGCGTCGTCGAACTGCGTGTGCATGTCGGGGCAGGGTATCGCGTATATTGCGGCCGACATGGAAAAACCGTCGTGCTCTTATTGTGCGGCGGTGACAAAGCGAGCCAAGCGGCCGACGTCAAGCGAGCGAAGAAACTGTGGTCGGAATGGAAACGGAGTCAGTCATGAGCAAACTCAAAGGCGTGGTGTCGCACCATGAGTCCGAGGTCGCCGAACTGCGAGCCGACCATGAGCTGGCGGTCGAATACTTGAAGGCTGCCATGGAATCGCTCGACGACCCGGACGACCGAGCCGCGGGTTTGCTGGCTTTGCGCACGGTGGCGGAAGCGTACGGCGGCCTCGGTGCAGTGGCGGCGCAGGCAGGAATCAGCCGCGAGTCGCTTTACCGGGCGCTGTCACCCAAAGGCAACCCAACGCTCAAGACGCTGCTTGCCATCCTGAAGACGATCGGCATGCGGCTTTCGGTTGAGCCGGAAGGACATGCGCACGCCTAGGTAGCGCGAGGGCCGTCCAAGGTTTGATCCGGCATTGCCGGACGATCCGGGGGCGGGTTTGCGCCCGCCTTCAACTCGCCGGGTTCTCCTCGTCGGGCGGCGGCGCCGCGCCGCTCGGCATGCCTAGCACGCTTACTTGAAAGATCCGAGTCGCCGCAAGCGATTCCAGGCTCGGGTCTTCAGGAACCCGAAGCAACAGCGGAAATATCACCGAACCGCCGATCACCGCGCGCCGGCTGTTGTCGGCCGGCCGCATGCCCCAAATGTCCTGATAGACGAGCGGCACGGTGTGGCCGTCGCGTGTCGTATTGCCTAGATACAGCATGACGTGGCCGCCGATATACACGAGCGTGCGCATCGGCCTGCCGTTTTCGATCAAATAATCCAGACGCTGCGCCGGGGTGTCCGAAGAAAGATCGGTCATCTCGCCCGCCGCCATTTGCGACGACGAATGCCGCGGCAGCCATACGCCGAAGGCGGAAAAAATGCTCTGAAGTTCGGAGGAGCAGTCGTTGTAGAAATTCATGTTGCCCCATCCGTAGGGGCGTCCGATCAGCGACTTCATGAGCACCGCGAGATTGCGCGGCGTTGCCGCGATGGGGGCGGGCGCCAGCGCTGTGGCCGGAAGCTGTGCCTTGCGCAATACCGCATGTCCATCGACGTCGCGCGCCGGCACGAGTACGGCCCGCTGTGAGGGCGTCGCCGCACCTTGCGTCAACGGCAGCAACGTGCCGGCCGTCGCATCGAAGCGAAACACGCCTTGCTCGTCGCGTACCGGCGCAGACGCCGAGATGACCACGCCCCACGCATCGGAGGGGCGCTGCGACCAGGCTGCGATGAATGCATCGTCGACGCGCGCCACGCCGTTCGATTGCACCCATCCTTGAACCTCGGGCGTTTGCACGTAGTCCCATGCGCCGTCGACGCTTCGTCCGAGCACGTACAGCGGCGTCCCCGGCCGCACCGATGAGATCTGCAGATTGTCGAACGGGTAGCCTTCCCCTGCGAGCCGATGCAAATAGAACGACGGGTCCATCGTCGGCAACTCGCGTACGAGCAGCGCATTCGTGGCGATCGCGCGCGCGTCGGGGCGATAGCCCGGCGCCTGCCCGAATTGCTGCAGGTTCATGTTGCGCTCGATGTCGTCGAGCCATTGGGCCGTGTGAGGCCGGTAGTTCTGTCCGTAGCCGATCGAGCGAACCGACTTGCCCGCGTTGTCGTAACTGCCTACGCGTCGAAGCTGCAGATCGACGATGTCGGCGCCGCCGTTGCCGTAGAGCCGACGATTGATGAAGGCGGGATTCCACGGCGACGGATCGCGCTCGCGCGTGCCGAAGTAACGCGCGAGATAGGCGTCCCAATGCGCGTGTTGTTCGGCGGGGCTCAAGAATGGCGTGTCATAGCGTGCATTCGTCGGGTCGATCCAATGATCGACGTTCTGATCGTAGTGCTCCATCGGAAAGAGCGCGATCGGGTCGACGTAGGGGCGCTGCGCGGCGGGCGGGTTCGCGGCGCAGGCGGCGAGCGCCAGCGTAAGCGGGATGACGACAGCGCGAATCATCCGAGGGCGCCGAGGCGAATCTGCTTTGACGGACATAACGAAAGCCATGCGACGAAAAGGTCTCTAGAGCCCGCCATGATACGGCCGAAGCGCCTCGGCCGGCAGGCTATGCACTGGTGCGTGTGTTCGACCGCGGCATGGCGACATCGCGCAAGATCGACATCGGCCCCAGGCGCCGCACTGTCGTCATTTGCTCCGCATCCCGAACGAACAGCGAACCCGCGAAGGCGAGCGCGTTGACGGCCACGCCGTGGGCTGCTTCGACGCGGCGGGGCACGAGCAGCATCCAGCGCCGTGTAACGAGCAGGTTATAGGCGCCTGATTGATGCGGGTGCGTGTCGGTCGGCTCCGCACCCAATCCGACCGCTTCCAGCAGCATCCGATAGCGGCCGACGGCCTGGGCTGCCGCTTGCTCGCGGGGCGACAGGGGCAATGTCGTGAATGCGTGATCGAAGACGAACCCCGGCAGCTTGGCGAGTTCGCCTTCGATCGGCGCGGCTTCGATGAGCGGATCGATCGGCAAAGACTGCCCATGATCGCCGAGCGGCAACGGGACGATTTGCAGATGCTTGTGCGGCTGACTCGCGCCGGCTTCCCGGCCGCCGTTATAGAACCCCAGTGCGTCGAACTCGCCGAGGCACGCGAACCATGCTTCGAAGTCGGCCAAGTCGAGCAAGGCCTCTTGCGGCTCGAATGCGCGCGTCACGATCAACAGGTGGTGATCGATGACGTTGAATTTGTTAAGCAACGCCACGTGTGTGGGCGACACGTCGGCAACGAAAAGATCGGGGTCGTAAGGCAGGAATGGGTCGACGAACGGCCGCGGCTCTCCAGACTGACCGGGATCGGCGCGCGGCTTGTTCATCAAGCTAGAGACTTGCCGGATGACGAAGCGCACGCCGCCGTCCTCAAGGACCGTGCGGACCGTCTCGATCGGGCGAAGCGCCCCGCATCGCAGCGCATGCTCGGTTCGATCGAGGAGGGTGGGCCAAAGCGTGCCCGGTCGCAGCGAAGCGCTTCGCATGGCGTCGGAACTACTCGCTAAACAGGCTGCGAATATCCTTGCCGTCGTCGCCGTCGGACAGGTTGTATTCCGCTCGCGCGGCAGTGAGCACCTCGTCGATGAAGCGCTCGAACCCGACCGCATTGCCGAAATGCTTCATGGTCCAATTGCAGCCCGATTTGTCAGGTTCCTGCAACTGCGGCCGCGGCACGCGAATCTTGACGCCGTCTTCCACGATCTCGTGAATGCGGTGTAGGCGGCGGCTCACCTCGTCTTGCAGTCTCGATGCGTTCAGCGTCTTGCGGATCACGGCATCGCCTCCTTTTGGGATTGGATGGGGGAGATGCCGTGACTATGCCATGAATCGCTTACTGCACCAATCGGGGTGGCGTGTAAGCGCCGTAGCCGGTGCCGAATCCGCCCGCATTGGGCGTTTCGCAATGACTCATGTCGTTGGTCATTTGCACGAGAACATACGGCTTAGTGCCATTCTGGGCATTCAGAACGTGCAAGCAAGCGAACGCCACGACGGGCTGGAACCCGCTCGTCGACGGTGTGTCCACCACCGGCGCGGTCACCCACGCGCACTGTCCGTTGCCCGCTGCGCTGCACGCGGCTGTGCCGTTGAAGAGCGTGTTTTCCGTGCCGGTTTGAATCCAGGTTCCGGGCGAGGCGCCGATGGCGAAGGTGGTCGTGTTGCCGCTCGTCAGGAGGCTTCTGGCATAACTGGCGCTATTGTTGTCCTGATCGAACGTCGTCCATTGCCCGGAGTCGCAGGCGCCGTAGTGGTACGAGGATCCGATTTGGAAAAAGTAGGGCTGGCCTGTTTGTTGTGCGACGCTGGTGCCGGGTAGCGTGTTGTTGTTGGGCGAAAGTTTGGGGGCGCTGGTGGTCGAGTCCCAGTAGTTGTCGTACAGGCATTTGGACATGGCCAACGGGAACAGCCCACCGGGGCCGACGCTGCCCGGCTGGGACAGCACGGCCGTGGCCACCGCACTCGCTTTCAAGGTCTGCACGCCGAGGACGTTGCTCAGAAATGTCGCAACCGCTCCGTTGGCGTTCGTTCCATCTTTGCGGATGAGCACTTGAACCGCGGGCAAATCGTTTGGGCCCGGTGTGAACGGCAGTGTCTCCAAGCGGAACGGTGTTCCCGTGACGTTCCAATAGCCAGTCGACACCGTACTCACTTTCACCGCCGCGCCTTGAACCTGGTTGGTGCTGGTCGATGTCGAAAACGCGGATGCTTTGGCTGTCGCGGTCGTCCAGTCCGGCTGCGTGGCGGTCGTGTTGCTACACGCCGTGCGACGTATCAGGCAGCCCGCGCCGGCCATCGCCGCCGCATCGGCCGCATTTTGCAGTTGGTTGCGTGTGACCATCACATTACCGACATCGATGGCGAGTGCAGCAAATCCCAACAACATCACCAAGCAAACGGCCACCGTTATGGCGACGGCCCCTTCCTGCTTCCTTCTGCTTCCCCTTTCCCACGCGCGCATGGCAGCCCCCTTACTCGTTATTCATGACAGTGACCGCGGACAGGGTGATCTGCCCCGACAGCGCCGCCGCCAGTTGGCCTAGCGCCAACCCCGTGTATGGGTAAGAAACCGTCACGGTAAGGGGTGTACCGAAAGTACCGCCCTGACCGGTAGTGGTGACCGTCGGAGTGCGCTGTGTACCGAACGTGAGCAAATGGGATGAGGTGTAGTTCTGCACGACGTTTTGAATGTCGGCCGAGGTGGCTTTCGGACTCTTCAGTACCACGCCCGCACGCGCGCCTTCGCGACTGGCGTTGGTGATCACCGCTTTGTCGTAAAAGGCAACCCCAAACTCGACGATGCCGAATACGACCAGCAGCAAGATCGGCAGCACAAGGGCGAATTCCACCGCCGCCACGCCGCGCTGCGTTGCTCGATTTGACCCGACCCCGCGGCTGCGGTTTAGGGCTCGACGTTTAATGGTCCGCATACTTCCCCCGGTTTCAACGTTTTTGCGAAGCATCGAAATGCGCTACCGCGCAATTTCCCCGGCAGTGTGAAATGTCGTTTATGCGCCGGTTGGCCTTAATGTAGGAGGAGTAGGTCGGCATTGCTGTTGGGCGGCGCACACTGAACGTCAGATCTCACCGGAGCCCGTCGGCGACGCTCGGCCGCCGGCCGCTCGTTTCTGCGAATCGACCTCTTGAAATCGAGAACGTCGCCAATATGTTTGGGGTGTAGTCGGACAGCAGGTCGTTCTTGGTTGCTGTGCCGCGAACTGAGAGGGAACAATCATGAGTGACTTTCTATTTGGACACGTCGGAAGCGACTTGTTTCGCGAGTTCGATCGCTTGCAGCATCACATGTCGACGCTGGCCGGCGGTTTTCCCGCAAGCCTGCGCTCGAACCAGAGCTACTTCCCGCCCGTGAACATCGGCGCCACGGACGATGCCATCGAGATCGTCGTTTTCGCACCGGGCTTCGCTTCATCGCAATTCGAGCTTTCCATCGACAAGGGTCTTTTGACCATTGCTGGGGAGCGTAAGCGTCCTGAAGCTGCAACGGGCGAGGGAGCCCGCTCGTATGCACGAGAGCGATTCATGGGTGCATTCAGGCGTGTAATCGAATTGCCGCCGAATGCAAACCCGGACGACGTCAAAGCGAAATATACGGACGGCTGCCTCTTGATTCGTGTCGGCAAGCACGAATCGTCGAAGCCGAGAAGCATCACCGTCCTGTAATGCCTACGGTTGGCGAAGGAGCATTCAATGAGCAACGAAACTGAAGTGACCCGGCGCGATGCCGGCGAATTGGGCCAGCGCGACGCGGCGGGACGGCGAGCCGTGCTCGTTCCCGCGGTGGATATCATCGAAGACAAGTATGGCGTGACAGTCTGGGCCGACTTGCCGGGTGTGCCGAAGGACAAGCTCGACATCAAGGTGCACGGCGACAATCTGTCGATCGAAGCGGAAGCGGTTGTGCCTACGCCAGCCGGCATGAGCGTGACGCACAGCGAGGTCCGTACGTCGCGCTATGCTCGCGCGTTTTCGATCAGCCCGGATCTGGATACGTCGAAGATCGACGCGAGCCTGCAAGATGGCGTGTTGACGTTGCGGATTGCGCGGCGCGAGGCCGCGTTGCCGCGGCGAATCGAGGTCACGTCGGCTTGAGGTGGCGAGGACGCGCGATGGGGCACACTATGCCCGCGTCGCGCGTGCGGCTCGATGCCATACCGGGAGGTTCATTGCACAAGCACGCCGGTATTTCAGAACACCAACGGTATCAGCCGATACCGCACTGTGTTGCGATAGCAACGGTAGGCCACATCCGTTTCCAGCATCTTCTCCTCCCGAACGATTCGGCCGATTTGAAAAGCCACCTGCGTAACGTGCACTGAAAGGTTGATCAGCGAAAAATTGGTAAGCAGGAAACCGACATCAGTGAGGAGGTAGCCCAGATACATCGGATGCCTAACGAATCGGTAGGCGCCCCGAGATACCACGCCACGGTTGGCAGGCAGGATGCCGAACGAACGCTTGAGCGAGATTTTGGCGAAGAGCTGCCAGGCTATTCCCCCCATCTGCAGGAGCGCCCCGACGGCTTCGGGCACGATCTTGATGCCCCCGTTCAAGTTGTAGAAGAGAAATGCATACGAGCCCCCGAGCGACATCAAAAGCGTGAGCGGCCGCCAGTCGCGCCGCGTCGGCGTTCGGGCGAAGAGCACCAAGGCTGTCGTGAAACAGTTCGCGACAACCAGCAACACGAGCGTGACGCGGGTCGGCGTAGCCAGCCAATGGGATATTGCGGAAATCGCGAATTCGGCGAAGACTACGGCCGTCACGGCCCTTAGCGCAATATCCGCTATCAAGTGCTTGTCGATCGGTTGCGTCGGCGCAATCGAACCGTCATTGGGCGAGCTCATTCAACCCCCGCTGATGTGCGTCATCGTCGGCAGAAGCTGACGAGCGATCTGGATCACCGCGGGCCCGACCAGAACGACGATCAGTGTCGGGAAGATGAAGAAGATCAACGGAAACAGCAGCTTCAGCGCGATCTTCGCCGCCTGTTCCTCGGCCTTCATACGCCGCTTTGTGCGCATGCTCTCGGTATAGACGCGCAGCGAATCA
Source organism: Trinickia sp. (assembly GCA_035492395.1). Taxonomy (GTDB): domain Bacteria; phylum Pseudomonadota; class Gammaproteobacteria; order Burkholderiales; family Burkholderiaceae; genus Trinickia. The sequence goes on along the minus strand of DATJJH010000262.1, from coordinate 19,836 downwards.
CCGATGCTCGTGCCGAAGCGATCGGCCTGAATCAACATGGTCGTGAGCGTGTCGATGTCCTCGACTCCCGTACGGGCGGCTAGATTTCGCAGCGCTTTTTCTCGACCCGAGCCGGCGCGCAATTCGAGCAGCATGAGCTCGAGCTCGTTTTTCAGCATCGGGCTTTTTGCCCCAAGCTCTTCCGTGACACGTTGCATCGCAGCATCGAGGCCCAGCCCCGCTTCGACGCATACCGTCATCAAATCGACGGCATCAGGCAGGGCTTCAACGATGGAGCGTTGGCGGTTGGTGGTGAGCCGCGACAGGACGGCGCTCGGGCCATAGAAGCCAAAAGCCGACGCGCCGAGCAAAACGAACAGCGCGGATAGACTGTGTCCGGCCAAAAAACTCGGGGCCGCGAAAACAAGTGCCGCGGCGGGCAGGGCGAGTGCGAGTACGGTTTTCGCCGCAAAGTAATACGCGGGGGCCGATGCGCTTCGAAACCCGGCATGCATCAAGCGGCGGCGCAGCGCCGAGCGGTCCCAGTCGTCTTTCGGCAGAGAAAGCTTCGCGACACGGTTGGACATTTGGGCGATTCGGTCGCCCCATTTATTTTCGTCCGACGCATCGAGGCCGCCTACGGCCGAGCCCGAGGCGCCTTGCCCCGAAAACGGCATCGAGAGGCCTTCGATGCGGCGTTTCAGCGGATCGGGACGCATCAGTTGCATCGCTCGAAAGACGACGCCGAAGACGATGAAGAACATCCCCGCGAGCAAGACGATTTGTTCGGTTTTCATGATCGTTCCTAAGGTGGCCCTGAGCTCAGACGCGAATGCGCACGATCTTGCGCATCCAAAGAATGCCGAGCGCCATCATCCCTACGCACGCGTACGCGAGTTTTTCGGCGTCGGGATCCGTCCAGAATATTTTGATGAACTCGGGGCTAAGAATCGACAATATGCCGACGATGACGAACGGCAACAGAGCGAGAATCCAAGCGGACATGCGTCCTTCTGCGGACAGTGCTCGGACTTTCCCGAAAAGCTTCAACCGCTCGCGAATGATGAAACCGATGTTGGTCAGGATCTCCGCGAGATTGCCACCCGATTCTCGTTGGATCAGCACTGCGATGACGAAATACCGCAGATCGTCGAGCGGCACACGCTGGGTCATGTTGTGCAGCGCCGTGTTCATCGATACGCCGTAGTTGATCTCGTCGAACGCCGTGCGGAATTCCGCGCCAAGCGGCTCGGCCATTTCATCGGCGAGCATGCCCAGTGCGGTCGCGAACGAGTGTCCCGCTCGCAGCGACCGAGCGATCATATCGGTGGCGTCCGGCAACTGGCGCTCTAGCTGCTTCAACCTTTGGCTGCGCTTGCGGCGCACGGACAGCCAGGGCGCCGCAGCCAACGCGCAGCCGAGCACGATCTGAACCGGAAGCTTGAGCGATAGCAACACGCCAAGCACGGGGCCGATGGCGGCGCAGGCGAGCGTGTAGCCGATGAAGCGGCCGACGGTCATCTTCATGCCGGCCTGCTTCAGCGCGCGATCGAGCGTATTTACGCCCGGTACGTCCGCGAGCAGTTGCACGAGCCACCGCGAGTTGCTCAATTTGCGATCTTTAAGAATCGATAGCGGCTGGCTGCCGCCCTGTCCGGCTCCGGTGCCGAGTTCGAGACGCGCGGCGATGCGCTTGGCCTGCGCCCCGTAGCGGCTCGTCCAGTACAGGTAGAGGCCTTCGATCGCCAGCACCGTCGCCAAAAAGAGCAAGACGGCGAAGGAAAGAAACGTCGTATTCATGGCGCTCTCCGTGAGGCGATCACGCCTCGAAGCGGCGGGAGGGGTCGAACAAATCATCGGGCAGCGCGACGCCGAATGCAGCCAGCCGGTCGCAGAACTTCGGTCGAACGCCAGTCGCGCTGAAGTAGCCTGTGATCTTGCCTTCTGCGTTCACGCCCGTGCGTTTGAACGCGTAGATCTCCTGCATATTGATGATCTCGCCTTCCATGCCCGTAATCTCTTGAATACTCATCAGGCGGCGAGTCCCGTCGGTCAGACGGGCCGCCTGGACGACGACGTCGATCGCCGACGAGATCTGTTGCCGCATCGCCTTGATCGGCAGCGAGAAGCCAGCCATCGCCACCATGTTTTCTAGCCGGGTCAGGGCGTCTCGCGGCGTGTTTGCGTGCAGCGTCGCCATCGATCCTTCGTGCCCGGTGTTCATGGCATGGAGCATGTCGAGTGCTTCGGCGCCGCGCACTTCGCCAAGCACGATTCGGTCAGGGCGCATCCGCAGCGCGTTGCGTACGAGTGCGCGCTGTGGGATCTCGCCTTTGCCCTCGATGTTCGGCGGACGCGTTTCCAAGCGCAGCACGTGTGGCTGGCGCAGTTGGAGTTCCGCTGCATCTTCGATCGTGACGATGCGCTCGTCGGAGGGGATGAAGCCGGACATGAGGTTCAGCAGCGTGGTCTTGCCGCTGCCGGTACCGCCCGAGATCAATATGTTCAGTTTGGCCTTACTCATCGCTTCGAACAGGCGAGCGATGGAGGGCGTGAACGATCGGTTGCGGATCATATCGTCGACCGTCAACGGATTGACCGCGAACCGCCGAATGGAGACGAGCGCCCCGTCGATTGCCGAGGGCGGGATGATCGCATTGACGCGCGACCCATCGGGCAAGCGTGCGTCTACCATCGGTGTCGATTCGTCGATGTGACGACCGACACGCGAGACGATGCGCTCGATGACCTTCATCAGGTGTGCATCGTCGAAGAACGTGATGTCCGTCAATTCGAGCTTGCCGCGGCGCTCGACGTAGACTTGGCGCCAGGTGTTGACGAGGATGTCGCTCACAGTCGGGTCGGCAAGGAGAGGCTCGAGCGGTCCCAGGCCGAACATTTCATGATTCACGTCTTGCGCGAGGCGGCGCCGTTCCGCTTCGTTCAGCGGAATCTTTTCTTCCTCGACGATGCGCTCCACGAGTTGGGCGAGTTCACGCGTCACCTGCTCGGGCGTCAGGCGCTGAAGCTTGTCCAATTCGACGCGCTCGATGATCGTTTGATGCACATGCATCTTTAGTTGCTGATACCCCAGGCCGCCGCTTCGCGCGTCCGTTGCGAAGGCTGGGGCCGAGCCGGGCGCGTCGAACGCGACGCCGCCGCTTTGCATCATCAATTGCTCACGCAAGGACATGGCTGTCTCCGAGATAGTTCAAAGGTTCAGGACTCGGCTCTGAGCGTGCGCATTGGCGCCGCTGCCGGCTTGGAAGTGAAGAGGCGCGAGAAGATGCCGCTCGTGGCATCGAGCGGCTTGGGCCAAAGCAGATCTGCGAATGCATCGATGCTGCTCGCGAGCGCGCTCGATCGCGCAACTTCGAGTAGCGGCATGCCTTGCTCGATCGCCTGCCCGGCGTGCTTGTCGTCGCGCGGTAAGCGATGCGCGATGCGTACGCCGAGTGCTTCCTCGAAGGTGCTTATGTCGACACTAGCGTTCTTGTCGTATTCGTTGAGCAGCACGCGCAATTTGCTGGTCGAATAGCCAAGCTCTCGCAAGATGTCGACGAGTCTGCGGCCGGTATGCAGGTGCGGGATGCTTTGACGCAGCATCACGCCGATGTCGCTGCTGCGGTCGAGCGCCAGCATCGAAATCGGATCGACGAAGCGACCGAGGTCGACGAGTACGGCGTCATAACGTGGGATTGCGAACGAAAGGATCCGCTCGACCTGCGGCGCTCTCAAGTCGGCGGCCTTGATCGGATCGCTCGCGCCGGCAAGCACGTCGAGACTCGGGTGCACGTGCATGGCACAGGCGTCGAAGAATGCGCCGTCGAGCCGATCGATCTGCGAGCACAAGTCGACGATCGTCGCAGCCGGCGGCTTGTCGGCCAACATCAAGTGAGCGTCGCTGAATTGTCGGCTCAGGTCGACGATGAGCGTGCGCTTGCCGCGATCGCGGGCGAGCGCATAGCCAAGATTGATCGTGAGGAGCGTCGTGCCGCTGCCGCCGCGTGGCGACACGAAGGAGAGCACACGACTTTCTCGCCCCATGCCCGCGGACTTCTTTTCTCCGATGAGCGTCAGTTCGGCGCCGAAGGCCGCTTCGTCGATGGGCCAAGACAGCACGTGCCGAACGCCGGCGCGCATGGCTGCGACGAGCCACTCTTGCGACAGGGATGGCGTCACGAGCAGACAGCTGAGGCGAGGCGCACTGGATGCGACGGCTTCCACCGCAGCCAAATCGCGCTGCTGGAGATGTACGTCATCGATGATCAGGAGGTCGGCCTTCTGAGCGTTTTCGCGGTACTCGGCCAGCCGCGCGGCGCCCGCCCGAACGGTGCGCAACCGGTGACCGGTATTTTCCTTAGCGACGAGCGCGGCAATTCGGCCGGCGCGCTCGTCGTCTGACGAGATCAACAGAATGTCGAGCATGGTATTACCTCGTTTTACCGCTAGGCGGCGTAGGGCGTGTCTTGGCTGGGTCGCTTTCAGTTCGAACCGCCGGAGCCGCTTACGCCGATCGTGAACACGCTGGTCGGCGGTGGGGGCGCCATGAACGACTTGCCGTAGTTTTGCTGCGATGCCGTGGCCGCCGTGCCATCGATGCCGGCGACCGGATCGGTATTGGCCGACGCGGTGGGGTTGAGCACTTGCATTGCCGTAACGGTCCTGACGGCGTCGCCGAATGTACGGTCCCAAACTGGCGTCGAACTCATGCATCCATCGAGCAGGACTGCGCTGGCTGTGATGAGCGCTACGCGAAGCGCGATTTGCTGGATTTTCATGTTGATCTCCGATGTCTTGGTCGTAACGCGCGGGCGCTTAATGGGTGTACGCATGCGTGCGATCGTCGGCAAGCTTGGTGCTCGCTTCCGGCAACGGCGTGGCGACGGGGTCCGCAGAGGCCACGGGCGACGTTTGGACGGCGGGCGGCGTCGTCGCGTCGGGCGACGCGGCAGTGGCCGGTAGTGCACTTGGGGCAGGCAACGCCGGCGTCGATGGCGCGGGCAGTGCGCTGACGGGCGCCGAAGGCGTCACCGGCGCCGGCGTGGGCGTGGGAGCCGAGGGCGCGTGCGCGCGGCCTTCCATGTTCCCTGTCGCGAATACGCCGGCTTCGCCTACCTTGCCGAAGTGATCGGTCGGCAGGGGGTAGTTCGGCGGCAACGGCTTGGCTAGACGCGGCGTCACGACGAACACGAGTTCGGTCTTGTCGTTCTGATAGTTCGTGCTGCGGGCCAATGCACCGAGGATCGGCAATTCGCCGACGCCCGGAATCGCCTTGATCGTGCTGGTGATGTTGTCCTTGAGCAGGCCGCCAATGGCGAAACTTTGACCGTCGTTGAGCTGAACCGTGGTCGAAGCCCGCCGAGTCGTGATGAGTGGGAGGATCGAACTCAGATTGCTGTTCGATGCCGTTACCGTGACGCCCGTCGGCGACAGCTCGGACACCTCCGGAGCGACTTTCAAGTTGATTCGCCCGTTTTCGAGCACGGTGGGCGTGAATCTCAGGCCGACACCGAATTCCTCTTCCTTCAGCGTGATCGTTGTCGAGCCGTTGCCATTGTTGCTTTGCGGTACCGGGATGAATACCTTCCCACCGGCCAAGAAGCTAGCTTCCTGCCCGCTGATCGCCATCAACGTGGGCTGGGCGAGCATCTTCACGAGTTGATCGTCGTGCTCCGCGTCGAGCAGCAGGCTCAACGGTTTGTTGTTGGCCTTGGACAGCGTGAGTGCGCTCATACCGCCCGACAGGAAATCCGCAAGCAGTCCAACGCTCCAGCTACCGAAGGCGCCCTGGACGTTCGGCGCGGCGCCGAGTTCGTCGATCAATGTCTTCGATACTTCTGCAACCTTGACCTCGAGCATCACCTGTTGCGGCGCCGCGATGTGCATCATGTCGATGACGTGCAGCGGCGTCGGGCTATCGGAAGACGGCGCGCCCGCTGCAGCCGGCGCTGCGGCAGGCGCGGCCGCGGCCGATGCGCCTGCTCGGCTTTGGGTCGAGAGCGGCTTGACGGGACGCTGTGCGAACGCGTTCGCAAGCTCGATCACGCGCTGGGCCTTGACTGCATCCGATACCGTGCCGGTCAGCACGAGTGTATCGGCGGCTACCTTGATCTGAATGCCGGTTTCGGTAGGCAAGAGTTCGGCAATCGCCGCCTGCAGACCGCTTGGATCGGTGCCGACGACGACGTCCACGATGCTGCACGAGCCACTCCGCCCTTGCACGATCATGTTCGTGGTGCCGATGTCCGTGCCGAGCAGATAGAGCGTACGGGGCGATACGAGCATGGCCTGTACCACCGCCGGATTTCCGACCGTGCGGGTGCGCACGGGCTCGGGCAGCGCGACCATGGTCGACTTGCCGAGGGGGACGACCACGGAACTATGCATTGCCACTTCGCCGACGCAGTTCGGCCCATGCTCGGCGAACGGCATTTCACGCGCCGCCGCTTGCGGGGCAACGGCGGCGCCTGCCGCGGCCGGCTGGGCCTGAACGTTCGCGAGCACGCTAAAAAACAGCGCACCGGCCATGCCGCAAGCGCGAGTCTTCCAAAAGCGCACGCGCGCTTGCGGATAGGCCTGCACACGTGCGCGGTGCGGCGCGCGGCTAAGGCGTTCGATTCGAGTCTTCATGTCGTTCCCCCGGTGATGCAAGAAGTGATGCACATTTCGTTTATGCGCTGCGTTCATCGATGCAGCGCTTGCGTTGTCGCGTTGTTTCGGTCCTTCGTTCGGCGGCTGCTAGTGCAACGCGGGTCAGTTCGTTGCCAGCCCAAACGATCGATACGTCGGTTGTTAGAAGCATTCCTGTGAGTTGCTCGCTCCATCGATCACATGTACGCAGTCGCGCGGCGCCGCGGGTGTGTGATGCGCGGCCACTTTGACGGGGGCGGGATGCACGGGCGCCGGTGCGGCAGGTTGCGGGAGCTTGAGCAGCGAAGCGCGCGTCGCGCCGTCTGTGTTCGGATCCTGCCGATCGATCTGGTTGCGCAGCACGAGCGAGAGCGTGCCGATGCTGCGCGCAAGGTCGATTTTCTCGGCCTGTTCGGGCGTGACCTGCAGCGTGACGGCGTCGACCACCTTAGGTTTCGTTTCGTCTCTCCCGGCTTCTTGGGCGACGGCAAGGACGAGGATGTGCTCGAGCACGATCTTCGAGATCTTCTGCTCGTTCTGTGCGTTCTGCGCATTGGAGTCTTTCTGCGTATTGACGATGATGTCGACGTAGTTGCCCGGCAGTGCGAAGCCAGCGACGCCGATGACATCGTTCACGCGGACCGTGATTGCCCGCTTACCTTCATCGATGACGGCCGACAGCCCGCCGGTCGACCCTTGCGGCGAAAGCTTCGCCTCGAGGATGGGCTCGCCGCGCATCGCGGTTTCCTTCAGCACGCGCCCGTCGAGTTTGCCGACTTCATGGAAGGCGCCGGGCGGCACGCTGCCGGCAGGCCAGTCGATCGTCTTGACATACTCGGGCGAGATACGTTGACCAAGATCGATATCGGCCGTCGCGACGACGACTTTGGTCGTCGAACTCGAGCTTTGCGCCATCATCCAACGTGATGCGAATACGACGGCCGTTAGTCCGGCTGCCGCGGCGATTAGAAGCATCAACAATGCGCGAAGGTTTTTCATGTCGTTCACCTATCGGTTGCTTCTTGGCGATCCCGAGCCAATGAAGTGGCCGGTGATGCGCGTCGAGGCGGCGTCTATCAATCGTTTCTCGTGCGGCGTCGCCGCGGCGTGTCAAAGATCAAAGCTCGGGGGAGGGATGCAACGAGGCGCGGGCCTGCGTTGCGAGTGCGAACGGCGCGCATGCGAGCCGATTGCAGCTTGATGTGTCGTGACCGCCGCCTTAGCGGTCCGCTTGGCGTTCGTGCCCATTGCATTTCCCCCGACTAAGCCCGCCTTCCGGCGAGCGGTGCTTTGGACAAGCGGCTCGGCGCATCTCTCGTGTGCATGACCGCTGTCCTTCGATGTCCGCGTCGACCTCCCGCGCGCGGCTTCTCGTTGTCACTGTCGTCTCGGCTTCGTAACCGGCGCACAGCGCGCGGTTCGGCTTCGATCGACTCTCCCGGCCCCCTGCTAGTCCAAATTCGATATCGACTCGTTGTTCTCGTTCGCTTACGTGTTCGCGATCAGAGTGATGACCGATCCGATCGCGATCGCCACCCCGTACGGCAGCGAACCGACATCCAGTCCAGTGCCGCGCTTGCGCTCCGGATGTGTCTCAGCGCCGTCGGCGGACATCGTGATCAACATCGACATTGCCCCTGCCACACCTTTACGCACCTTGCGCTTTCGCATCAATGCAAAGAGCCCGAGCGCTCCGCCGACCGCAGTCGCGACTAGCACCGCCTGTAGGGCGCCGTGCGGCCCGAGCAGCGCACCTACCGCTGCCATCAATTTGACGTCGCCGGCGCCCAGCATCCGGAGCAAGTAGCCCGGCAGAAGCAGCAGGCCACCCGTCAATGCACCGGTCACCCACCAGATCGGCCCGTTGGGCAACCCGTTGGCGACGATCTGAATCGGAAGCGCCGCGATCAAAGCAATGACCACGAGCCAATTCGGGATCCGACGCGCGTGCAAGTCGTACGACATGGCGATGACTACCAGTGCCAGGACACACGGTCCGGTAGGAAAGAGCACTGTGTTCATTGCATTCCCCGTTCGTCGCATTCGAATTCAAAGTGGCGCTTCGACGCTCGTTGCCTGCGCGCCGCGCCCTGGTTAGAGCGGCCGGCGACACGATGGCTATGGTTCTCGATCGCATGTAGCGAAGCGCTCATGTTCTTGCGGTGTTTCACGTTATGCGGCGAGACCCAGTCCCGCGGACACGGCAGCGAAAAGGCCTTGCAGACTGTTCCCGACTGCCGTTGCCGACACGACGATGACGAGGGCTATCAGGCCCGCCAGAAGGGCGTATTCGATGGACGCCGCGCCGTCTTCACAGCGGACGAATCCTTGCAGCTTGTTCATGTCATCCCCCGGAGATATCGTTGGCGTGCGGGTCTCGAGCGCGGCTGGGCGCTCGAGACCGTCGGGCCTTGAGTTAAACCGCCGCAGCGTCGAGCGCTGCGCTGACAGCGGTGAAGATGGCTTGCAGACTCAGGCCGACCGCTCGAGCCGTGACGATAATCGCCACCGCAATCAGCCCAGCCAGCAGGCCGTATTCGATAGCGGCCGCACCGTCTTCTTCGCGCAGGAAATGTTGAAGCTTGCTCATGTTTGCCCCCGATAGAGAGGTTGAAATCAACCAAAAGAACCGCGGCAATCGAAGTTGGCCGCAGCATGCTTAGTCGTTCCTAACGGAACGACAACCTGCACGGGACGCACCGCTCGTTGTCCGCATCGCACGCATCGCACGTCGATGGCCCCGTCGCTTCCCCGGCGAACAGCCCGCGTTTTTCGTGTTGCAGGCCTTCTCCGAAGTTCGCTGCCGCCGCCCATTCAACGGTCCGGGCCGCGGCGAATTTCTGTGTGGGCCAATAAGGCAATGGGTGTGCCATGAGGCCGCAAACCCTTGCCGTACAAGACACGTGTCGGCGGGCCGGAGCGCTTTTGGCGGCTGCGGAAGGGGGGATGTTTCGTTTGTGAAACGTCGCGTCGATCGATAAACAGAGGATTGCGGCCGCATCGAACGAGCATTCGCGGTTAATTGGCCTATTGCCGCGACGCAGCGACAGCATTGACGCAACAAGGAAATTACGTGCTTGCGCGGAAGAAATTGAAAGGTGCCGTGGCGGAAAAAACGACGTGTCGCGTATGTCGCATTGTTGAGACGGCGTCCGCCTGGCGCGTCCGCAGGCTGTTTATGTGGCCACGCCCACACGGAGAGGTAAAAAATACCGCGACTCGGTATTCTGCCCGATGGCGTTTTTTCCTATAGTAATTCGTAAGGTTGAGGGCTATGTTGCATTGCATAACGAAATAAAGCGCGATAGCCTGCTTGCTCGACGCTTTGAACGAGAGATTCCGGGGTGGGGGCGAACAACGCGGTCTGGCGATTCGACCGGGGGCATCCGATCGTCATTTCCGGTTAGGCGCCGATGCGTGATGGCTGGCAACGCCGCGTGAGATGGCGCGCCGACGCGATTTTGACCGGTAGGTCGGCAGATGGAGCGTGCCGATACACTGATCAAGATCAAAAATGGCTTCGATTCGACGAGATAACCTGCCTTCGGGCAATGCTCGCGTCTCGATACGGGGGGAATAAATGAGTACCGCTTTTAATCCGCTGCAAACGGAGCGCACGGTTCTTTTCGTGTCGCTCGAGCCCGACACCGAGTGTGTCGACCAGCTCGTGGCAGCGGGGTGGCACGTCGTTCACGCGAAGACACCCCAACAAGTACAACGCGCCGTGGAGCGCGGCGCCATTCACGTCGGTCTCGTGCAATTGCCGATCGATTGCAATTCGCAGCAGCTGGCGGAACTCGAATCGTGCATTTCGCCCAGCGACGTCGCCTGGATCGCCGAGGTGCGGCCTGGCCAGGCCGATCACCCGCCGGTACGGCGCTTCATTCTCGATTTCTGCTTCGACTTCGTCACGCTGCCTTGCTACGACGAGCGGCTGACGATCTTGATGGGGCACGCCGACGGACTGTGGGCGTTGCGCGATACGGAAAGTCACGACAAGCCTCCGGCGCCGACCAGCGCGATGATCGGTCAGTGCGAGGCGATGCAGCTGCTCAACCGCGGCCTCGATAAGTGTTCGCGCAACGAGGCGCCGGTGTTCATTGCCGGCGAATCGGGCACAGGCAAGGAACTGACGGCGCGCGCGATTCACGACCGTTCCGCGCGCGCCAAGCAGGCGTTCGTCGCGATCAATTGCGCGGCCATCCCGCCGTCATTGCTGCAATCGGAGCTTTTCGGTCATGAGCGCGGGGCGTTCACGGGCGCGTTGCAGCGCAAGATCGGCCGAATCGAGGCGGCGGCGGGCGGTACGCTGTTTCTCGACGAGATCGGCGATATGCCGCACGAATGCCAAGCCGTCTTGCTGCGCTTCCTGCAGGAAGGCACGATCGAGCGGCTCGGTGGAACGGGGCCGATCAAGGTCGACGTGCGCATCGTTTCCGCGACGCACGTGAACTTGACGAGCGCGATCGAAGCGGGCCGTTTCCGCATGGATTTGTATCATCGCCTGTGCGTGCTGCGTTTGGACGAGCCGCCGCTACGCGTGCGCGGCGGCGACATCAAGTTGCTCGCGCAGTACGCGCTCGAACTTTATCGATGCGACGGCGCGCGCAAGATTCGCGGCTTCTCGAGCGACGCGATCGCCGCGATGTTCAACTACAGCTGGCCTGGCAACGTGCGTGAGCTGATCAACTGTGTCCGCCGCGCCGTCGTGATGGCCGAAGGGCGTTTCATCACCGCGGTGGACCTGGGTTTGCCCGGCGTCGAAACGAAAATGGGCCGAACGCTGGCGGAAATTCGCTGCGACGCCGAGCGGGCGGCCGTACGCGAGGCGCTCGTACGCCATGCCTATAGCCTATCGAGTGCGGCGATCGAGCTCGGTATCTCGCGGGCGACGCTGTATCGGCTGCTGAACTCCATCGGCCTGCGCGACGAAGCGCCGACGCAGCGCCATCCGCGTGCACTGACCGACGACCATCCGTGTGCCGTCGAGCCGACGCAGCGCGGTATCGAGCAAATGGCGCCCTAAGGCCCACTAAACGCGTTGCCGCAGCGCTGCTTCGGCAAGCGCGCCGTCACGGCGCTTGGAAAACGCGCCCGCAGCGCATATCCTGACCTTCGACGTCCGCGCGCCCGCGAGGCGCGCGTTTCTTTTTGCGCATTCGCATTCGGAGGAAAAGGTACATGACGCGTGCCGTCGATTCGGGAATCATTCTCATTGCGCGGTTGGCGCTTTCCGTGCTGTTCGTATGGTCGGGCGTGATGAAGCTGCTCGGCTATGCGGCTTTCGCCGGCTATCTGCAGGCGAAAGGCGTGCCTTTCGTGCAAGTAGCAGCGGCCGTCGCGACTGGAATCGAGGTACTGGGCGGCATCTTGCTCGTCGTGGGTTTCCTGACGCGGCCGCTCGCGCTGGTCATGGCCGTCTATACGATCGCGACGGCGGTAATCGGTCATGACTTCTGGAACGTCGCCGACGCGGCGCTTCAGCACGACATGGTGATTCATTTCTGGAAAAACGTGGGCATTGCAGGGGGCTTCCTGCTGCTGTTCGTGACTGGGGCGGGCGGCGCCAGCATCGATGCCGCCCGTGCGCCAAGAAGGCCTTTGCTCTAGGCTCGGGGCGGCTCGACCGTCCGTACCGAACAGCGGGTGCGGCTCGTGCATGATCCTTGCTGGCGCTTCTTGCTGCGGTACGTGCGCATCGGAAGGAGGACAAACCAATGATTCAAAGCTTCGAGCAGCAAATCGATGGACGAAGCATGCATTTTTGCGCAAGCCTCGGCGAGGGCGAATCGACGCATCGCGTCATCATCAGCCGCGACGATTCAGCAGAAACGCTCGTCATCTTCGACGCCTCGGGGCTCATCGGCACGCTGAAAGCGGAGATGGCCGCCCCGGAAAAGGTCATTGCCGACGCAATCCAAAGGGCATGCGATGAGGGGCTGATCGAGCGCGCACTCGATACGGGCGCGGTGCAGAACGCGACGCTTTAGCGCGCCGCACCGCCGTCGGCAGCTTCTCGCCTATGCGATGACGGATGTACGCGCGTCGCCAGTCCCATTCCCGCGATGAGCAGGGCGGCCGCAATGGCGGCCGATACCTGCAATCCCGAGACGACGGCCGAGCTGGGCCCCGCATTCGCCAGCGCCCCGAAGGCGGCCACGCCCACGGCGCCGCCCGCTTGGCGCGCCGTGTTGAGCACGGCCGAGGCCGTACCCGCGCGCTTGTGCTCGACCGAGGCAAGCACGGCCGTCGTCATCGCCGGCACGGCGAGACCCATGCCCGCCGGGATCAGCAGGAACGGAACGAGCATCGCGCCAACCGGCGTATCGGCTTGCGTGCCGTGCAGCAACCCGTAACCCAGCGCGGCGATGACCGCACCGATGATCATCGGGCGGCGCGGGCCATAGCGGGAGACGACCCAGCCGCTCGCGACATTCGATAAGAGAAACCCTCCGGTAAGCGGTAGGAAGGCGAGACCGGCTTGCAGCGGCGTGTCGTGATGCACCCGCTGCAAGTACAGGCTCAAGACGAAGACCATGCCGTAGTAGGCCATGTTCACGCAAACGCCGAACACGACCGCTGCGCTAAAAGTCTTGTCGCGCAGCAGAGACAGCGGCACCATCGGCGCACGGCTTTTCGCTTCGACGGCGACGAAAGCGAGCGCCGCCACCACGGCTAGCGCGAGCGCGCCGACGACGAGCGGGTGGCCTGCGCCGAGCGGCCTCATTTCAATGACGCCGCCCGTAAATGCCGTGAGTGCAACGATCGCGAGGCATTGGCCGGGGAGGTCGATGGCGATCTGCCGATGCGCCTGCGCCGCTTCATCCTTGCGAGAGCGCCTCGGCACGAACGCCGCCGCGAGCCCCGCCAAGCACAGCGGCACATTGACGAGAAAAATGCCGCGCCATCCCCACGCCGCGATGAGCAGGCCGCCAAGCACGGGCCCGGCCGCGATCGAGACGGAGCCCGACGCTGTCCATAGCCCGACGGCACGAGCGCGAAGTCGCGGGTCGTGAGCGCATGCGCGATTGAGCAAGGCCAAAGAGTTGGGAATCATCGCCGCGGCGCTGACGCCCTGGAGCGCGCGCGCCGCGACGAGGGCGGCGGCATTCGGCGCCAATCCGCAGGCGAGCGAGGCAGCCGCGAATAGCGCGAGTCCGGCGGCGAACAAGCGCCGGGCGCCGAATCGATCGCCGAGCACGCCGGCCGACAACATCAACACGGCGAACGCCAGCGTGTAGGCGTCGACGATCCATTGCAAAACGGAAACGGACGCGTGCAACTGCGAGCCGATGGTCGGCAACGCGATGTTGACGATCGTCACGTCAAGCTGTGTGACGACGAAGGCGACGCTTGCCGTCGCGAGTACGCGCGCTACGTCGCGCGTGAATGCGGGAGTGGGGTTTCGATGATCCATGACGACGATGTTAACCGTGTCGTCGTACGAATGTTTCGCGGTCGAATGAAATGTCGAATGCCGTCCGGGGCGGTGAAAAAGTCGAATAAATTCTGACGGATGGCGGGCCTCTGCTGAATTCTCAATAACAAATTATCAACATATCAACTGCGCTATCACTGACCGGCCTCGATCAATGTGCGCCGTCCTACATATTCATTCGAATTGACCGCGCACCCCCGCGCTGAAGCGTGCATTCTGATAAGGCAGGGTAGCGAATAGCGACCGAACCCCCTTCGGACTGTTCGCCCCGTGTGATCAAACCTGAGACCACCGTTCGAGACGTTCCCTTGGAGCCTCTCGAGGGACTGCTGCACGTCAAAAAAACGCCGTTCCGGCAGAGATCGCAGGCTGGTGAACAACAAGGAGTCCGTTATGCCCGTCCGACACGTTTCTCCTCGCCGCCGGTTCGCTCCATTGGCGAGAACCGCGTTATTGACGATCGCGCTTTCGAGCGGCCTCGCGTCATTCGCAACGAGTGCGCAAGACGCGGCGAATCATGCCGCGAAGGCCCCTAATCCAACCAAGAGTTTCAAAGTACCGCCGTTGCCGGCGGGCTCGGAGCACGTTCAGCTACAACCCGGCATGTCAAAAAAAGATTGGCACGACGCTTATAAGGAAACAGGTCGTCCCAAGTTCCAACTGAACACCGTCAAGCGTGTCGGCGGTACGGTCGAACGCGACTAGGGAGACCTGACATGAAGAAGTTATTCCTCGTTCTGGCGTTGCTGGCCGGCTTCACACAGTTCTTGGCGCCACGTACGGCGCACGCGCAGGCCACCACCGCCAGCACGCTGATTCTGTATGACAACCCCGCAAACGATCCGTATTCGAAGCTTGGCATGATGTACGCCATCATGCTGCGCAATCTGCTCGGGCATTTCAATGCGACGGTCACACTCGAGCCCGTGCAGAACTACACCGCGGGACAGATCAACGCCAACACCGCGACCTTCTATATTGGCGACTACTACAACAACCCGTTGCCCGCCGCGTTCCTAGGCGATGTGATGACCGCCACGAAAACGGTCGTCTGGTTCAAGTACAACCTGTGGCAGGTAGCCTGGAATACCGCGTACACCTTCACGCAAACGTACGGCATCAACTTCCTGGGATTGGCCGGGCTGAACGCACAGCCGTCATCGAGCAATCCAAATCCGGGCTTCTACGACACGGTGACATACAAGAACATGCCGATGGTGAAGTACTACGCGTATGACGCCTCGACGGGAACCGTCAATGCCGATCCCGATATCGGTCTCACGCAAGTGGCCGATGCGACCAAGGCGCAATCGTTGGTCACGATCACCAATAGCCAAACGAAGGCGACGGCGCCCTATGTGATGCGTTCGGGCAACCTCTGGTATTTCGCGGATATGCCGTTCACGTATATCGGCCCGACGGATCGGTACCTCGTGATCTGCGACATGCTGCACGACATCCTCAACACCGGCGCACCTGTCAATCATCGGGCGCTCGTGCGGCTCGAGGATCTCGACGCCTTCACGACGACCGCTTCGATGAAGCAGCTCTCCGACTATCTGTACAGTCTGAGGATCCCATTCACGATGGCGACGATCCCGCTCTACACCGACCCTAACGGGTATTACAACGGCGGCGTGCCAGAGACGATTCACCTTGCGCAGGCCACGGGCCTGAAGTCGGCGCTCAACTACGCGCTCCCGCGCGGCGGCTCGATCGTCATGCATGGCTACACGCATCAATACGATTCGACACCCAACGTGCAGAACGCGGTTTCGGGCAACGACTACGAGTTCTGGTTCATGGTGCAGAACCGCCCCGTCGACGAAGATTCGGAACAATGGGCGCAAGGCCGGATGGCCGACGGCTTGGCCGAGTTCACGAACAACGGCTACAAGGTAAAGGGTTGGGGCGCGCCGCAGTACCAAATGTCGCCGCTCGCGTCGCAAGCCGCGGCCGCGGAGTTCACCACGTCGTTCCAGCGGGCTGTCTACTACACGTCGACGAACCCGCAAATCGGTACGGGTGCGGCCAATCAGGATTTCTCGGCCGGTCAGTTCTTCCCGTACATCATCAACAAGGACTACTACGGCGAACGGATCGTGCCAGAAAACCTCGGCAGCATCCAATACAACATTTGCACTATCGACCCGTTCTCGTGCGTTGCCTATACGTGGCAGCAAATGCTCACGAATGCGCAGTACGCGCTCGTCGTGCGCGACGGGTTTGCTTCACTGTTCTTCCATCCGTATTGGCTCGAGCCCGGTTTGCGCGTGCCGGCCATGTCGGACTTCAAGAGTCTCGTCTCGGGCATCACGAAGCTCGGCTACAAGTGGGTCGATGGAACGACCGCAAAGTGACAGGAGGACATCGGTAGTTGCCGACGAGAGATTCGCGTCTGCCGAGCGAATCTCTCGAGCGAGGGCCTTCGCGTGTGCAAGACGGAGTGAGCGCAGGCCCACAGACATCGCACTTGCCGATCCCTTACTGTGACCTTGCAAGTTGAAAGCGAGACGTGCTGGATGGGAACGTGCGGTCGCGCACCGTCGCACCAACACGTTCGTCACGTGTAGGGCATCGGCCCAATGAGCGGGGAAGAAATGAAGAAGGTATTAACGGTATTCGGGACTCGCCCCGAGGCGATCAAGATGGCGCCACTCGTCAAGGCACTTGCCGAGGAAGACGGGATCGACGCAAAGGTTTGTGTGACGGCGCAGCACCGCCAAATGCTGGATCAAGTGCTGGAATTGTTCGGGATCACCCCAGACTTCGATCTCGATCTCATGCGAGAGGGCCAAACGCTTGGCGACTTGACGTCCGGCATACTCCAATCCATCGGAACGGTTTATGACGAATGGCAACCCGACGCTGTGCTGGTTCACGGCGATACGACGACGACGCTTGCAGCAAGTCTTGCCGCGTTTTACCGGTATATACCGGTGGGCCATGTCGAAGCGGGGCTGCGCACAGGCAATGTTTGGTCACCTTGGCCGGAGGAGTTGAACCGGCGCGTCACCGACGCCGTCTCGTCCTGGCTGTTTGCGCCGACCGAGCAGGCGAAACACAATTTATTCAGCGAAGGCGCGCCCGCTTCGCACGTGGTGCTGACCGGCAATACGGTGATCGACGCATTGCTGCAAGTCAAGCGCAAGCTCGATCACGACGACTTATTGGCGCATTCGATCGCGGCGCGCTACCCGTTCCTCGATTCGTCTCGTCGCTTGATTCTCGTTACCGGTCATCGGCGCGAGAGCTTCGGCGATCCTTTCAAGCATTTCTGCGAGGCGCTGCGACAAATCGCGCGAAAGTACGACGACGTGCAACTCGTTTATCCGGTTCATTTGAATCCGAACGTTCGCGCTCCGGTCAATGCGGTGCTGAGCGATGTGCCGAACGTGCACTTGATCGATCCGCAAGACTATTTGCCATTCGTCTATTTGATGTCGAAGGCGCATTTGATCGTCACGGATTCAGGCGGCATACAGGAGGAAGCGCCCGCGCTCGGCAAACCCGTACTCGTCACGCGGGAGACGACGGAGCGTCCCGAGGCCGTCCGCGCGGGCACGGCGCGGCTAGTCGGCACCAACACGGAACGGATCGTCGCGGAGGTCAGCGGCCTGCTCGACGATCGCGCTCAATACGTGGCGATGGCGCACGCCAACAACCCGTATGGCGATGGGCACGCGAGCGATCGGATCGTCGATGCGTTGATGTCGATCCCGGCCACGATCTCGCCGATGGCAAGCGTCGCCGCGCAGCCGATGCTCCTGCACAACGCCATCTCCTCGGGCCTGCAGGCGTTGCGATCGGCATGACGTGAAGTACGCGAGGCGGCGCGTGACGCAAGCGCATCCTCGCGTCGATTTTCCTGATTGAAAACACTGCATTCGAGTTTTTTGGCTAAGGACCGGCCGATCGGCGCATGGGCGCCGCGATGGCTCACGCGCGACCGATCGAGCGCAGTTTTCTTTAAATCGGCGGCCTGTGCAGTGTGTGTCGACGTACAGTCACGGCGAATCATTCGCCATACGATAAGTGCGCGACCATTAAAAGCGGTTGGTGAAAATGCACGCAATATTGGCATGGGGTTGGTATCTGGATGGATTGAATGCCGTTGCAATGACGACGGCGATCATCATTTTCATCAGCACGATCGACGACCTTTTTCTCGATGCGTTTTATTGGGTCTTCGAAATCAAGCGGTTGTTGCGTCGCGAATCGAATGTCGGCGTCGACGCTCAGATGCTGCGGGAGCTCGACGAGCAGTACTTGGCGATCATGGTGCCGGCGTGGAAGGAATACGACGTCATCGCGAAGATGATCGACAACACGCTCGCGACGATGGAGTACAAGCACTACATCATCTTTGCCGGCACTTATCACAACGACGCCGAAACCACCGCCGAAGTGGAGCGGATGGTGCGACGCCACCCGGGGCGCGTCGTCCGTGCGACCGTGCTCAACGACGGCCCTACCTGCAAGGCCGATTGCCTGAACTGGATCATCGCGGCCATTCGCCGTTACGAGAGCACGCATCACATCCAATTCGCCGGCGTGATCATGCACGACTGCGAGGATGTGATTCACCCGATCGAGCTGAAGTATTTCAACTACGCGATCACCGACCACGACTTGGTGCAGTTGCCCGTCCTGTCGCTGCCTCGCAAGTGGAACGAGTTCGTGGCCGGCACGTACATGGATGACTTCAGCGAGACGCACCAGAAGGACATCCCGTCCAGGCAATGGCTCACAGGCATCGTTCCGGGCGCGGGCGTGGCGTCGTGCTACAGCCGCCGCGCGATCGAGGCGGCTTCCGTCGAACGCGACGGCAAGCCATTCAACACCACGACGCTGACCGAAGACTACGACTTCAGCTTCCGGCTGCGCGAGCTCGGCATGAAGGAGACGTTTGCCAGGTTTCCGATCGCCGATGTCGTGCGCGAGCAGATGCGCCGTCACCGCCAGCGCATGGCGTCCGCTCGCAACCTACTCGCGACGCGCGAGTATTTCCCGAGTACCTTGCGCACGGCATATCGTCAACGGACGCGGTGGATCCTAGGCATCTCGTTTCAAGGTTGGCAGCAGCTCGGATGGAAGGGGAACTGGCGCGACCGCTATATGTTCTTCCGCGACCGCAAAGGCATGGTCACGTCGATCGTCTCCATCCTCGCGTATGCGGTGCTGATCAGCTATCTGTCGATCGCGGGGTTGCGAGCGGTCGGCATTGCGCCGCTGGGCCGCGCGAACGAAGGTCTCGTAAGCGGCACGCTCGCGCCGCTTTTGGCGATCAACAGCGTCCTGCTCGCGCTGCGCCTGAGCGAGCGCGTCTATTTCGTCGCGAAGCTGAACGGTGCGCTGCAGGGCGCGCTGTCGCTGCCACGGCTCTTCGTCAACAATCTCATCAACTTCCTGGCCGTCTGCCGGGCCTGGCGCATCTTCATCAACCACCTGATCACGGGCAAGGCGATCGCCTGGGATAAGACGAGCCATACGTACCTGTCGAACGATCAGCTCGGCAAGGAGCGGCGCAAGCTGGGAGAAATCCTCGTCGAATGGGGCATCGTGACGGCCGAGAAAATCGAAGCGTGCCTGGCGCGGCAAGCGGAATGCGGCAAGCGGCTCGGCGAACTTTTGCTCGAGAGCGATGCGCTCAGCACCGAGTCGCTCGCCGACGCGCTTGCCGAGCAAGCGGAATTGCCGCGCGTGAGCCTATCGAACATCGTATCGGGACGGTTCAAGGCCGCGCTGGCGACCGAGCTGCAACTCGCCTATCGCGCCGTGCCGTT
>DATJJH010000261.1:0-3186 GCA_035492395.1 Trinickia sp. | reverse complement strand
GGGAACAGACTCCTGTCCTCTAGGATGCGCCTGCCGATGCTTGCCACGCTGAATGGAGCACCCGTGCCCCAGTGCGTGACCGAGACCCGCGGGTCGAGATAGTCGAGCAGCACACAGGGCAAATAGCGCAAGCCGAGCATCGCGGCCGCACGCAACCGGTGGTTGCCGTCCATCACGATACCGGTTCTCTTTTCGATGGGAATCGGCGTTGTCCAAGCGCGCGCTTCGCGGATCGCGACCGCGAGCCCTTTTACATGAGCTTCGTCGACCATCTCCGATTGCCGCAGGAACGAAACCGGCTTGACCGCCACGCAATACGTCAACTCACCGGGCATGCTGCCTCCGTGTAGCGTTCGTCTTCACCGCCGTCACCGTTTTTACCGTTTTCGCGAACGCATCGAGCATCGTGTCACGCGCTCGACGGGAACTAAATCGCGCCATCGACGATGACATGGCTCGCGCCTCTGGAACATCGCTCGACGCGGGCGTCGATGCGATATACGTCGCGTAGCATCGCCGATGTGACGATGTCCTCGCACGGCCCGCTGCCGCGCGCCGTACCGCCCGCGATCACCAGAACCTGATCCGCGAAACGCAACGCCTGATTGAGGTCATGCAGCGCGATCAACACGATCATGCCGCGCCGCGCCGCGAGGCCGCGCATGAAACCGAGCACTTGTACTTGGCGACGCATGTCGAGCGCACTCGTGGGTTCATCCATGAGCATGACTTCCGGATCGCGTGCGAGCGTCTGTGCAATCGATACAAGCTGGCGCTGGCCGCCGCTCAGTTCATTCAGATTGCGAAAAGCCAGTTCGCCGATGCCGATCGATTCCATGATGCCGTCGATCTCCGCAAGATCGTCATCGTGCACCGTCCAAGCGCTCTGGTGCTGCTTGCGCGCGAGCAGTACCGATTCGTACACCGTCAACCGAGCGGTGGAGAGGGAGTCCTGCGGCATGTAGCAAACGCCGTCGCGCCCCCTCCGAGCGCCTTCGATCAGCACGTTGCCCGGTCCGTCGACCAATCCCGCGATGCGTTTGAACAGCGTCGACTTGCCCGCCGCATTCGGGCCGATGACCGCCACCACCTGTCCGCCGGAGAAAATCGGCGTGCTGACGTTTGAAAGTATCCGTCGGCCGCCATACGCGGCCCCTACCCCGTCGAGCGATAGCTTCACCATGCGTTCCTCTTGCCGCGCAAAATCAGGGTGATGAAGAACGGCACGCCAATGAGCGATGTCACGACACCGATAGGGAAGATCGCGCCGGGAATCAGCGTTTTGCTAATGACCGAGCTTGCCGACAACATCAACGCCCCGGTGAGCAAAGAGGCTGGGAGGAAGAAACGCTGATCCTCCCCAACCAGCATACGTGCGATATGCGGCCCCACCAGCCCGACGAAGCCGATGACGCCCACGAACGCTACCGGAAACGCGGCAAGCAGGCTCACCATGACGAGCGTCTGAAAGCGCAGGCGCTGCACGTCGATACCGAAACTCGCGGCTTTGTCGTCGCCGAGCCGCAGCGCCGTCAACTGCCACACACGTCGCGCGAAGACCGGCAGCATGACCACGATCGCCGCACAGACGACGGCGAGCTTCGGCCAAGTCGCCTTGGTGAGACTGCCCATCGTCCAGAACACGACGGCGGCCACGGCCTGCTCGCTCGCAAAGTACTGAACGAGCGCGAGCAAGGCGTTGAACGTGAACACGAGCGCGATGCCGAGCAATACGATCGTTTCCGCTGTGACGCCGCGCCGCGTACTGAGCATGTGGATCAGCATTGCGGAAAGTACCGCCATCACGAATGCGTTGAGCGGCACCATGTAGTCGACGGCCACGGGCAGCAGCTTGAGACCGAACGCCATCCCCAAAGCGGCGCCAAAACTCGCCGCGGCGGAAATGCCCAACGTAAACGGGCTTGCCAGCGGATTGTTGAGGATCGTCTGCATCTGGGCGCCGGCCAGCGACAGCGCGGCCCCCACCGCAACCGCCATCAGCGCCACCGGCATGCGAATCTCCCACAACACCACCCGCGCCTGCGCCGGCACACTGTCAGGCCACAACACCGCGCGCGCCACATCGCCTACGCTGTAATTCGCCGGACCGAGCGCTAGATCGAGCAGCACACTTGCGACCAGCAAGATCGCGAAGACGCCGAGCAACGTCCGCTTGCGACGCACCAGGCCGCGATACGCGCCGCGTTGCGGCGCCCCCGCCCAAGACACTGAACTCATCGGCGCACCTCCTTGGCGGGCAGACTGACGAAGTAACCCGGCTCGTAGTCGACGGGCAGAAATCGCTCATGCAATTCTCGGAACGTCGCGTCGGGATCGAGATCGGCGAAAAGCGTCGGATGAAACCATTTCGCCAGCCGCTGAATGGCCACGAAGTCGTACGGGCTGTCGTAGAACTGATGCCAGATCGCATGAAACGCGTGGTTCTTATTCGCTTTGACTCCCGCGTACGCTGGCCGATTCGTGAAGTACTCGAGCTTGCGCGCGGCCTGTGTGAGGTCCGCGCCTGGCCCCAAACCGATCCAATGCCCGTTCGGCACGAACGCTTGCCAGTTCGCGCTCGTGACGACGATTTGATCGGGATTGGCCGCAACGACTTGTTCCGGATTCAACTGCCCGAAGGTGCCGCGAATGATGTCGCCCGCGATGTTATGCCCGCCCGCCATCTCGACGAACTTGCCGAAGTTCTCGTTGCCGAAGCTCAAGCAACAGTCGTCGGTGTAACCGCCGATGCGTTCGATGAACACATCCGGGCGCGTGGGACGATGCGCGGCAATCACGTCGGTGACGCGCTTGATCTGCGCCTTGCGAAACGCGATGAAGGCCTCTGCCCTCTCTTGCTTTCCGAACAGCTTACCGACGAGCCGCATCGTCGGCTCGGTGTTTTCCACCGGATAGTGCCGGAAGTCGACGTACACGACCGGGATGCCGAGCGCGGCCAGTTTTTCGGTGTATCGGGCGTCATCGGTCGCGCGTTGCGCTTCGACGTTCATCAGGATCACGTCGGGCTTCAGTGCGATCGCCTGCTCGATATCGAACGTGCCATCTTCGAATCCGCCGAAGGTTGGAATGTCCGCGATCTTCGGAAATCTGCGTAGATAGGCAGAATAGGTATCCGGGTCCGATTGAATGAGATCTTTGCGCCAGCCGACTATGCGTTTGATCGGA
>DATJJH010000260.1:0-6084 GCA_035492395.1 Trinickia sp. | reverse complement strand
GCGAGCGACCACGTTTGGCCGCTGCCGGTCGAGCCGGCCACGCCGCCGAGCGCGTACATGGCTTCGAATTGGAAGCCGGCGTACGTGGGCGACAGGTACTTGATCGCATTGTCCGTGCGCGAGCTGTTGTCGTAGTTGTCGACATCGCCCGGCGTGGCGAACGCACTGCCGAAGTAGTTATCGGCCGTGATGCCTTGGACCAGATCGACCACCGGGTCGTACTGGCGGCCCAGCGTCAACGTACCGTACGTTTGGCTCGTCAGACCGACGAACGCTTGACGGCCGAATTCGCGATTGCCCTGGCCCAGACGGCCGTTCGACGGATCGAAGCCGTTTTCCAATTGGAAGATCGCAGCGAGACCGCCGCCCAGGTCTTCTTGACCCTTGAGGCCCCAACGCGTGCCGGACAGGTCGCCGCCGCTTGCATTGCCGAGCGCCCACAGGTTCTTGTTGCCGTCCGTGTGATGCACGTACGTCAGCGACGTGTCGATCACCCCGTAAAGCGTCACGCTGCTTTGCGCATGAGCTGCACCGGCCGCGCCTAGAAGGGCGAGCGAGAGGGTTGACAAAGCGATTTTTTTCATCATTTCTCCACGCGAAGCGTTATTAGACTGTTGCGGAAAGGAGAGTAGCGCAATGCGCTTGAAAGGATGAACGGAAAAAAAGTCACTGTCGTCAAAATGAAACAAAGCGTTCTTCGATGCGGTAAAAGTGAACGCTCGATTATTGCTGCCTCTGAAATACTGAATTAAACGAAATGCAAAGAAGATGCAAAATTGCGACGCAATCGCGCAAGTCTCCTTGGATGCGTGCGGTCGATCGCCGCAGTGGGGCGGCTCCCATGCCTTACCGGACCGAGAACAGGCCGCATATGCGATATGCCAGTGCGTAATGCACGTAAAAGCGGCGTGATGCCCCGAAACGACGCGACGCATCGCGGTAGACAAGGTTGTCGAACTATGCTGACTCGAATCGAGTAACCGCACTAATGATCTGCTTTATTGGGCGGGATTGGTCGATTGGCGGCGAGTCGGCGCCTTCCGCGCGCCGCGGCATATTCGGCCCCGAGCAATAGCACGGCTGCAGAAAAATATAGCCACATCAGCAATACGGCCAGCGAACCGGCGGCCCCGAATGCATTGGCGAGCCCAGCGTGCGCTAAATAGATGGCGAAAAGCTTTTTACCGGCAGTGAACAGCAGTGCGGCGACGATGCCGCCCGTGAGCGCGTCGCGCCAGGCCACGTATGCATCGGGCAGGAACTTGAGCAAGGCGGCGAACGAGAACGCCAGCACGACCACCCCCAGCACGAGCTGCAAGATATCGCCGACGATGACGAACGGCGTTCCGCCCAGCAGCCACTCGCCGATGAACGTCACGACCGTATCCAGCACGAGCGAGACGATCGCGAGAAAGGCGACGCCGAGCACGAGCCCGAACGAGATTAGTCTGACTTTGACGAGCGCGAGCACGGTCGAGACGCGGGCCGACGAATCGGTCGGCCACACGATCGAAAGCGCGGTGTTGAGCGAGGCGAACGTCGCGGAAGCGCCGAGCGCGAGGGCGACGAATGAAACGAACGCGGCGGTGCCGCCCGTGCCGCTGTGCGAACGCGCGTTGATCACGATCATCTGCACGGCGGCGGCGGCCTCGTCGCCGATGAGCACGTGCGCATCTTGGAAGATCTGGCCGCGGATGGCATTCGTGCCGAAGAACCAGCCGGCCACGGCGATCACCATGACCAGCATCGGCGCGAGCGAAAACGCGGAGTAAAAAGCGATGCCGGCGGCCATGGTGGTACAGCGGTCTTCGCTGAAGTGCTGCATCGCATCGACCGCGCACGCGCCCTCGCGGCGGGCCGCGCGCGGTAAATGGCTGAGGGAAAGTGAAGCCATCGATCGCCCCCCGTCTTATCCATGCCCCATGCTTGCGCCGTTGCAGGCGCCATGCCTGCTGCCAAGGGCGTGTTGCGGTGCAATAGCCGACATCGGTCGCTCGGCCGTGGCGCCGAGCGGGCGCGGCGGGCAATCAGGCCGGGCGGCCGCGTTTAAGGGCGTTGCGCGTGAAGGCGACGAATCGTTGCGTGACGATGTCGTCCCGGCCTGCCTGCCATGCGAGGCCTACCCGCCAGCGCGCATGCACGCCCGGCAACGTCAGGACGGTGGCGTCGCGTAGCAGGAACTGCATATGCGAAGGCACGAACGCGACGCCCACGCCCGCGGCTACCGTCGCCAACACCGATTGCACGTCCTGTGCCTCCTGCACGACTCTAGGGACGAATCGGCGCTGCGCGCACCAGCGATCGATCTGGTCGGCCGTGCCCGCACCGCGCGCACGCGACAGCGCGACGAAGCCGATATCGTTGAGCACGTTCAAATCCTTCGGTAGCCGCGCGATGCTCGCTTCTCGTGGAATCGCCAAGGCGAGCGACTCCTCGATCACGGCGAACGCCTCCAGTTCGTCGCCTTTCGGCATGCGCATGAAGCCGACATCGAGCGTACCGGCGAGCAGCCGACGCGATTGCTCGGCCGAGGAGAGGTCGACGAGCGTCACGCTGACCTGCGGATGCGCCCGCCGAAAATCCGCGATCAATCGCGGCGCGATGGTCAGCACCGAGAGACAAAGGCCGACGCGCAGGCGTCCACGTTTGCCGCGGCTCGCTTCCTTCGCGCGCAGGAGCATGTCGTCGGCGTCGCGTACGAGCGCCGCGGCGTCGGGCAGGAAGTCCGTACCGAATGCAGTCAACCCGGCGCCGTGCCGGCCGCGTTCGAACAGACGCGCGCCGAGTATCGATTCAAGTGAGCCAATTTGCTTGCTCAAGGCAGGTTGGCTCGTATGCAGCGCATCCGCGGCTCGACCGAAATGCTTGAGTTCGGCCACCGTGACGAACGCGCGAAGCAGTTTCAGATCCATTCTTTTATGGAATCGAAGATGGAAAACGATTCATTTTACTTATCGAACGCACAACAGTTCAATAGACGCATTCCGTTACCGATTCGCTCAAGCCATGTCTACGCCTGTTCGCCGCCCGCTGAGGGTCGCTGCTCTGCCTTTTGCCCTGCCGCCCGCCGGTGTGGCCGCCGAACTCTCACGCGCCGCAAGCGACGGCGTGAGCCTGGCCGTGTTCCCTGAATTGAGCCTGGTCGGGATCCTGCGGATAGACCGGCTGCGACGTGCCGAACTCGACGCGTTGTCCGAACCGTTGTTCGGTACGTCGATCGACGCGGTGGCGCAAGCGGTCGAGATGTCAGGGGTGGCCGCGGGCGTCGGATGGATCGAGCGTGGCGACGACGGTGCGCTGTACAACAGCTATGTCGTCTGCATGCCGGGTGGCGTAAGGCATCGCCATCGAAAGGTCTACGTCACGGAGAATCCGCATTTGCGCACCGGCGAGCGCTTCGATGTCCACGACACCCCGTGGGGCGCCACGATGACCATACTGATCGGCGCCGACAACTATCTGCCGGAGAACGCACGCGTCGCGGCGTTGAAAGGTGCGACGTTATTGGTTGCGCCGCATCGCAGCCATTCGAGCTCAGCGCAGGACCTATTCATTCAGCGCGAATGGTGCGTGCGCACGCTGCCGGCACGGGCTGGCGACAACGGCATGTTCGCCGTGCTGAGCGACGTTGCGCAAGTGCCGAAGACGACGAGCAGTTCGGGCGCGGCGGTGATCGCGGGGCCATCGGGCGCGGTGCTCGCGGCGGGCGATACGCGGCACGCGTCGATCGCCATAGCCGACATCGACCCGGGGACGGCACAGAGTAGCATTGCCCGACGCTGGCTGAATGCGCGGCGGCCCGAGCTGTACAGCGCGTTAATCTCCTCAGAGGCGCAAGACGGTGAAGCGGCGCGCGCGGGCACTCCGACATGGACCGCGGCGACGCGCGAGGCGCATGCGCGCGGATCGGTCGCCGTCAGTTTCGCAGTGGTCGGAAGAAAGCGGTCGATGCTTTAGGGCGCCGTGACGATCGCCTGCCGAGGTCTCGGCTCAGCGCCGGTCGGCGCGCAGCAGTCCGTAGATCGTGCTGTCGGAGACGTTGCCGTCGACCATCCACCGCTCGCGCAGCTGTCCCTCCTTCACGAAACCGAGCCGGTCGAGAATGCGCGCCGACGCCTCGTTGCGAGGATCGATCTCGGCCTCGATGCGACGCAAATGCAGCGTGTCGAACGCACAGTCGACGACGGCGCGCGCGGCCTCGCTCATGTAGCCCCGTCCCCAGAAGGCGCGCTGCAGCCCGAAGCCGATCTCGGCGCGCTTCGATGCGACGTCGAGATTGAACAGCGAACAGATGCCGATGGCGTCGTGCGTGGCGGTAATCTCCACGGCCCAGACGATCTCCGTTTCCATGGTCGAGCCTTGCATGCGGCGAGCGAGGTAATCGACGACTTGTTCAAAGCGCGTCATGACCGGAAAAGACCAATAGCGCATGAATTGTTCATCCGAATACATGACGAACAGCGGTACGGCGTCTTCGGCGCGCAGCGGACGCAACGTCAGGCGTGCGGTCGACAATGTGGAGGCATCGGATGGCGACATACCGACCTTTACCCTAGTGCAAACTGTTCGCCCACTGCCGTGAGCTCGACGCCTTTCGCACTGCGTAAAACGAGCGGCGCGCCGAGTTCTTCTTCGAGATCTCGAATCTGCCTGCTCAATGCAGGCTGCACGATGTCGAGCTGCCGCGCCGCGGCCGCGACGCTACCTGAATCGGCAACGGCGAGGAAATAGCGTATGTGTCGGATATCCATGTCGCACTGCGGTATAACGATCCGCACAGTCTCGCATGCCTGAACGGACGCTGCCAGAAGAACTAACCCGCTGCCGTCTCGCCGCGGGAACGTCTAACGCCGCGCCAGAAAAGAAAAGGTTTGGCGCGACTGCTGCTCAAATGCAGGAGCAAACCGGGCGTGGCGTGGTGGGTGTCGCTCGCTCGGGCGTGGTTGAGCAAGCCGCACTGAGAATTGGTGCTGCGCCGGCAACACCGTGAGTCCATTCGCCTATCTACTCTCACAGTCTGTGCTTTCTTACTATGGCTACATGCGGCGCGTAGCCGCTGGCGGCGTCCGCGAGGGGCGGACGTACGCCCACTCGTCTATAGGAGAAATCATGACGCAGCGCATCAACTACATTCAGCAGTCGCCGGAACTGTTCAGGACGTTTCTGGAATTCAACAATCAGCTGCAGGAGAGCGCAATTGAACAATCGATTCGTGATCTCGTCACGCTGCGCGCATCGCAGATCAATGGCTGCGGCTTCTGCGTCGACATGCACGTCAAGGAGGCGCGTATCCATGGTGAGCGAGAACTGCGCTTGCATCATGTCGCGATCTGGCGCGAATCGACCCTCTTCGCGCCACGCGAACGCGCCGCGCTCGCATGGGCCGAAGTGCTGACGAAGCTGCCCGAGCATGGTGTGCCCGACGACATTTACGAACAGGTTCGAACGCAGTTCTCGGAGAAGGAGCTGTCCGACTTGACGTTCCAAGTGATCGCCATCAACGGATGGAACCGAGCGAGCATTGCATTCAAGGCCGTGCCTGGCTCGGCCGACAAGGCTTACGGGCTGGATAAGGCGAATCTCGCCTGAACGGTGAGTATCTCGGGCCCGTGCATACGGGCCCAGCCCATCGGCTGAGATGTCGCCCGCTAAACAAACTCAAGAGCCTTCGTGTTCCATAGCGGTGCGCTCGCGCCCTTCTAGTGTCGGCGCCCGCCCGCGGCAGCCCATGCGATGATATGCCACGGCCACCACGGGACATACGCGATGACGAGTACATTCGACGAGGCAACGACAGCGGCGATCGCCGCGTTTGCCCAACTGGATTTCAGCACGGCCGCCCAGGCGATGCGTGCCGAGGCCGACTACGATCACGAGCTGGACCAGTGGATCACGCGCTACATCGACGAGCACGGCGGCGGCGCGGACGATATGGAATACGACGCCTTGCATGCGCAGGCTCAAGCAACCCCGGAGTTCGCGCAGTTCATCGATGCCGTTCGCAAGGAGGTCCTCGATTACTTCGGCGTGACCGACGAACAACTGGACTGGGTGGTCGTGCTGCGCAACGACGACAGCGATGAG